>JBEIFV010000039.1:0-38822 GCA_040382235.1 Burkholderiales bacterium
GGGGTCGCTTACGATGTAGTCGATTTCCGCCAGGCCGGTCGAGCCTGGATAGGCGAGCCAGCTGACCTGTACCGGCGCCGGTTTGCGCGCCAGCACCATCAGGCGATTACCGGCGGTGTGGCCGGCCAGATCAACCAGCAAGTCGATGCCGTCGGTACGGATCAGTTCGGCGGCGGCCGTGGTGCTCAAGCTGTCGATTTCGCGCCAATGATCGACGCTTCCCCGCAGGGCGCGATTGCGGGCATCGCGAAACGCGGTGGCGTCATAGGCGTAAATCTCGAAATTGACGCGGTCGTGTTCGGCCAGCACGCCCGCAAAAAGCGTCATTGCCACATGCTCGCGGTAGTCGGGCGAGATGTAACCCAGGCGCAGGCGGCGTTCGGGGTCGCGCGTGTTGGCCCAGGTCTGGTAGCGCCCGGCACCGGCAAACCGGCGCATCAGGCTGGCGCGCCTGGCGGTGTTGTCGACGGCGCTCAGGCGATGGTCGTAGTCGATGGCGCTGATGGCCGAGGAAACCGCCGGCAGGTGCCCGGGATACAGGCGCACCACGGTTTCGTAGTGCAGGGCGGCATCGCGCATGCGGCCCAGCGAGTTGAGGCAGTTCGCCAGATTGATGTTGGCGTCGAGTTCAGTGGGGGCCATCGCGTGCAACTGCCGGAACAGCACCAGGGCCTCGGTATGGCGTCCGCGCCGGCTCAGGGCGTCGCCCAGGAACAGGCGGGCGTTGTGAAGCGTGGCCGGCGGAACATGGGGCAAAACCAGGGCTTGGCGGAACAGGTCGATCGCCGCGTCGAACTCGGCTATCAGGAGCGTTGCTTCAGCCTTGCGGTAATGCATGGTGCCCAACTCGGTGAGCGCCGAGGCGTCGTCGGGGCGCAGCCTCGCGAAACGCCGGCCGGCGCCGATGGCGGCGTCGAACTGGCGCAGTTCAAGACGCGCGCGGCCGAGATTGAAGAGGGCGGGGAAATGTTCGGGTGCGCGCGCCGCCGCAGCCTCGAAGGCGTCGGCGGCGGCGCACACCTGTGACTGCGCCGCCAGCGCGTTGCCCAGGTTGAACCAGGAAAGGTGGGGCGAGGCGTCCAGGGCGATGGCGCGGCGCAGCAGCGCCTCGGCGTCCGGTGCCCGCTCTTGCGCCAGCCGGACCACGGCCAGGAGGCTCAGCGCATGCGCATGTTCGGGGGCGGCCGCAAGCACGCTGCAAAATGCGCGTTCGGCCGCAAGCAAATCGCCGCTTTCGTAGTGGCCCATGCCCGCTTCGAGCTGCGCCGCGGTCGCGGCCTCCAGTGCCGAGGGGCGCGGCGGCTTGTCGGCCCAGCCAAACAGCGTGCGCAGCGACACGGCCTGCCTATACGGACCCTACCAGGGCCAGCAACTGGGCGAAAACCTTGGGACTGCCCGCCACGATCTCACCGCTTTCGAGATAGTCGCCATCGCCGCTGAAGCCGCCCACCAATCCGCCGGCTTCCTGTACCAGAAGCGCGCCTGCGGCCATGTCCCAGGGCGCCAGGCCCATCTCCCAAAACCCGTCGAAACGGCCCGCCGCCACGTAAGCCAGATCAAGCGCTGCCGCGCCCGGGCGCCGGATGCCGGCGCAGTTGAGCGTGACCTTGCGAAACATCTCGATGTAACGCTCCAGCAGGTCGATCTTGGAGAACGGGAAGCCGGTGCCGATCAGCGCATCGCCGATGCGGTCGCGCTTGCCTACGCGCATGCGCTTGTCGTTCAGGTAGGCGCCGGCGCCGCGGGTGGCGGTGAAGAGCTCGTTCTTGACCGGATCGAACACCACGCCCTGGGTCATCACGCCCTTGTGCTTCAACCCGATCGATACCGCGAACTGCGGCACGCCATGGATGAAATTGGTGGTGCCGTCGAGCGGATCGATGATCCATACGAACTCGCCCTGCGAACCCTTGGCGGCGCCGGACTCCTCGGCGAGAATCGAATGATTGGGGTAGGCTTCGTTAAGAACCGCGATGATTGCGGCTTCGGCCGCGCGGTCGACTTCGGTGACGAAATCGTTCTGGCGTTTCGATTCCACCTTGAGCAGGTCGACATCGCGCGAGGCGCGACTGATGATGTTGCCGGCCTTGCGCGCGGCTTTCACCGCCGTGTTGAGCATCGGGTGCATGTTGAAGGCCTTGTGCCGCAAGCGGCTTGTTGTTCCACAAAGACGACGATTTTAGCCGACCATGCACGTAGCTCCCGACCCGCTTGCCAACATCCGCTTCGTGCTGATCGAAACCAGCCATCCCGGCAACGTCGGCGCGGCGGCGCGCGCGATCAAGACCATGGGCATGCAGGCTTTGGCGCTGGTGGCGCCGCGCTGCCAGCTGGATGCCACCGCGCACGCCATGGCGGCCGGCGCGGACGACCTGCTGGCAGCCGCGACTTGGGTGGAGTCGCTCGATTTGGTGCTGGCCGACTGCATCTATGCGGTGGCAGCCACTGCACGTCCGCGTGACATGGGGCCCGAGGTGTTCGATGCGCGCGGCGCGGCGCAAGCCCTGATGCGCGAGGCCGCGCGCGGGCCGGTGGCGGTGGTGTTCGGCAACGAGACCTCCGGATTGTCCAATGACGACTTGCGGCGCTGCCATGCACTGGCGCACATTCCGGTCAATCCGCATTTTTCATCGCTCAACCTGGCGGCTGCGGTGCAGGTATTCGCCTACGAGTTGCGCATGGCGATGGGCGCGGCCATACCCGGCCCGGCTGGCGATGTCGATCCGCCGGCTACCGGAAGCGAACTCGAGCAGTTGTTCGCGCACGCCGAACGCGCGTTGGCGGACATCGGCTTTCACGACCCGGCCAATCCGAAGCGCCTGATGCCGCGCCTGCGCCGCCTGGCCGCGCGCGCGCGCCTCGAACACGAAGAGGTGAAGATTCTGCGCGGCATGCTGACCTGGGCGGCGCGCGCGCGCCAATCCGGTGGCAAGCCGTGAGCTCAGGTCTTGCCGACAGCTGGCGGCGGCTCTGCGGGCAGGGGTTCGGGCTTGGTGGCGGCACCGGAGCTGTCCCCTGCGGATGGCGCCGGCGTGCTGGCCAGCGTCTGGCTGCGATTGGTCTTGAGCAATTCGGCCATGCGCTGCTCAGGTGTCAGCGTGTGCATGCGCCGGGTGGCCGCCATGTCGCCCAGGCGCCGCGTTTCATCCAAGCCCAGGGCCGCCATGCGCTGCGACCGCGACATCGACTGCAGGCGCTGGGTAATCGAAAGCGTGCCGTCCGGTCCGGTCGAAAGCGGCGCATCGCCGGGCGGGGTGGGGCGCAGATCGGCCTCGAACGCCCAGAATTTTTCGCGGCCGATCAGCAACAGGTAGCGGTGCTCGCCAGGGCGCCCGGCCTGGATGCTGACGATCCTGCCATGCGAACCCTTGGGGAAACCCTGTACGTCCCGCTGCAGGAAGATTTCCTGTCCGGCGATGTAATTCGGGTTGACACCGCGCAGAAGCGCCATGCGCGTGGTCTTGAACAGGTCATTGTCTTGCGCCATGAGTAAAAGGGTACCGCATAAACCGGATGTCATGGGTGCGGCGCCACGGCGCCGGCTGGCGTGCCAAGGCGTGCTGGCAGTCATGCTGGGTGCCGGGTTCAAGCGTACCGCGATGGCGCAGGAGGGTGCGCCGCGTGCGGCGCTTCTGGTAGCCACGCAGCACCTCAAGGGCTCGATGTTCGAGCGCAGCGTGGTGGTGGTGGCGCAGGCGCCGGACGGCAACACCATCGGCCTGATCCTCAATCGGCCGGGCGCTGCCGCGCCACCACCGGATTTGGCCGGCCCGGATGCCGGTGCCCAGGGCGCGCGCGTGTTTCTCGGCGGGCCGCTTGCGCCACAGTCTTTTTTCGCGTTGGCCGAAGGCAGTGGCGCGGTTGATGGCGCATTTGCGTTGGCCGACGGCATACAGTTGGCCGCCGGCAGCGCGGCGGTACGGCGTTTGTTCAGCGCCGCCGGCGTCGGCCGCCGCAAGCTGTTCCGCGGCTATTCCGGCTGGGGCGACGGGCAGCTCGCGCGGGAAATCAAAGGCGGCTTCTGGATCCCGCGGCCAATCGTGGGCGAACTGCTGTTCGATCCTGCGCCGGACGCCATGTGGGAGCGCCTGAACGAAGCGGGGCGCGCGGTGCGCATGCCGCCGGCCTCACCACCAGCAGCCGGTCCTAAAGACTGGGGCGCGCGCGCATGTACTGCTGGCGATCAATCGATTTGACGTCGACATCGCGCAGGTTGGCACCTTGCAGCACGTTGAGCCGGATCGCCGTTCCAGGCCGCCCGGCGGACCACAACTTGCCGTAAAACTCTTCCAGCGTAGCGACTTTCTCGCCGCCGATCGAGACGATGATGTCGCCGACTCGAAGTCCCGCCGCGGCTGCCGGACTGTCTTCCTGCACCCGGATCACGAACAGGCGACCTTCAACCTCCTGGGTCGACAGGCCGATCCACGGGCGCTGCGTCTCGCTGGCGCGGCCGTTGGCGGCGATGCTGCTGAGGATCGGCTTGACCAGGTCGATCGGTACGAACATGTTGCCGGGGAAGCGCCGGTTGGGTACGGCCGCGTCGGCCACGATCAGGGAGCCGATGCCGACTAGCTTGCCCTCGCGGTTGATCAGTGCCGCACCCGAATGGTCGCCGCGTGGCGGCACGGTGAAGATCGCATCATCGATCAGGTATTCCCAGTAGCCGGCGAAGCGGCGTTTGGAGGCGACCGTTGCCAGGGAAGCGTTTTCCTTGCCGCCATGGGTGGCGAAAATCAGCCTTTCAGTCTCGGCGACATCCTTCGAGGTGCCCAGGGCGGCGCCGGTGACGGCCAGCGGCACGGTTGGCCTGACCAACCCGAAGCCGCTGGCATGGTCATAGGCGGCGATGCTGCCGGTGACCGTCTTGCCGTTGACATCGGTCAACTCGATCGATTCCGCTTCGAGAATCAGGTAGCCGATGGTGAGCACCATGCCCGATGGCGCCAGCACGATGCCGCTGCCTTCGCGCTCGCGGCCCAGAGTACGCAACGAACGGGCATCGGCGATCGCGCTGACCTTGACGCGTACCACCGCAGCGAGCGCTTCGAGAACAGCGCGCGCTGCCTGTTCGCCTTCCGGGGTGGCCGCAGCCGCCGCTAAGTTGCGTTGCGGGCTGCTGGATGCAGCCGGCGTGGCCGCGATGGTGACCGCCGACAGGCAGGTGGCTGCAAGAAAGGCAAGGAATTTTTGCACCAGAAGTTCCTCCAGAAAACACCATTCGAATCAGAGCTTTGGCAAGGGGCTGCATGAATACCATTGCCACCTGAGCGTCGCCAGGGGCCAGCGCCGGCAAGCCTCTTGCCAAAGTACCGCATGGATCGTTCCAGCAACTGGCAAATGATAGCTACGCCGCTGCCCTTTTCCGATGCTACGCCCGAATCGGGCGGGGACACAAGCGCAGCCAAGCTTCGGGCGCAAGCGCTGCGGGCACGCCGTCTACTCAAATGCAGCTTGGCAGGAAATTGGCGAGCGCGTCCAGCACGGCGTCAGGCTGCTCAGCCATCAGGTTATGCCCGCTCGGGCTGATAAGCACGGTGCGCTGGCCCTTGATGGCGGCCTGCAGCTCGCGCGCGGCGCGCGGCGGGTTCATGGCGTCGCGGTTGCCGAGCACGAACAGGGTCGGACAGCGCACCTGCGCGGCGCGGGCGGCGCCCCCTGCATAGGCGTTGCAGGCACTGAAATCGGTATGCATCACGCCAGGTTCGATGCGTTGCATCAGGCGCAGGTTTTGCCCGACGATCCAGAACCCGGGGCCCGGATTCGAGGGTTTGGCCGCATAGGTGGAGTGCGACCAGATGTTGACCATGTCCTGGGCTGACGGCTCGTCGTCACGGGTGGCGTTGAGGAGAGTGTCGGACACCGCCATCGGATTGGCCGATCCGATCAGCGCGATGCCGCTGACCTGTTGCGGCGCCGCCCCGGCGGCCTCAAGCGCGATCAACGAACCCATGCTGTGGCCGACGATGGCAGCGCGCGTGGCGCCGCTTGCGCCCAGCACGGCCAGCACCCATTGCGCCATGGCCTCGACGCTCTGCAGCGCCGGTCCGGCGCTGCGGCCATGGCCGGGCAGGTCGAGCGCCAGCACGCTGTAGCCGTGATGTGCGAGGTAGCGGCTTTGCAGGCCCCACACGCTGTGATCATGCTGTGCGCCGTGAACGAAAATCACCACCGGTTGCGCGGCATCAAAGGCCTTGCCGCCGGTGTAGGCGTAGGCCTGGCGGCCATCGACAGTCAGGAACATGGCCCTTAGGCTCCCTTTTTGGCGGCCCGCAGACCGCGGCCGAGATCTTCGATCAGGTCGTCCGCATCTTCCAGGCCGATGGACAGGCGCATCGTGCCTTCCTTGATGCCGGATGCCGCAAGGTCGGCCGTGGGGACGCGGAAGTGCGTGGTCGAGGCCGGATGAATCACCAGCGAGCGAGCGTCGCCGACGTTGGCCAGGTGCGAAAACACCTGCAGCGCCTCGACAAAGCGCATGCCGGCGGCGCGATCGCCCTTGATGGCGAAGCTGAACACGGCGCCGCAGCCCCTGGGCAGCAGAGTCCTCGCCAGGGCATGGTCAGGGTGCTCCGGCAATTCCGGGTAGGCCACCGAGGCCACCGCCGGATGCGCCGCCAGAAACGCCACGATCTTGCGGGTGTTTTCCACATGCCGCGCCATGCGCAGCGGCAGGGTTTCCAGGCCCTGAAGTATCTGGAATGCCGAGAAAGGGCTCATGCAGGCACCGAAGTCGCGCAGGCCTTCGCGCCGGGCACGCAGCGCATAAGGCGCTACAGTCGACTCCTCGGCGAAATTCATGCCGTGGAAGCCGTCATAGGGTGCGGCGATCTCGGCGAACCTGCCCGTGGCGGCGTGGGCCGCGGCCCCGTCGAAGGTACCGCCGTCGACCAGCAGGCCGCCGATCACCGTGCCATGGCCGCTTAAGAACTTGGTGGCCGAGTGATAGACCAGGTCGGCGCCCAGATCGAAAGGTTTCATCAGCCACGGTGTGGTGAAGGTGCTGTCCACCATCAGCGGCAGGTGGTTTTCGTGGGCCAGCGCTGCAATGCGCGGGATGTCGAGCACATCCAGACCCGGGTTGCCGAGCGTTTCCCCGAACAGCACGCGGGTTTCGGGACGAATGGCGCCGCGCCAGGCGTCGAGGTCGCGCGGGTCGACGAATGTGGTCTCGATGCCGAAGCGGCGCATGGTGTAGTGCAGGAGATTGTGCGAGCCACCGTACAGGGCGCGCGAGGCGACCACGTGCGCGCCGGCGCCGGCAATGGTGGCCAGACCCAGGTGAAGCGCGGCCTGGCCACTGGCAACCGCGATGCCGGCGACGCCGCCTTCGAGCGCTGCGATGCGCTCTTCCAGCACCGCGTTGGTGGGGTTGGAGATGCGTGAATAGACATGCCCGCTGCGTTCCATGTTGAACAGCGAGGCGGCATGATCGGAATCACGGAACACGTAGGACGTGGTCAGGTAGATCGGCGTCGCCCGCGCCCCGGTGGTCGGGTCGGGGGCGGCGCCGGCATGCAGGGCCAGGGTGTCGAAGGCGGGATATTTCGGGCTTGCCATGGAATGGGTCCGCAGGTGCCTGATCGCTCTGCGGTTGACGGCGCGCGGCAGGCGGTTCGATAGGGGAAAACGCGCAGGATGGTAGCACGCGGCCAATAGCCATCCGCGCCTCTTGCCGCCCCACGCAGCCGCATCTGTGACAGAATCTTGCAATGATGAAAGCGAGTGGGGCGGATAGCCCATGACTTCCCAGGCGGCGCGCGACATCCTGGCCCTGGTGCCGGGCACGGCGGACATCGACGCCTCACTCAAGGCTTTGTTGCAGCAGGATGGCGATTTCGCGGCGCGCCTCCTGGCCACTGTTTCCATGCCTGGTCTCGGGCGTCGCTCGGGTACCGAGCTCGATGACCTGCGCCCCTTGTTCGGGCTGCGTTTCGTCCAGCAGGTATGTGCCGGGCTTTTGCTCGAGGATGCCGGCGCCGACGTCACAGGTTCCGGGCTGCTCGCGGCGATCGCCGCGCAGTGCATCGCCAGCCGCATATCGCTGCCGCGTGGCGAAGAGGTCTTTCTGGCGGCCTGGCTCAATTCGACGCCGGCGTGGCGCCAGGCGCCTGCCAGCTGGGGGCCGGGTGCCGAGTTGCAGGCGGCGCTGGACCGCCACAGCCATGTGGTCCCGGAGGCCCCGCTGGCCGCTGAACGCACTGAACTGGTTGCGCAGGCGGTACGTCTGGGCGAGGTGCTGGCCAACCTGGCCTCGCCGTATCCGGATGCAAACCTCAACGATGCCTTGTTGCGCGCAGCACGCATCGGCCTGGCGCCCGGCGAATTGCTTGCCCTGTCCGCCGACGTGGCGCGCCACGCCCTGGAATGGGGCGTGCATCTCGGACGCGCGCTTAAAGTCGAATTTCGCTTCGACCTGGAAGCGCCGGAAATGGCCACCGCGCTGCGCTTTGCCAACGAGTTGGCGACGGTCTACCGCTACTTGTCGCACAACGCCGCGATCGACGTCAAGACCGGGTTGCCGAATGCCCGCTATTTCCGGACGCGTGTCGAAAGCGAGTGGGCCGCGGTGCGCAGGCGCGGTGGTTCGCTATCCGTGATCGCCGTCGATTGCGGTGCCGACACCCTCGCTGTGGCGCGCGCCCTGCGCGATGTCGCCCGCATGCAGGATGTGGTGTGCCGCACCGGCGAAGCCCAGTTCATGCTGGTCTGCGTCGACACCCAGGCCGAGTACGCCGAAAAGGCCGCCGCACGCATTCAACGCAGTGTCGCCGAGCATAAGTTGCACGTCAGCCTGGGGATTGCGACACTCGACTCCATGATTTCAAGTGTGGACGCACTGATCGAACGCGCCCAGGCGGCTGCGCGCGAAGCCAGCGCCAGCGGCATGGGCTATCGGACCTGGGAAGAGGTGTAGGCTGCGATGGTGGCAGGGACGGTGTGCGCCAGCAGGCGCACCACGGCCGTCATGGAACGCGCTCAAGGGAGGTGGGTCATGCAAGTCAAGGAAATCCTGCGCATCAAGGGCAGCACCCTCTACACCGTGACGCCCGCGACCACGCTGGCCGATGCGGTCATCAGCATGGCCGATCACGATATCGGCTCGGTGGTGGTGATGGAAGCGGGCAAACTGGTGGGCATGCTGACCTTTCGCGAGATCATCAAGGTGCTGGCGCGGCGCCAGCAGGAGAATCGCGTGGGGCCGACGCCGACCATGTCGCAGATCACGGTCATCGAGGTGATGGAAGCCAAGCCGGCAATCGCCAACCCCGGCATGGAAGTCGACGAGTTGCGCACCATCATGATCGAGAGCCACCAGCGTTACATGCCGGTGATGGATGGCGACATGCTGCTGGGCGTGATCTCCTTCCATGATGTGGCGCGTGCCGTACTCGAGGAACAGGCCTTCGAGAATCGCATGCTCAAGGGTTACATAAAGAACTGGCCCGCCTAGGACCGGCGGCGACCGCGCGCCGGCGGTAGCGTTTGGCGCTACTTGCGAGCGCACTCTTGCGGCGCCGGCTGCGTCGCGCGACAGTGGCACCTGGCCAGACCAACCCGAATCGCGGATGCCCGCGTCACCGCCATGTCAAGCGCAGCCCAATCCAAGAGCCAGTTTGCCCTGTTGACCGAACGCCGTTTCGGGCCGTTTTTGTGGACCCAGTTTCTGGGGGCGGGCAACGACAACGTATTCAAGTTCGCCTTCACCATCCTGGTGACGTTTCACGCTGCCGAGTTTGGTGGCGGCGACCCCAAGACCGCCGCCTTCCTGATCGGCGCGGTGTTCATCGCCCCCTTCCTGCTGTTCTCGGCTACCGCCGGTCAACTGGCGGACAAGTTCGAGAAATCGGCGCTGATCCGCATGGTGAAGAACCTCGAAATCGCGATCATGCTGGTGGCGGCTGCCGGTTTCGTGCTGCATGCGGTGCCCTGGCTCTATGCCGCAACGTTCCTCATGGGTCTGCATTCGACCTTGTTCGGCCCGGTCAAGTATGCTTACCTGCCGCAGCATCTGCGCGATCATGAACTGGTCGGCGGCAACGGTCTGGTCGAAATGGGCACGTTTGTCGCCATCCTGCTTGGCACCATGGCCGGTGGCGTGCTGGCGGCGATTCCCGGCGACGGCCCGCTCTACGTTGCCAGCGCCTGTGTATTGATCGCAGTCGCCGGTCGGCTGGTGTCCGGCCATGTGCCGCACTCGCCGCCAAGCGACGCGCACTTGAAGGTCAACTGGAATCCGTTTTCCGAAACCTGGGCCAATCTCAAACTGGCGCGCGAAAACCGCACCGTTTTTCTTTCGATGCTGGGCATCTCCTGGCTGTGGTTTTTCGGTGCCACTTTCCTGACCTCCTTCTCCCCGTTCGCCAAGGATGTGCTGGGCGGCAACGAGAATGTGGTCACGCTCCTGCTCGGCGTGTTTTCGATCGGTATCGGTGCCGGGTCGCTGCTGTGCGAACGCCTGTCCGGCCACAAGGTCGAGATCGGCCTGGTGCCGTTCGGCTCGATCGGCATGAGCGTTTTCGCGCTCGACCTGTATGCCGCCACCCACGCGCTGCAGCCCGCATCCCTGGTCGGTGTCGGCACTTTCCTGTCGCACGCGGCCCACTGGCGCGTGCTGGCCGACCTGTTCATGCTGGCCATGTTCGCCGGCTTCTACTCGGTGCCACTGTATGCGCTGATACAGACCCGCTGCGAACCCTCGCACCGGGCCCGCACCATCGCCGCCAACAACATCCTCAACGCGTTATTCATGATCGCATCCAGCCTGCTGGCCGGGGCTCTGCTGTCGAACGGGTTTTCGATTCCGCAGCTGTTCCTGGTCACGGCCATCCTGAATGCGGCCGTGGCGGTGTACATCTACACCCTGGTGCCGGAATTCCTGATGCGCTTCCTGTGCTGGCTCCTGATCCATAGTGTGTATCGGCTGCAGAAGGAGGGAGTGTCGAACTTTCCGGACAGCGGGCCGGCACTGCTGACCTGCAACCACGTCAGCTTCGTCGACGCCTTGATCATCACTGCCGCCTGCCCGCGGCCGATCCGCTTCGTGATGGATCACCGGATCTTTCGCATGCCGGTCATGTCGTTTGTGTTTCGCACAGGACGGGCGATCCCGATCGCATCGGCGAAGGAGGATGCGCAGTTGCTGGAGCGCGCCTACGATCAGGTGGCAGAGGCGCTTAAGGGGGGTGACCTGGTCTGCATCTTCCCCGAAGGCAGGATCACCGACACCGGCGAACTCTACCCATTCAGGGGCGGGATTGCGCGCATCCTTGCACGCACGCCGGTGCCGGTGGTGCCGATCGCGCTGTCCGGCCTGTGGGGGTCCTTCTTCAGCCGCAAGGATGGGCCGGCGATGACGCGGCCGTGGCGGCGCGGACTGTTCTCGCGTATTGCCATCAAGGTGGCCCCGGAGTGGGCGCCGCAGACGGTGTCTTCGGATGCGCTGCAGGCAGCCACTGCCGCGCTGCGCGGCGATTGGAGGTAAGCCATGAAATGGCTGGGAGGCTTGGCAGGCTTGTTGTTCGGGCTGGTGGTGGGCCGCTTCGAAGCGGCTGTCACCTGGATGCTTCTCGGTTTCCTGGCCGGGGGCGTGCTGGATTTCTTTCGCAAGCGCAACGCGCCGCAAGTGGCTGCGTCCGGCGTTGATGCCGCTGCCGAGATCGCGCGCATCCTGCGCCTGATCGAAGACCTGCATGCGCGGCTGCGACGGCTGGAAGGGCAGGCGCCCGCTGTTCCCGCGCGAGCTGTAGATGCCGAGACAGGCATGACCGTGGTGGATGGCACGCAAGGGGTCGTGGTGCTGCCAGGTGCGCCGCCTGCAGGCGCTCCAGACGCGCAAACCCAAACCCAGGGCTTCGAGCCTGTGGCGACGAGTGCGACGGTCGATGGAAGTGCCGGACCTGCCGCGCCAGATGCGGAACCGCCGGCAGCGGCGCCACCGCATGCCGAACCGCAGGCGCGCCGGCCGTCGGCGCTCGAACCGGTTATGCAGTGGCTGGTCGGAGGCAATACGGTTCTCAAGGCCGGCATCATCATTCTTTTTTTCGGTGTTGCATTCCTGATCAAGTACGCCGCCGACAGCGGAGTGCTGCCGATCGAACTGCGCCTGGCTGGCGTGGCGATGGCGGGCATCGCCTTCCTGGTGGCGGGCTTCCGTCTGCGCGACCGGGGTGAGCCGCGGGCGGCCTATGGCCTGGCGTTGCAGGGCGCCGGTATCGGCATCCTGTATCTCTCGATCTTTGGCGCCTTCCGCTTTTACCAGTTGCTGCCAGGCGGTTTCGCGTTTGCGCTGATGGTGGCGGTGGTTGGCCTCTCTGCCGCGCTTGCAGTGCTGCAAAATTCGCTGGCGCTGGCGGCCTTCGGTTCTGTCGGTGGCTTCCTTGCGCCCTTGCTCGCCTCAAGCGGCGGCGGCTCCCATGTCGCACTGTTTTCCTTTTATGCTTTGCTCAACGCGGGGATCTTCGCGATTGCATGGTTTCGCAGCTGGCGACTGCTCAACCTGATCGGTTTCGTCTTTACTTTCGGCATCGGCGCATTGTGGGGAGCCTGGTCGTACCGCCCCGAGCATTTCGCGACCACTGAACCCTTCCTGATCCTGGCCTTCCTGTTTTACGTTGCCATCGCCGTGCTGTACGCATTGCGCGAGGCGCCGCGCCTGCGCTCGGTGGTTGACGGCACACTGGTGTTCGGCACGCCGATGATCGCTTTCGGCCTGCAAGCCAAGCTCGTAGGCGACATCGAGTATGGCGCAGCGTTCTCCGCTGTCGCGGTGGCGTGCTTTTACCTGGGCTTGACGCGCTGGTTGCTGGCAAGGCGGCGCGACGACCTGCGTCTCCTGTCCGAGAGCTTTCTTGCCCTCGGCGTGATTTTCCTGACCCTTGCGGTACCGCTGGCACTGGACGGGCGCTGGACCTCGGCTACCTGGGCGATTGAAGGCGCGGCGATCGTCTGGGCCGGTTCACGCCAGGGCAAATGGCTGGCACGCGCATTCGGCTATCTGGTGCAAGCCGGTGGCGCGCTTACGTTCCTGGCGCATTGGGGCGATGGCGCCCGCGGCGCGTGGCCAATTCTCAATGCCCAATGGCTGGGTCTGGCCTTGATCGCCGCGGCTGCGCTTTTCACCGCGCGCCTGATCGTGCGGCACGGTGAACGATTTGGCGCGTTCGAGCAGCGCTCGGCGCCGGCCATTTTTGTGTTGGGTGTGGCTGCGTGGATTGTGGCAGGCGTAGCCGAAATTGAAGCCCGGAGCGGGCCCAGTCATGAGCCGCAGGTCGTGACGGTGTTTTTCGTGGCAAGCGCCTGGATTTTTTATCTGCTGGGCCGCAGTCTGGCGTGGCACCACGCCGCACGCACGGTGTTGGCGCTGTTGCCAGGTCTGGTTTTGACGCTTTTGTGGGCGATCGACATCAACCGCCACGCTTTCGCGGTTTTCGGTTGGCTTATCTGGCCGCTGGCAATCGCCTCGCATTACCACTTGTTGCGCGCCGCAGAGGCGGGCGCGACGCCGCCGGCTCCAAGTCTGCTGCGAACGCTGCACGCCTTGGGCGTATGGACGGTCGCACTGATCGGCGCGGTCGAGCTGCACTGGTTGACCCAGGCAGAAAACCTGCGAAACAGCGCCTGGTCGGTTGCGGCCGCCATGGTGCCATTGGCGCTGACGGTTCTGGTGCTTTCCGCCGAGGGCATGCGGCGGCGTTGGCCGGTGGTTGCCCACCCGGTGGCGACGCTGCTGTGGGGCGCTGCGCCGTTGCTCTTGCTGATCTGGCTATGGGTGTTCTACGCCAATTTGACGCACGCCGGTGGTTCGGCGCCTTTGCCCTATGTGCCGCTGCTCAATGCGCTTGATCTGGGGCATCTGCTGGCACTGCTGGCGTTCATCGCCTGGCGCTCGGGCGTGCGGGCGGAGGCGATCGAGCCGGCACTAAAAGCGACCTGGATGTTCTCCGCCGTCGCTGGCGCCGGATTCGTCTGGCTCAATGGCGTGCTTCTGCGCACCATCCACCACTGGGCAGGGGTGCCTTATCGGCTCGATGCCCTGATGCGCTCGGTGTTGACCCAGACCGCGCTTTCCATTTTCTGGACCGTGCTGGCATTGGCCTTGATGCTGGTAGCCAGGCGTCGCGCGACGCGCGGATTGTGGTTTGTCGGTGCCGGCCTGATGGCCGCAGTCGTGGCAAAGTTGTTCCTGATCGATCTATCCAACATAGGTGGTGTCGAGCGCATCGTCTCCTTCATTGGCGTCGGATTGCTGATGCTGATCATCGGCTATGTGGCGCCGTTGCCGCCAAAGACGGCTGCGGTAAACCTGAATCGCGGGGAAGTCGCATGAAGGTCACTGCCTTGCACAAGCGTGGATCCAGGTCATGCTTTCTCGCAGCACTGCTGCTTGGCTGGCACGTGGCGTCGCTGGGTGATACCGGGCTTTCCTCCTTTGCCCACAGGATCGAATTGGCGATCACGCCCGGCGCCGCCTTTTACCGCGTCGAGTTGCCTGTAGCCGTACATTCGGGCGCGACTCGTACCGATCTTGCCGACCTTAAAGTCTTCAATGCCGCCGGCGAGTCGGTGCCGTTTGCGTTCGCCGCCAACGCCGCGCCGACCGAGCCCGCGGTGCGCCAGGCGATACCTTTGTTTCCCCTCCATGCGCAGGGGGCGATGAGCGGTAGCGCGGCGCTCGATCTGCAAGTACGGCAGGGCGCTGATGGCACATTGCTGCGGCTGCGAGCGCCGGCCGCCATGTCCGCGTCCGTGCTGCAGGGCTATCTGATGGATAGTGGTGCGAAACAGCGTGCCATCCAGGCAATCGAACTTGACTGGGGGCAGTCAGATGTGGCCGTCAATACCAGGGTGAACGTAGACAGCAGTGAAGACCTCAAGCAATGGCGGCGCCTGGTCGACAACGCGCCTTTGCTGGACTTGAATTTTGGTGGCCAGCGTTTGCGCCAGCGTGATATCAAGCTTGATCGCCCGCATTCGCGCTATCTGCGCCTTGAGTTCGTCGGAACGCCTGTTGCGCTTTCGAATGTGAGCGTTACGCTGGCGCCCGAGGCGCCGGAACCGGTGCGCCGCTCCATCGAAGCTGCAGGCAGTGCAGTGGCCGGGCGACCGCTCGAATATCAGTTCGATCTCGGTGCGATGGTTTGGGCCGAGCGGATTGCATTTGTACTGCCGGAGCGGAACACGGTCGCACCGGCCGAGTTGCTGGCGCGCAGCGGCGAGAGCGAAGCGTGGCGGCCCATCGCAGGCACAGTGGTGTATCGCCTCGCGGATACTGGCGGTGAGCTTGCGAGCCCGCCGCTGGTGATCGCGCCAACTCCAGCGCGCTATTGGCTTCTGCGCTTGAACCCCGCCAGTGGCGGAATCGGTGGCGGCGCGCCGCGCGTGCAGGTGGGGTATTCGCCGCGTCACCTGGTGTTTGTGGCCCGTGGGGCGGGGCCGTTCGTGCTTGCCTACGGTCAGCGCGAACGTGCCGGCGAGAAGAGCCGCGTGGCGGCCAATGCGCTGCCGCTGGCCAGCTTGATGCCCGACTACCGGCCCGGCGCCGAATGGGCGCTGCCATCCGCCCGGGGCGGGACTTCGGTGCTGAACAACCCGGCGGCACTTGAGCCACGCTGGAGTGACCACCTTGACTTGCGCAAACTCGGTCTGTGGGCGGTCCTTCTGGGCGCGGTATTGGTGCTGGCGCTGATGGCCTGGCGTCTGGTCGGCCAGATCAACAAACGCGGCTAAAATATTGCTTTGATTCGCGGTTCACCGTCATGTCCGGCAGCACGCGCGGCACCCTTTTTTGCGTCACCAATTTCGGCGAGTCCCACGGCCCGGCGATCGGCTGCGTGGTCGACGGTTGTCCACCCGGCATGGCGCTGGACGCGGCCGACATCCAGCGCGATCTCGACCTGCGCAAGCCCGGCACGTCGCGCCATGTAACGCAGCGCAAGGAGCCTGACGAAGTCGAGATTCTTTCAGGCGTCTTTGAAGGCCACACCACCGGCACGCCGATCGCACTATTGATCCGCAACCAGGACCAGCGTAGCCGCGACTACGGCAACATCGTCGATACATTTCGCCCGGGACATGCCGATTACACATATTGGCAAAAATTCGGCATTCGCGACTATCGCGGCGGCGGGCGCTCGTCGGCACGCCTGACCGCGCCCACGGTGGCGGCCGGCGCGGTGGCGCGCAAATGGCTCTCGGAAAAGCACGGCATCGTGATCCGTGCCTATCTGGCACAACTTGGAGATATCGCTGTGCCGTTTCGCAGCTGGGACGATGTCGCCGATCGCGATGCCAATCCCTTCTTCGTGGCTGATACCAGCGTTGTGGCGCGACTGGAAGCCTACATGGACGCATTGCGCAAGTCCGGCGATTCGGTCGGCGCGCGTGTCACCGTGGTGGCGAGCGGCATGCCGGTGGGCCTGGGCGAGCCGCTGTACGATCGGCTCGATGCCGATATCGCGCACGCCATGATGGGCATCAACGCGGTCAAGGGCGTGGAGATCGGTGCCGGTTTTGCCAGCATCGCGCAAAAGGGCACCGAGCATGGCGATGAGATGAGCCCGCAGGGATTCTTGTCCAATCACGCCGGCGGCGTGCTGGGGGGTATCTCCACCGGGCAGGACGTGGTGGTGTCGATCGCCTTGAAGCCGACCTCGAGCATCCGCCTGGCGCGGCGCTCGATCGACAAGGGCGGCAATCCGGTCACGCTTGAAACCCATGGGCGGCATGACCCGTGCGTGGGCATCCGCGCCGCGCCGATCGCCGAGGCCTGCCTGGCGATCGTGCTGATGGATCATGCCTTGCGCCGGCGTGCGCAGTGTGGCGATGTATCCACTACCACGCCGGTGGTGGCGGCGCGCGCCTGAGCTCCTTGCCGGCCCGCTCGCCAGCACTGGCGCTTTCGGCGTACTACTTCGCGTATTTCGCGTATGTCGGCGCCTATTCGCCGTACTTCACGCTGTATCTCGACGAGATCGGCCTGGCAGCCACGCAGATCGGCCTGCTCTACGCGATACCGCAGGTGATGCGGATTTTCGGCCCCAACGCCTGGGGCTGGCTGGCCGATCGCAGCGGCGCGCCCACCACGATCCTGCGCCTTGCGGCGCTGCTGTCGCTGGTCGCGTTTGCTTTGGCCTATGCGGGCTCTTCGTTCACCTGGCTCTTCATGGTGCTGGTCGCCATGCATTTCTTCACCAGCGCGCAAATGCCGCTGATCGAGGCGATCACCCTGAACCACGTGCGCGACGCGCCAGGCGGGTATGGTCGCATTCGGCTCTGGGGTTCGGTGGGCTTCATTGCCTCCGTGCTGGGCCTCGGGGCCTTGCTCGACATCGCGCCTGTCAGCGCCGTACTGCATGTGGTCGCCGCCATGCTTGCGCTTACATTGGTGGCGGCATGGCTGATACCGGCTGGTGGTCCGCGCAGCCGGGCCGATGCGGGTATTCCGGTATCCGCCGTGCTGCGTCGTGGCGAGGTTCGCGCCTTCCTGCTGGCGGGCGCGCTCAACGCCTTCGCGCACGCGGCGCTTTATACTTTTTACTCGATTTACCTGGCTGAACACGGCTACAGCAAAACCACCATCGGCTTGATGTGGGCCCTGGGTGTGACCATCGAGATCGCGGTGTTCCAGGCGATGCCGCAATTGATACGTCGATTCGACTTGCGTACCCTGTATTTTTCCACTTTCGCGGTGTGCGCGGTTCGTTTCCTGGTGATCGCATGGTGTGTTGAATATTGGTGGTTGCTGGTTTTGGCCCAGTTGATGCACGCCTCGACGTTCGCGGTCTATCATGCCAGCGCGGTGGGGCTGGTCGGTCGCTACTTCGGGCCGCAGAATCAGGCGCGCGGCCAGGCTTTGTACATCAGCCTTTCGTTCGGCGTCGGCGGCTTCATCGGCGGCATCACGAGTGGCTATTTGTGGGACCGGGTCGGCCCCGGCTGGACCTTCACTCTAAGCGCCGTGGCCGGCGCGCTGGGGGCGGTGGTCCTTGCCTGGCGCGGTCAACTCCCCGGCCCGAGTACGCGTTGAGTCAGAGGTCTGGAGGACTATCCATGCACAATCGCAAATTGTTGAAGCTGGTTCTTGCCATCGCCCTGGTGGTGCCCCTGGCTGCCTGCAAGACCGTGCGCACCACGCAGGGCGGCGCCGTGGGTGTGGATCGCGAGCAAACCATGTCGGCCCTGGTTTCCACCCGCCAACTCGAGCAGGGCGCGGTGCAGGCCTATCGCCAGGCCTTGACCCAGGCCGGCCAAAAGGGCCAACTCAACCGTGATCCGGCGATGACCGCGCGGGTGCGCGCCATCGCCCAGCGGCTGATTGCGCACACGGGCGTGTTCCGCCCGGACGCTCCGGCATGGAATTGGGAGGTCAATGTCATCGCCTCGCCCGAGGTCAACGCCTGGTGCATGCCAGGCGGCAAGATCGCGGTGTATGCCGGCCTGGTGCAGAAACTCGACGCCACCGACGACGAGATCGCCGCGGTCATGGGGCACGAGATCGCCCATGCGCTGCGCGAACACTCGCGCGAGCGGGCCTCGCAGCAGATCAATGCCGGGATTGTCGCCACCGGCGTGGGTGTTGCGCTTGGCGGTAGCCAGGGGAGCATGGACATGGCCAGCATGGTGGCCAACCTCACCTACAACCTGCCCAACAGCCGCCTGCATGAAACCGAGGCCGATCGCATCGGCGTCGAACTGGCGGCGCGCGCCGGGTTCGATCCGCGTGCCGCGGTCAGCCTGTGGCAAAAAATGGCGCGGGTCGCCGGCGGCGCGCCACCGCAATGGTTATCCACACACCCGTCGAGTGACACGCGCATCCGCGATCTGCAGGATTACTCCGGACGCGTCATGCCGATCTACGAGGCAGGGCGGCGCAAGTGATCTTGGCGCCTTTGCGGCAACTATTTGTGTACAGCCGATGGCGTTGTTTGTATACAAAGAAACCGAACAAAAACAAGGCTTTAACAAGGCCGGCCTGTTAAAATTGTGAGGCTTGCCCGCGCGTTCGAAAAGTCCGCGTGACGCCAGACGCAAAAGCGCGCCACACAGCGCCGCCCAAGCGCCAAGGCGTTCCACTCGGCCTGCCACCAACCTGGTTCGCGCTGGTCACTTTTCAGGTCGAACTACATCATGCAAAAGCCGTCCCACGCAATTCTTGCGCTCGCAGACGGCAGTATTTTTCGCGGGTTTTCCATCGGTGCCGACGGTCAGACCGCAGGCGAGGTGGTGTTCAACACCGCGATGACCGGGTATCAGGAAATTCTGACCGACCCGTCGTACTGCCGCCAGATCGTCACCCTCACCTACCCGCATATCGGCAACACCGGCACCAACACCGAAGACATCGAGTCCGGCGACGGGCGCATCCATGCTGCCGGCCTGGTGATCCGCGACCTGCCGATCGCGGTCTCGAATTTTCGCAGCCGGCAATCCCTTGACGCCTATTTGCGCGACGCCAACGTGATGGGCATCGCCGGCCTTGACACGCGCCGCCTGACCCGCATCCTGCGCGAAAAGGGCGCACAGGCGGGCTGCATCATGGCAGGCCTGGTCGATGATGAAGAGGCGCTGGCTGCCGCGCGTGGCTTCCCCGGATTGGGCGGTATGGACCTGGCACAGGTGGTAAGCACGGCAACGCAGTACGCCTGGACCGAGACCGAATGGCGACTTGGTGTCGGCTTTGGCGTGCAGACGGCGCCGCGCTTCAAGGTGGTCGCTTACGACTTCGGCATCAAGCGCAACATCCTGCGTATGCTGGCCGCACGCGGATGTGCACTGACGGTGGTACCAGCACGCACTCCGGCGGCGGCGGTGCTGGCAATGCGGCCCGACGGGGTTTTCCTGTCGAACGGTCCTGGCGACCCCGAACCCTGCGACTACGCGATCGCGGCGATCCGGGCGATCGTCGAAGCCCGGGTTCCCACCTTCGGCATCTGCCTGGGCCACCAGTTGCTCGGCTTGGCGTCAGGCGCTGCGACGCACAAGATGAAATTCGGGCATCACGGTGCCAATCATCCGGTCAAGGATCTGGAGTCCGGACAGGTCGCAATCACCAGCCAGAACCATGGCTTCGCGGTCGATCCGGCGACCCTTCCCGCGAATCTGATCGTCACCCATGTTTCGCTGTTCGACGGCTCGATCCAGGGGCTCAGGCGCACTGACCGGCCGGCTTTCTGCTTCCAGGGGCATCCGGAAGCCAGTCCCGGCCCGCACGACATCGCTTACCTGTTCGACCGCTTCACCGCTTCCATGGAAACCGCCAGCGGGGTGGCGCATGCCTAAGCGCACCGACATCCGCAGCATTCTGATCATCGGCGCCGGGCCGATCGTGATCGGGCAGGCCTGTGAATTCGATTATTCCGGCGCGCAGGCCTGCAAGGCATTGCGCGAGGAAGGCTTCAAGGTGATTCTGGTCAACAGCAATCCGGCCACCATCATGACCGACCCCGATACGGCCGACGTGGTGTACATCGAGCCCATCACCTGGCAGATGGTCGCGCGCATCATCGAGAAAGAAAAGCCGGATGCCCTGCTGCCGACCATGGGTGGGCAGACTGCCCTGAATTGCGCGCTTGATCTTGCCCGCAACGGCGTGTTGGCGCGTTTCGGGGTGGAATTGATTGGCGCCAAGGAAGCGGCGATCGACATGGCGGAAGACCGTCAGAAGTTCAAGCAGGCGATGACCCGTATCGGCCTTGAATCCGCGCGTTCCGGCGTGGCGCACACGCAGGATGAAGCGTGGCGCGTGCAAAAGGAAATCGCATTGGCCGTTGGCGGCATCGGCTTTCCGGTGGTGATCCGTCCATCCTTCACCCTTGGGGGTACCGGTGGAGGCATCGCCTACAACCCGGAAGAGTTCGAGACGATCTGCCGGCGTGGCCTGGAAGCCAGTCCGACCCGCGAGCTCCTGATCGAGGAATCGCTCCTGGGCTGGAAGGAGTTCGAGATGGAGGTGGTGCGCGACAGCGCCGACAACTGCATCATCGTCTGCTCGATCGAGAACCTCGACCCGATGGGCGTGCATACCGGCGATTCCATCACGGTCGCGCCGGCGCAAACCCTGACCGATCGCGAATACCAGATCATGCGCAACGCCTCGTTCGCGGTGCTGCGCGAAATCGGCGTCGATACCGGCGGCTCCAATGTGCAATACGCGATCAATCCGCAAAGCGGCCGCATGATCGTCATCGAGATGAATCCGCGGGTGTCGCGCTCCTCCGCCCTGGCGTCGAAAGCAACCGGGTTTCCGATCGCCAAGATCGCCGCCAAGCTGGCGGTGGGTTTTCTGCTGTCGGAACTGAGGAACGACATCACCGGGGGCGCCACGCCGGCGTCCTTCGAGCCGGCCATCGACTATGTGGTCACCAAGGTGCCGCGTTTCGCTTTCGAGAAGTTCAAGGAGGCCGATTCCCACCTCACTACCCAGATGAAGTCGGTGGGCGAGGTCATGGCCATCGGCCGCACTTTCCAGGAGAGTTTCCAGAAGGCCCTGCGCGGGCTCGAGGTCGGGGTGGACGGCCTGAACCAGAAAACCACCGACCGCCGCGAGATCGAGGAGGAATTGGGCGAGCCCGGGCCGGAACGCATCTGGTATGTGGGCGACGCCTTCGAGAACGGTTTTTCGCTTGCGGAAGTGCAGCGGCTGACCAATATCGATCCCTGGTTCCTCACGCAGATCAAGGACATCGTCGATGAGGAAATGCGGCTTGATGACATGTCGCTCGACGACATCGGTGACGCCGAGATGCGGCGCTTGAAGCGCAAGGGCTTCTCCGACCGGCGTCTGGCGAAGCTGCTCAAGGTGACGGAGGATCAGGTGCGCATGCAGCGTCACGCGCAGGGCGTGCGGCCGACCTACAAGAGGGTGGATACCTGCGCCGGCGAGTTCGCAACGCGCACCGCCTACATGTATTCAACCTATGAGGAAGAATGCGAGTCGCAGCCGACCGACCGACGCAAGATCATGGTACTGGGCGGCGGGCCCAATCGCATCGGCCAGGGCATCGAATTCGATTACTGCTGCGTGCATGCCTCGCTGGCTTTGCGTGAAGACGGCTTCGAGACCATCATGGTCAACTGCAATCCGGAGACCGTATCCACCGACTACGATACCTCCGACCGCCTGTACTTCGAGCCGCTCACCCTCGAAGACGTTCTCGAGATCGTGGCGCTGGAGCGGCCCGAAGGGGTGATCGTGCAGTTCGGCGGGCAGACCCCCCTGAAGCTGGCGCGCGCGCTGGAGGCCAATGGCGTGCCGATCATCGGCACCACGCCGGAATCGATCGACGTCGCCGAGGATCGCGAGCGGTTTCAGAAGCTGTTGCAGGACCTCAAACTCAGGCAGCCGCCCAACCGCACGGCGCGTACCGAAGCCGCGGCGCTGGAGCTGGCCCGCGAAATCGGCTATCCGCTGGTGGTGCGCCCCAGTTATGTACTCGGCGGACGGGCGATGGAAATCGTGCATGAGCAGGGTGACCTCGAACGCTACATGCGCGAAGCGGTCAAGGTGTCAAATGATTCCCCGGTGTTGCTGGATCGTTTCCTGAATGACGCCATCGAAGTCGACGTCGACTGCATCGCTGACGGCCGGCGGGTGTTCATCGGCGGCATCATGGAACATATCGAGGAGGCCGGCGTTCACTCCGGCGACTCCGCCTGTTCGTTGCCGCCCTATACGCTGTCGGACGACTTGCAGGACGAACTGCGGCTGCAGACCGCCGCCATGGCCCGGGGCTTGAATGTGATCGGCCTGATGAATGTGCAGTTCGCCATCAAGGAGGAGGACGGCCGCTGCGTGGTCTACGTGCTGGAAGTCAATCCGCGTGCCTCGCGTACGGTACCCTTCGTTTCCAAGGCGACCGGCCTGCCGCTGGCCAAGATCGCGGCACGCGTCATGGCCGGCAGAAGCCTCGACCAACAACGCATCGGCAACGAAGTGCAGCCGCCTTACTTTTGCGTGAAGGAAGCGGTTTTTCCGTTTACCAAGTTCCCCGGGGTCGATCCTTTGCTGGGGCCGGAAATGAAATCCACCGGCGAGGTGATGGGCGTCGGTGCGACCTTTGGCGAGGCTTTCATCAAGAGCCAGCTGGCAGCCGGCGTTGTCTTGCCCCAGGCCGGTAGCGTGTTCATTTCGGTGCGCGATGCCGACAAGCCAAAGGTGGCAGAGGTGGCGCGCGCCCTGTCCGAACTCGGCTTCGGCCTGGTCGCCACCCGCGGCACGGCGGCGATTCTCGAAGCTGAAGGCATTCCCGTGCGCATGGTTTACAAAGTCAAGGAGGGGCGCCCGCATATCGTCGACATGATCAAGAACCGCGAAGTCGTGCTGGTGATCAATACCACCGAGGCACGCAAAGGGGTGATTGCCGATTCGCGCCTGATTCGTGTGTCGGCGCTGCAGGCCAGGGTGCCGTACTACACGACGATTTCCGGCGCGCGCGCGGCGGTGTCCGGCCTGAAGGCGCCACGCGAATTGATGCCTTATGACTTGCGCGGCCTGCATGCGCAACTGGCTGACGACGGCCTGCGCCCGGGGTGATCGCCGCGCGGCGTGTATCATTGCCCCCTTTGCGGCACGGACCTTTTGGTTCGTGCCAACCGGAATCGAGCTTCATCCCTATGCAATCAGTACCCATGACAGTTATCGGCGCAGGCATGCTGCGCGCTGAGCTGCAGCATTTGAAATCGGTTGAACGGCCGGCGGTGATCAACGCGATTTCCGAGGCGCGTGCCCAGGGCGACTTGTCCGAAAACGCCGACTACGATGCCGCCAAGGAAAAGCAGGGTTTCATCGAAGGGCGCATCGCCGAGATCGAAGGCAAGCTGTCCTTTGCCCAGATCATCGACCCGAAGCTGCTTTCTTCCGAGGATCGCGTCGTATTCAGCGCTACGGTTGACCTGCTGGATGTGTCCTCGGGCGCGAAAGTGACCTACCAGGTGGTGGGCGACGACGAAGCCGACATCAAGCAAAGCAAAATTTCCATCAGTTCGCCGATCGCCCGTGCGCTGATCGGCAAGAGCGAGGGCGACGCGGTAGAGGTTTTGGCGCCGGGTGGATCGCGCGAATACGAAATCGTGGAAATCCGCTTTCTTTGATCGCGGGATAGTGCCCTCTGAAGCCAGCACGCTTCTGTCAACCGGGAGCCTTCGATGACATGGCTGCGATCGCCCAACATTGCCGGTGGCGCGGAGCGCGCGGCAATCCGACCTGTCAACGTTTAGCGACGGGCGGCTTTAGTGACCCGTGAACCGAGTTGTTTCTTGGTGCGCCGTGGTCCCGATGGCCGGCGCGCTTTGGCCGCACGCTCGGTTTCCGGCGGGCGTGGCCTGAAAAAGACCAGCAGTTTGCCGATTTGCTGGACAGGCGCAGCGTCAACTTGCAGGCAAATATCATCCACCAAGGCCTTTCTAAGCAGGCGGTCATCACCCGCGACGCGCACCTTGATCAGTTCGTGGCTTTTGAGTGCCACCTCGATCTCATGAATGACAGCCGGCGTCAGACTGGCATCGCCGATCATGACCACCGGGTCGAGATGATGGGCACGTGCCTTGAGGGCCTTGCGTTCGTCGGGGGATAGCAAATTCATGCAGAGACCGTTTTTTATCGCCGCAAGACGGCGAAGCTAATGGATTGGCCAAGGAGTATAACGGCTGCGCGACAGAGGACCGGGAAGCGATGGAACGCAAGGTAAAGGGGCATGTAAAGCCAACGCGGTCGGTATCGAGCAATCGCTGGATGCACGAACACGTTACCGACCCGTTTGTGCAACAGGCGAAAAAGCTGGGCTATCGCTCGCGCGCAGCCTTCAAGATCCTCGAGATCGACGAGAAGTTCCGCTTGCTCAAGCGCGGCATGACCGTGGTCGATCTCGGTGCGACGCCTGGCGGCTGGTCGCAGATCGCCGGTCCGCGGGTCGGGGTCGGCGCGGTGAAAGGGGCCGGGCGGGTGATCGCAATCGACATGCTCGAGATGCACGGCCTGCCGGGCGTCGATTTTCTGCAGGTTGATTTCAGTACCGATGAGGGCCTGGCAGCGGTGGTGGCTGCATTGGGCATGGGCGGCAAGGCAGACCTTGTTTTGTCGGATATGGCCCCCAACATGTCAGGCATCGGGGTATCGGATCAGGCCAAGACCATGGGATTGTGTGAATTGGCACTGGATTTTGCGGGGCGCTTCCTTCGACCCAACGGAGCGTTTGTCGTAAAAACATTCCAGGGCACCGGCTTTACCGAGTTTTTGCGCGAAATGAAGACGATTTTTGCGGACGTGAAGTCGCTCAAGCCGAAGTCTTCACGCGACCGCAGCGCCGAGGTTTATCTGGTCGGGCGCGGCTTGCGGGGCGCGTGTGGGCCACCCGGGTAATGCGTATACAATGTGGTGGTGATGTTGGTTTTTTTTGCCGGTCTGCGAGAGCGGTCGGCGGGCGATATAGGCCAAGGAGTTTCGTTGAATAATACGTTTTCCAAGATTGCAGTCTGGCTGGTGATCGCGCTGGTGCTTTTCACCGTCTTCAAGCAGTTTGGCGGCGCTGGCGGCACTGTTTCAGGGGCGGTCAGTTATTCGGATTTCCTTGACCAGGTCAAGGCGGGACAAATCAAGAGCGCGGTCATCGATGATCGCAGCATCACCGCCACCACCGTCGACGACAAGAAAGTGCGCACCAATGTCACGTATCTCGATCGCGGACTGATTGGCGACCTGGTCAAGTATGGTGTCAAGTTCGATGTGCGGGTCGAGGAAGAGAAGCCTTTGCTGCTGTCGATCTTCATCTCCTGGTTCCCGATGCTGCTCCTGATCGGCGTGTGGATATTTTTCATGCGCCAGATGCAGGGCGGGGGGCGTGGTGGCGCGTTTTCGTTTGGCAAGAGCAAGGCTCGCCTGCTCGATGAGTCGAACAACCAGATCACGTTTGCCGACGTGGCGGGTTGCGACGAGGCCAAGGAAGAGGTTGCCGAATTTGTCGAATTCCTCAAGGATCCTTCGAAGTTTCAAAAGCTGGGTGGGCGCATTCCACGTGGCGCGCTGCTGGTAGGTTCGCCCGGCACCGGCAAGACCCTGCTTGCCAAGGCTATCGCGGGTGAAGCAAAAGTTCCGTTTTTCTCGATTTCCGGCTCGGACTTCGTCGAAATGTTTGTCGGTGTCGGCGCCGCCCGCGTGCGCGACATGTTCGAGAACGCCAAGAAGCATGCTCCCTGCATCATCTTTATCGACGAGATCGACGCGGTGGGCCGGCAGCGCGGCGCCGGACTGGGTGGTGGCAACGACGAGCGCGAGCAGACCCTGAACCAGATGCTGGTCGAAATGGACGGTTTCGAAACCGGCGTGGGTGTGATCGTGATCGCCGCCACCAACCGGCCTGATGTGCTCGACCCGGCGTTGACCCGGCCGGGTCGTTTCGATCGTCAGATCGTGGTGTCCCTGCCGGACATCCGTGGTCGTGAACAGATTCTTGCCGTGCACATGCGCAAAGTGCCGCTGGCGCCGGATGTCAAGGCTGAAGTCATCGCCCGCGGCACGCCTGGGTTTTCAGGCGCCGACCTGGCCAATCTGGTCAATGAAGCAGCCTTGTTCGCCGCGCGACGCAACAAGCGCCTGGTCGACATGGACGATTTCGAGATGGCCAAGGACAAGATAATGATGGGCAGCGAGCGCCGCAGCATGGTCATGGACGACGAGGAAAAGCGCAACACCGCCTACCACGAGTCGGGTCATGCGCTGATCGGCAAACTGTTGCCCAAGTGCGATCCGGTACACAAGGTCACGATCATCCCGCGCGGGCGCGCCCTCGGCGTCACCATGAGCCTGCCGGAGCGTGACAAGTATTCCTATGATCGCGAATACATGTCCAACAAGATCGCCATGCTGTTCGGCGGGCGCATTGCCGAGGAGGTGTTCATGAACCAGATGACCACCGGCGCGTCGAATGATTTCGAGCGCGCCACCCATATGGCACGCGACATGGTGACTCGCTATGGCATGAGCGATGCGCTTGGCCCGATGGTATATGCGGAGAACGAAGGTGAGGTATTCCTTGGTCGTTCGGTCACCCGCACCACGCAGATGTCGGAGGCCACGATGCAGAAAGTGGACGTCGAGATCCGCAAGATCATCGATGAGCAATACAACCTGGCGCGCAAGCTGATCGAGGAGCATAGTGACAAGATGCACGCCATGGCGAAGGCCTTGCTGGAATGGGAGACCATCGATTCGGATCAGATTGACGACATCATGGCCGGGCGCGCGCCGCGTCCGCCCAAGCCGCCGCAGTCGCAGCCGCAACCGCCCAAGGACAGCGGCGCATCCGGTGGTGTGGCGCCGGCGACCACGACCTCGGCTGCCTGAATCCGGGCTGGTAGTCCGCGCCTTGCCAATTGGAGGCAGCGCAAAAATGAAACGCCAGGCCGCAAGGCCTGGCGTTTTCAATTGTTTTCGCATTCCATGACGCGCTGCCTTGTGCTGCGCGGAAAGCGCTTCTCGCTGCATCAACCGCTGTTGATGGGCGTGGTCAACGTGACGCCTGATTCGTTTTCCGATGGCGGGCGCTATCTGGACGCCGATAGCGCGACGCGGCACGCGGCAGAACTTGTGGAAGAGGGCGCTGACCTGCTCGATATCGGCGCCGAGTCGTCACGGCCGGGGGCGCGCGCGCTGCCGCTGGAAGAAGAAACGCGGCGCTTGTTGCCGGTTTTGCGTTCATGCAGCGGCCTTGGCGTCCCCCTTTCGGTCGATACCTGCAAGCCCGAAATCATGCGGCTGGCGGTGCAGCACGGCGCCGCGATGCTCAATGACATATGGGCGTTCCGGCGGCCTGGCGCACAGGCTGCCGCGATTGAAGCCGCGCGCGCCGGCACAGTCCTGGCAATCATGCACATGCAGCGCGACCCTGCCAGCATGCAGGACCGCCCCGCATATGCCGATGTGCTGGCGGAAGTATGCGACTTCCTCCGGGAGCGCGTGTCCGAATTGCAGGCGCTGGGCGTCGCGCGCGACCAGATGGTGATCGATCCCGGCTTCGGCTTCGGCAAGACCGTCGCCCACAATCTGCGACTGCTGCGTGAGCTGCGCGCTTTTGGCGCCATCGGGGTTCCGATCATGGCGGGACTTTCGCGCAAATCGACCATCGGCGCGATCACCGGGCGCGACGTGCCCGAGCAACGGCTTCATGGCAGCGTCGCCGCAGCACTGATCGCCGCCCAAAACGGTGCGACAATCCTGCGCGTACACGACGTTGCGGCCACGCGCGATGCACTGCGGGTATGGGCGGCGGTGAGTGGCTCGCAGCCTGCGGACGATTCCTGACAAGACCACGACACACTCCATGAGCAGAAAATACTTTGGTACCGATGGTGTACGCGGCCGCGTCGGGCAGGTGCCGATCACCCCTGATTTCGTTCTGCGTCTTGGCTATGCCGCCGGTCGCGTGCTGGTGCAGCAAGGCATCGGCGGGGCCGGGCATCCAGTGGTCCTGATCGGCAAGGACACGCGGGTATCGGGCTACATGCTGGAGGCCGCGCTGGAAGCCGGATTTGCCGCCGCCGGCGTCGATGTCATGCTGGTGGGACCCATGCCGACGCCGGCGGTCGCCTACCTGACGCGCGCGGTGCGGGCCCAGGCCGGCGTGGTGATCAGCGCCTCCCACAATCCGTATCAGGATAACGGCATCAAGTTCTTCTCCGAGGGCGGTGTCAAACTGCCGGATGCGGTGGAACTGGCGATCGAAGCCGAGCTGGAGCGGCCGATGGGTTGCGCCGATTCGGCTGCGCTGGGCAAGGCCAGGCGCCTGGACGACGCCGCCGGTCGCTATATCGAGTTCTGCAAGGCCAGCGTGCCCTATGACCTTGACCTGCACGGCATGCGCATCGTGGTCGATTGCGCGCATGGTGCTGCCTATCACATCGCGCCGCATGTGTTTCATGAGTTGGGTGCCGAGGTCGTCACCATTGGCAACCAGCCCAACGGACGCAATATCAACGAAGGGGTGGGCGCGACCTACCCGAAGGCGCTCGCCGAGGCGGTGCGTTCCCATCGCGCCGACATCGGCATTGCGCTCGACGGTGACGCCGACCGGGTAGTCATGGCAGACGCCAGCGGGCGCACCTATGATGGCGACGAATTGCTGTACCTGATCGTCAAGGAACGCCTGATCAGCAGCAAGGTGCCTGGCGTGGTCGGCACTCTCATGACCAATCTCGCGTTCGAGCAGGCGATGCAGCGCCTGGGTGTGCCGTTCGCGCGCGCCAAGGTGGGCGACCGATACGTGCTGGAAATGCTGCACGAAAAACGCTGGTTCCATGGCGGCGAAAATTCGGGCCACATCCTGTGCCTGGATTGCCATACCACCGGTGACGGCATCGTCTCGGCCCTGCAGGTGCTCAAGGCCCTGCGCGCCTCGGACCAGACGCTGGCCGAAGCGGGGCGCGAATTGAGGCTGTATCCGCAGACCCTGTGCAATGTGCGTCTGGCGGACCGCGATGGCTGGCAAAGCAACGCCGCCCTGGCGGCGGCGACCGAGTCTGCCCGTGCGCAACTGGCGGGGCGCGGGCGGGTCTTGCTGCGCGCGTCAGGCACCGAGGCGCTGTTGCGGGTAATGGTCGAGGGGGAGGATGGCGCCTTGGTCAAGAAACTGGCCGAAGAGATCGCGGCGGTCGCGGCGTCCTGAAGACCCGGGTCAGATGGTGATTGCGGCAGTGGCGGGGCTGGGCGTAAAATCCGAGTAAATCATTAAGGTATTTCTCATGTTTGGGCAAATCCGCGAAGACATCCGCAGCGTGTTTGATCGCGATCCCGCCGCCCGGTCGGCGTGGGAGGTCGTCACCTGCTACCCGGGCTTCCATGCGCTGCTGATGCATCGTATCGCCCACTGGTGGTGGCGGCGTGGTTTCAAATGGCTGGGGCGCTTCACCTCGCACATGGCGCGCTGGCTGACGGGAATTGAAATCCACCCCGGTGCCAACATCGGACGGCGCTTCTTTATCGATCATGGCATGGGCGTGGTGATCGGCGAGACCGCCGAGATCGGTGATGACGTCACTCTCTACCACGGGGTCACGCTGGGCGGTACCTCGTGGAACGCCGGCAAGCGCCATCCGACCCTTGAAAACGGCGTGGTCATCGGCGCCGGCGCCAAGATTCTCGGACCGATCACCATGCATGCCGGTGCCAAGGTGGGCTCGAACGCGGTGGTGGTCAAGGATGTGCCGGCCGGTGCCACTGCAGTGGGCATACCGGCGCGTATCATCGAAGAATCGGCCGCTCAGAAGCGCGAAGAGCAGGCGGCCAAGATGGGATTTTCCGCCTACGCCCTTGCCGGGAGCGATGAAGACCCCTTATCCAAGGCGCTCAACGGTCTGCTTGACCATGGCGCCGAGGTCGATCAGAAGGTCGACGTTTTGTTGTCACGCATCGCGGAGCTGGAATCCCGCCTGGCCGCCGGCGAAGCAGCCGCCCGCGGTGAAGACAAGGTTGTCGCACACGCTTTCGGCACGCGCCCGAAAAACGTCGCCAACGGCTGACTCTCGGGCGCCCGTACCAGGCCCCCGGGTTGCCGCCGTGGCGTCGTTTTTGCCGCAGCGGCATCATTGGCATCCGCCGCCGCGATTGCGGGGCCCGCAGCTTGCTTGCTGCAAGGTCCCGCGATCAGAAACCGAACTGAAGGTTCTTGTTGATCACCGTGATTTCGGTAAAGCTGCTGCCATTGTGGTTTTCGGTTGAGAAACCCACGCTGTAGCCGCCAGTATCGAAGCTGCGCATGCCTTCGAGTGCTGTAATCAGGCTTTCGCGCGTGGCGCGCGCGCCGCCGGCACGACGAATTCCTTCCGCAGTGATCTTGGCGGCGATATAGGCTTCCAGCGAGGTGGCGCCGAATTCCTTCTTGCCTGTGAATTTTTCGAAAGCGGCCATGTATTCGGCCACGATCGGGATGTTGCGATTGGTCACCGGCGGTACCACCTGGGCGACGGTCACACCGATGCCGTCGCGTCCCAATGCGCGCATCAGCACATTGGGGCCGGCGAACGAGGTGCTGACAAACTGCATGCCGGGATTGGCCGCGCGTGCGCCCTTGATGAAGTCGGCCGAAGGTTTGAAGAGCGTGGTGGTGATCATCACATCCGGCCGGGCCCTGCCCACCATGGCGACAGCGCCCGCGATATCCGGGTCGGTGCGCTTGATGCCAAGCGTCGCGGCGGCCTTGATGTTGCGTTTTTGCAGTGCGCGCTCGACCGCCGACAGGTTTTCACGGCCCACCACATCGTCGTGGAACAGGATGCCGAATGACTTCACGCCCACGGTCGCATAGTGATTGACGATTTTTTCGAGTTCGTCGGCGTAGCTGGCACGATGATTGAAAAGGACGCGGTTGAAAACGCGCATCGGGTCGGCGCCGGTGAACGGAAACAGGAACGGTGTGCGACTCTTCTCGGCGAATGGCATCGCAGGCCGACTCAGGGTGGCGCTGGCGTAGCCGAACAGGGCCAGTACTCCGCGTTCCTCGATCAGTTTGCGCGCGTTCTCGGCCGCGGCCTTGGTGTCGTTGCCATCATCGAGTGTAAGCAACTCGATGCGGCGGCCGCCCAAGCCGCCGGCGTCATTGAGTTTCTGGAAATACGCCAGCGCGCCGTCGCGGATTTCCTGCCCGAGTTCCCGGTTCGAGCCGCTCAACGGCACCGATTGGCCAATCAGGATGGTGTCGCTTTGTGCCAGGCCCGCAGCGGAGGCAAACCAGAAAAGCAGGGTTGCCAGACTTCGCGTGGAAAATCGCATGGCATGCCAAATCAGGTATCGAAGTCTCGATTCTAATGCGCGCGCCGCATCTTTTGTGGTGCGATCCGGCGACACGCGGCAGTTACTGCAAAATCAGGGCAGCGTCGAAGGCGGCTTGGCCAGTTCCAGGCTCATGCGCAAGGGGGCGGCTTGCATGGCTGGCGCAGTCGCCGGAACCCGCATGGTACGGGCCGAACCCTGCGTGCCGAACCCGATCCAGCCGATGCTTGCGCCGGCGCCAGCCAGTGCGGCCAGGCCAATCAACGTGCCTATCAGCACCGGGCGCCATGCTCTCGCGTGGTGGCCCGTTCGCGCGCCGGCCGGAGCGCGGTCGCGCGGCTTGGCTTCTGCCTGGACGACTTGGCGCGCGCGCGCGGCGGCCGCAAGCGCGTCGTCGCTGGCGGCCCGTGCGCGCGCGGCCTGGGCCTCGGCCGTCTCGGCAGCCTGGCGCCTGGCCAATGCGGCTAGGCAATCGCGTTCACTCGCCAGTCGGGCTGCGACGGCGGCGGCCAGGGCTGCTTGTTGGCGCTCCTTTTCGCAGGCCACCGAGGCCTCTTCGTCGGCTGCCCTGGTGCTGGTCGCGAGAGCGGTGCTCAGTCGCGCAGCTGCGTCCGTGGCGCGCTGTGCGGCGGCCTTCTTCGCACTCAGGGCCGCGATGGCATGCCGTTGGGCCAGGGCGCGCATGCGCGCCGCCTGCGCGGCCTGATTTTCAAGCTCGATGCGCTCGCGTTCGAGTTCGCCGGCTTGCTTTTGCTCCAGTGCTTTCTGCTCTGTGGCACGCAGCGATTCTGCCTGCGCGGCTTGCATGGCGCGCGCCGCCGCGGCTTCATCGAATCGGGCCTGTGTCAGCTCGCGTGCGGTCTGGGCAAGAGCCGCCGCCTCGCGCGCGACGACCAACTGTGCCTTGATCGCCGCGCTGGCCCGCGCCTCGTTTTCAGCCTGTGCCGCTTGTACTTTTTCGGCGACGGCCGCGGCACGCTTCTCGACTGCGTGCGCTCGCTGCGCCGCATTTGCGGCCGCAGCCTCGGCCGCGAGTCGCCGTGCGTGGGCTTCCCCAGCCTCTTGTTCGGCCGCCCGTGTAGTTGCCAGCGCATGCTGTTCCGCGTGCGCGCGCTCCAACGCGGCAGCTTGCGCCTGCTGCACCGCTTCAATGCGTGCGGCGGCGCTGGCAGCGGCATCCTTCTCGGCTGCGGCACGCTCGCTTTCAACGCGGCCCAACTGTTGCTCGACAGCGGCACGCTCGGTCGCCGCCAGCGCGCTGGCTTGCGCCAGTTCGCAGCGCTGTTCAAAGCGCGCCTTGGCCTCAAGTGCCGCCGCGTGCGCATTCTCTTCGACGCGCAGAGCCTCTTCTGCAGCCACGATGGTCTGCTTTTCGATGGCGATCCTGGCTGCCAGAAGCTCGTTTGCGCGCTGTAGCGCGCCGCGCCTTTTGTGTGCCTCGGCCTGCGCTTCCCGCAGTGCCTTCTCGCGCTCCCGGAGCAGGGCGGTGCAGGCAGCATCGGCCACAGTCTGCGTTTGCGCCGCGCTTGCCAGAGACTTTTCGGCTGCGATGCGGCGCTGGTGCTCCAGTGACGCTTCCTGCGCCGCATGGTGACGTTCCGACCATGCCTGGGCCGCGCTTTGCGCCAGCGTCCGGACGGCTTGCTCAGCGACTGCGGCCTCGTGCGCAGCCGCTTGGGCCGTGCGTTCGACTTCCAGCCGCGCTGCCAGTTGTTGTGCCGCCTGGCGCTGCGCGCTCTCCCGTTCCAGGCTGCAAGCTGTCAGCGCTTCCTGAACGGCGCTGGCCTGCAGCGCCGCATCGGCTGCTGCGCTGTCGGCGCCGGCGCGCTCCTGAATCGCAACCGCCAACAGAGCCTCGCTTTCCACACGCCGGCTCGCTTCATTGGCAGCCTTGGTGGCGCGCGCTTGGCGCTCCGCACAGGCGGCACGCGCCTGTCGCGCCAGGTCGATGGCTCGTGCTTCGGCCGCGCAGGCCAGGGTGGCGGTGTCGCGCGCGGCCGCTTCGGCTGCGATCCGGCTATTGATCAGGTGGGTGTTTTCGGCTTCGGCGGTGGCCCTGGCATTCGCCGCCGCCCGCAGTGCCTGCTCCGCCTCCATCCGGGCCTCGGCGGCCGTTGTCGCCTCCTGTTGCGCTTGCGCTCGTGCCTGGTCGGCGCGCGCCAGCGCCGCTCCAGCGGCTGCCGCGCGCAACGCGGCATTGTTGGTCGCACGTTTTCTCTCCAAATGTGCATGCTGCATCGCGGTCACCCGCCGCGCGGCTGCCAGCGCTTCAAATTCGACCACCTTGCGTTGATCGGCCGCATCTCGCGCTTCTTCTTCCGCACGGGCACGTTGCAGGCTGGCGGCTTCTGCATCGCGTTCCGCCGCTGCGCGTGCTGCAGCACAGGTGCCGGCGCGCGCCTGCGCCTGCGCGCGTTGTTGGGTCGCGGTGGCGGCCGCTGCTTCAGCCGCGGCGCGTTGCTTTTCGGCGCGTGCGTGCAACAGATCGGCACGGAGTCTGCGCCCGGCTTCCTGACCGGCCTCGCGGGCGGCATTGGCTGCGTGCTGGTGCATGCGCGTTGCGCGCAGTGCGGCGGCCGCCGCCTTCCGTTCCGCCGCTACGCGTGCCATCGCACTGTCGCGCGCCTGCGTTTGCGCTTTGGTACGGGCATGGACTTCCAGTGTTGCCTGCTGCTCGGCCTCGCCGCGGGCGCGCATGGTTGCGATCAGTGCCGCCAGTGCCGCCGTGCGTGCGCGGGCTTTGTTTGCCGCGACTTCCGCACAGGCGCGATGCTCGCGGTCAATCCTTGCCAGCGCCTCCTGCTGTTGCACGGCCATGGCATCGGCTTGTGCCGCTTCATGGGCCAGGCGCAGCCGGTCGGCTTGTGCGGTAGCCGCGTCACGCGCCTGTTCGATCGCCTCTCGTTCGGCAGCGGCGGTGCTTTCAGCGAGCAGCGCAGCGGTTTCTTCCACAGCGGCGCGTTCAGCCGCCAGGTTGGCGGCAGCAGTTTCGCTGCCGGCCCGATCAAGCGCTGCGGTGCGCGCCTTTTCCTCCGCCAAAATGCGTTCACGCGCGGCCGCTGTCGCGGCTTGATCGGCCGCGGCGCGTTCGCTCTCGGCTTGTGCCAGCGCCTGCGCGGCGCGCGCGCTTTCCATCGCCTCAGCGTTGGCCGAGCGACTGGCCTTGATTGCCGCCTCGGTTTGCTCGATCCGCTCGCGCTCGATCCGGTTGGCGGCTTCCTGCTCTTCGCGCGCGACGCGCTGGGTTCGGGCACCCTGCAGCGCCAGCCTGGCCTGCTCTTGGTCGGCTGCGGCGCGAGCCGCGGCTTCGCGTGCCGAGCGTGCGTCGTTGCGCACCTTCATCAGGGCTGCGATATGTGCACGTCTCTCGGCGTCGGCGCGCTTTTCCGCAGCCTCGCGCGCGCGCACTTCGACCTGCAGGCGCAGGCCAGCGCGTTCCAGTTGGCGCAATTCAGTGGCGGCGCGTTTGGCCGCTTCGTCCAGTGTCCTGCGGGCCGCCTGTTGTGCTTGATCAAGGTCCGCGAGCGCTTCTTCATCATGGCGCGCGGCCTGGGTGACGGCATTCGCGATGGCGGCTTCAGCCGCGCCACGGGCAGCGGCTATGCGCGCCGCGGATGACTCGGCGTTGGCGCGTTCACGTGCCTGGCGCAGTGCCGCGGCATCGGCTTCGGAGCGCAGCTGCGCGGCCTCGATGGCCGCTTTTTCCTGTGCCGCACTGGCCCGCGCCATAGCTTCGGCACGACGTTCCGTGGCAACCCGATCGCTGGCCGCCAGAGCGGCGGCGGCATCCGCCTGCCCGCGCTTGAGCGCAGCATTGGCCGCCTCGCTGGCAACTGCTGCAGCCAGCGCCGCCTGCTGCGCAGCTTCGGCCTCGCGTCGCGCGTGCCGTCTGCGCGCCCGCGTCGCTTTGACGTCCTGCTCGCGGCGACGCGCCAGCGCCTGGTGCGCCGCCTGCTCGGCCTCAAGCCGTCTGCTGGCCGCGCCAACCGCCTTTTGTTCGATGCGCAACAGTGCCTGCGTTTGCAGGGCAGCGGCCTGTGCGGTGGCGGCGTGCCTGGCGGCGGTGGCGTCCAGTTCCTTTTCAGCGTGCCAGCGAGCGAGCGCCGCCGCCTTGGCAGCGGCTTCGGTGGCCAGGCGGGTGCCGGCCTGGGCCAGGGCTTCCTGCTCGATGACGCTGCGCGCAGCGGCCATCGCATCGGCACTTGCTTCAACCTCTTCGCGCGCGCGCGCCAGTTCGCTGGCACGCTGTTCCTCGACACCGCGCGCCAGGGCGGCGGCGGCGGCCTTCTCGTCGGCGATGGCGCGCGCCTGGGCGTCCCTGGCCGCCTGATTTTCGGCTTGCGCACGCCGGGTGGCCTCGATCTCCGCACGCGTGGTCGCTTCGGTGTTGGCCAGAATCGCGGCTTGCAGACGGTGGTCGCTTTCAATGCGGCCAACGGTCGCCTTGCGCATGCGCTCTTCAGCGGCGGCGCGCGCGGTGGCGACCGCAGCAGCCTGCGCGTCACTTTGCGCACGCGCCTCGGCCACCAGGCGCAGCTGGTTCTCGGCCACCAGGCGCAGGCGTACCGCCTCGCCGGCGGCCTGGTCGGCCTGGCTGCGCGCACGCGCCATGCCGAGGGCGGTTTGTTCCTCCGCGACCAGGGCACGCGCTTCCTCGGTCGCACGAGCTTCGGCGATGGCACGTGCGATCAGCGCCTTCTGCAACGCACGTTCACCCGCTTCGCGCCCAGCGGCACGTTCCGCGGCTTCACGCTGCGCACGCAGGCGATGCAGGGCACTCTCGCGCGCGGCGTGGTCGGCCAGCGCGCGTTGGCGCGCGGCGGCGGTGAGTGCGGTTTCGGAAAGCGCACGTTCTCTTGCCTCCTGCAAGGCGGCGTGCTCGGCGGCCTGGCGTTCGATCGCGGCGGTGCGTGCGGCCCCGGTCTCGCGCATCGCTGCCTCGACCGAGCCGCGCGCGGCCTCGGCACGCTGACGCGCAGATTCGGCAGCGGCGCGTGCGTGGATGGTGAGGGTGGCTTCGGCTTCGATCTGCTCGGCGATGTGCGCGCGTGCGTCACTCTGCGCCTGTGCCCGTTCGGCGGCAGCCTGTGCGGCCTGGGCGTCGGCCTGGGCACGTCGCTTCAATTCGGCGATTTCGCTCGCGACCGCTGCGGTGTGTTGCTGGCTGGCTGAGCGTGCCGCCTGTTCGGATTCCAGACGTTGGCGCTGGCCAAGTATCGCCGTTTCCTCGATGCGCGCACGCTGGTTGGCGGCGGCGGTGGCCTCGCGTTCGACCGCTGCGCGGGTTTCGGCCAGGTCGTGTGCCCGCGCCTCGGCATGGGCACGATTCTGCGCAGCGCTGGTGGCCTTGGCTTCTGCCTCGACGCGTGCGAAGGCTTGGCGAATGGCGCGCAGCTCCGCCCGTGAATTCACAGTGTCATCGCCCGCCTGGCCTGGCGCAGCTGAATCGTATGTGGACTGGTCGCGGGCGGCGTATTCGGTATCGTCGGCCCGGTCTTTCAGGGCAAGATTGGTTTCCATATCGGATTCCTGTCGCATCGATGCGGAAAGCGCCGGCGGCGCGTTAACGGCATTGTGGCGATTTACTTGAGCCCATTATTGGATTTTCGGGGGCCGGGCAGAGGTCGAAAAGCGCGGTAAAAGTCGCGCATTTCCGGGTTCTTGGGAAAACGGTGGAAACCAGTCCCGGCTGGTTTGCAGCTGCGCGGCGCAGCGACTTCGCGGCGCGGGGCCGCGTGGTTACGCGAGACACGGAGCAGGATCGACTGAAGCAGGCCGGCAAAGCGGCGCGCCGGTTTCAGCGCGGTTCGCGGTCTGCCGGTAGCTCGGGCGCAGGTGCTGCGGCGGCATCGGCGGCATCTTCCGCCACCGCCCGCAGGCGCGACTTGCGGCGCCTGCGGGCCGGCGTGCCCAGCAGGTACAGCAGCAGCCCGCAGGGCAGGATTCCATAAAACACAAACGTCATGAGCCCGGCCACGATGCTCGTTTCGGTGATCGACATCATGAATACGACCCAGATCCAGCCGATGGCGATGATGTACATGAGTCCGGGTCCGGGGGGGGCTCAGGCGTTGAACAGGGGCAGCACCGCTTCCAGGCCGTTGTGGCTGATGGCATGGGTGGCCTGCGCGCGCACCACGGGCTTGGCGCGATAGGCGATGGAGACGCCGGCGGCACCCAGCATGGCCAGATCATTGGCGCCGTCACCGATGGCGATGGCGTCGGCCGGGTCGGCTCGCAAGCGTGCGCATGCCGCCAACAGTTCGCGTCGCTTGGCGCTGGCATCGACGATTTCACCGATCACTTCGCCGGTGAGTCTGCCGTTCTCGATGCCAAGGGTGTTGGAGCGGGCATAGTCCAGCCCCAGCTTGCGCTGCAAGCGCTCGGTGAAGAAGGTGAAACCACCCGAGACCAGCAGGGTGCGCAGGCCGGCCGCGGCAAACGCGCCCAGCATCGATTCCGCGCCGGGTGATAGACGCAGTCGTTCGCTGTATACCTGCTCCAGCGCCTCGACGCCCAGGCCGCGCAACAGGGCGACGCGGCGCCGCAGCGATTCGGGATAGTCGAGTTCGCCGCGCATTGCCGCCGCGGTAATCGCGCTGACTTCCGGCTTCAAGCCCTGCAGGTCGGCGATCTCGTCGATGCACTCGATGGTGATGAGGGTGGAATCCATGTCCATCACCGCCAGCTTGTAGGCTCCGAGCGGACGTGGCCTGGCGATGAAAGCGACATCCGCGCGCGCCGCGGCGCCCAACGCACTGATGCGTGCGGCACGCGCCGCATCGGGCCATGCCGCAAAGCCCCGCAAGAGCACCACGCGTGCGCTGCCGCGCTCGATGCTGGCGGCGCCAGCCAGGGCGGCGACGCCTTCGATCAGCGGCTGCGTAAGCCAGCCGCCCTGCAACACGATTCTTGCGTCGGCGTTCATTTGGCGGCCCGTGCGGCCCAGCGCGATGCTTCGGCGGCGTCGGGCTTGAGATCAAGCTCGCCCTTGGCATAGGCTGCGGCCAGGCGTTCGGCCGCGGCGCTGATGCCGGCGTCGCCAGCGCCGCGATACATGGCGACC
>JBEIFV010000040.1:0-37998 GCA_040382235.1 Burkholderiales bacterium
TGTTCGGCCACACCAAAATCGGCAAGGGCAAGTTCTGATGTCGGGATATCTGGCCGGCTTGCTGGCGGTGCTGGCGATCAACATCATCGTTGCGTACTCTGTGTTCGTGCCGGCGGCAGCCGGCCTCTTGAACCTGGGTGCCGCCGGCTTCGTCTTGGTCGGCGCCTATGGTGCGGGCGCCATGACGGCCCTTTTTGGCGTACCCCTGTGGCTGGCGATCGTGCTGGGCGGCCTGCTGGCCGGCACGGTGGCGTTCCTCATCTCGTTTCCGATTCTGCGCACCCGCGGCATTTACATGGTGCTGGCCACTTTCGCGTTCGCCGAGGTGGTCGCCGGCGTGCTGCTCAACATTCCGGCACTGGGCGGCGCCGCCGGTTTGTCAGTGATGGCCTATGCCGGATTGCCGGTGGTGATTCCGGTGGCGATCGGTGTGATCGCCTTTGTCGCCTGGCTGATGTCGACCCGCTTTGGTCTCTCGATACGCGCTATCCATGATGACGAGAGCGTGGCCCACCTGTTCGGTGTCAACCTGCGCTCAACCCAGGTCGCCGCCATGACCATCGGTGGTGCGATCGGCGGCATTGGCGGCGCCTTGCTGGTCCACCAATTCAATTTCATCGATGTGCAGTCGACAGGCGTGCTGTTCAGCATCTATGTACTGCTGTATGTGCTGATGGGCGGCACGCAAACGGTGTGGGGGCCCCTATTCGGCGCCTTCTTCTTCACTCTGGCGCCAGAGGGCTTGCGCAAGCTGTCGGAGCTCGACCCCTCGCTCAAGTTTCTTGAAAGCAGCCGTTACATGACCTTTGGCATCGCGGTGGTGCTCCTGATGATGTGGCGTCCGCAAGGGGTGATCACCCGCACCATGATCGAGCACCTGGCGGGCGCGCGCAAGCCAGCCGCAGCCGACGCCGGAGCCCCCGCATGAGCAGCGTGCTCGAACTTGAGGGCGTTTCGAAGTCATTCGGCGGACTCAAGGTGATCGACGATGTGTCCTTTGTCGTCAGGCGCGGCAGTCGCACCGCGCTGATCGGCCCCAACGGTGCCGGCAAATCGACGCTTTTCAACCTCGTCTCAGGCGTCTATCCGCTCGATTCCGGGCGCATCGTAGCCCTGGGGCAGGACATCACCGACATGTCGGTACCCAAGCGCATCGGCCACGGCATCGCGCGCTCATTCCAGAACATCCGCCTGATGCCGCACCTGTCGACGCTTGAAAACGTGATGCTGGGCGAGCATCACCAGACCTCGCCATGGGCGCTGGCGCGCGGCGCGCGTGCCTCGGCCAATGCGCGCGCCGTGCTGGCCGAGGCTGGCCTTGGCACCTATCCGGGCCAGGTGGTGGCCGACCTGCCCTACGGCATTCAAAAGCGTATCGAGGTGGCGCGCGCCATCATGGCGCGCCCGTCCATCCTGCTGCTTGACGAGCCCGCCGCCGGCCTCAACAGCAGCGAGACCGCCGAACTGCGCCGCATGCTCATGCGCCTCTCGGACGCCGGCATCACCCTCCTGGTAGTCGAGCATGACATGCCGTTTGTGCGCACCCTGTGCGACCACGTGGTGGTGCTCAATTTCGGCCGGAAGATCTTCGAGGGCACGCCCGAAGAGGTGCACCGCGATCCGGGGGTACTCGAGGCCTACCTCGGCCCGGCCACCGAAGTCGCCGCCGGTGACGCGCATGCTGCTTGAAGCGACCGACATCGACGTGGTGTACGGCCGCACCCATGCGGTGCGCCAGGTCTCGCTGCGCATTGCCGCCGGCGAAATCATTGCCGTGCTGGGCGCCAATGGCGCCGGCAAAAGCTCGCTCTTGAAGGCCCTTCAGGGTGTGGTGCGCCCGACACGCGGTGAAGTGTCGTTCAAGGGCAAGTCCGTGTTGCGCCAGAGTGCCGCCTCGCGCGTAAGCCAGGGCATGGTGCTGGTCCCCGAAGGACGGCAAATCTTCGTCAGCCTGACCGTACACGACAACCTCCTGATGGGTGCGCACACGCGGCGCGACGATACGCGCGCCGAGATCGAGGCGATTTACGAACGCTTTCCCAATCTTGCACAGCGCCGCGACATGCCGGCCTCGGTGCTGTCCGGCGGCGAGCAGCAGATGCTGGCCATCGGCCGCGCCCTCTTGTGCCGCCCGGCACTGATGATGCTGGATGAACCTTCGCTGGGATTGAGTCCGATCCTGGTGAAGGCTCTGTTTACCCTGATCGCCGACTTGAATCGTGGCGGACTGTCGATTTTGCTGGTAGAACAGAATACCCACATGGCCCTGTCCACCGCCCACAGGGCCTATGTGCTTGAACTTGGGCGATTGGTGCTCGAAGGTGATGCCCGCAAGATGGCGACCAACCCCCGCATGGTTGCTGCCTATCTGGGCGAATGAAACGAGGAGTTGCACATGAAATTGCGCTATTTGCTTGTCAGCCTGGCCGCTTGCGTGACCATGCCGGCCTTGTCGCAGGACCTGGTGCTGGGGCTGACCCATGCCAAGACCGGCCGCTATTCCGGCGTCGGCGTCGGCACCGAGATCGCAGTGGACATCGCGGTAGCCGAAATCAACGCCGCCGGCGGCATCAATGGCAGGAAGCTGCGGGTGGAGAAGTTCGACACCGGCAGTGACGCCAAGAACGCCCAGGTGGCGGCGCAAAAATTCGCCGAGGATGCCAAGGCGCTGGGCATCATCGGCCCCTTCTCCAGCCAGGAGGCACAGGTCGGCTTCGCCGCCGGCGAGCGCCTGGAGATCGTGCAGATTCCCAACGCCGCCTCGGCACCCGGCCTGACCAAGGACCGCAGGTGGGCGTTTCGCCTCACCGAAGACGAAGGCAAGCAGTTCGGACGTCTGTTGAAGACCCTGGCTGCCAAGGGCGGCGTCACCAACCGCACGGCTGCGGTGATGTTCCCCAGCGACGAATTCGTCGGCAAGTCACTCGCCAGCTGGATGCCCAACCTGCTGGAGGCCAGTGGCTGGAAGATGGTGATTCCGGCTGAAGGCTTCCCCACCAACGCCACCGACTTGTCGCCACACGTCACCAAGTTGAAGGGCAATTCGCCCGGCGTGCTGGCGTTTGCCGGCCTGCCTGAAGGCACCGCCAAGGTGATGAAGGAATTGCGCCGCCAGGGCCACACCAGCATGTTGATTGGCGGCCAGATCTTCGCCGACCCGGACATCGCCAAGATACTTGGCCCCGATGGTGAAGATGCCACGTATGTCAGCTGGTACTGGTGGGATACCAACGACAGGACACGCCAGTTCGAAAGAAAGTTTCTCGAAGAAGCGAAAAAGCGGGGCGTCAACAAGTCCGGTGCTCATCACGTCGATGCCTCGGCCTATGACATCGTGTATGTGTATGCCGATGCGATGCGGCGTGCCGGCATCAGCGGTGATGCGGCCAAGCTCAAGGCCGAGCGCACCGCCATCCGCGACACCCTGCAATCGACCAACATCGATGGCGTGATCGGCAAGATCTGCTTCAGCCGCGATCGCGATTCGGAACTGCCGGCCTTCATCATCCGCATCAAGAACGGCCAGCGCACCCTGCTGGATACGCACGCGCCGGACCGCTGCAGCTGAATCAGGTCGGCAACATCGCGTAACGAAGCGGGCCGTCGCGCCCGCATCGTGGTTGCAGGCACGGTGGATACAGACTCACCAGACCTGGAGGGCGGCACATGAAGACTCAGCAACTCGGCAAGTTCCGCATCGATCGCGTGGTCGAGAACGAAGGCCCGTTCGCGGCGCTGGAAATGATGCTGCCCGGCATTACCGCGGCGGACATCGACGCCCACGCCGATTGGCTCAAGCCGCTGTTTGTCGCGCCCGACAACCGCGCCATCATGAGCTTTCACAGCTATATCCTGAAAACACCGCACCACACCATCCTGGTCGACGCCTGCGTCGGCAACGACAAGGACCGCCCGGAACGCCCCACCTGGCATCGCCAGCAGTTCCCGTATCTCGAGGCGATGGCCGCGGTCGGCGTGCGCCCGGAAGAAATCGATTTCGTCTGCTGCACCCATTTGCATGCCGATCACGTCGGCTGGAACACCCGTCTGCAGGAGGGGCGCTGGGTACCGACCTTCACCAATGCGCGCTATGTGTTCGCCAAGACCGAATACGAGCATTGGGAAGGCGCGCATCGCAAGTCCATCGAACAGGGCCTGCCGGTACTGAACCACGGCTCCTTCGCCGACAGCGTGCTGCCGGTGGTCGACGCCGGCCGCGCCCTGATGGTCGGCGACGACTTCGAGTTCGAGACCGGCGTCTACCTGCAGGCCGCGCACGGCCACACGCCGGGCAATTGCACCCTGCACGTCCATAGCGAGGGCCGGCACGCGGTGTTTTCCGGCGACATCCTGCACACGCCTGCGCAGCTGATCAATCCGGCCTGGTCATCGCGGTTTTGCGTCGACCCGCTGCAGTCGGCCGCCACCCGTGCCAGGCTCGTGCACGAGCTTGCCGATACCGGAACCCTGCTCCTTACCGGCCATTTTCCGACCCCGGTGGCCGGCCGGATCATCAGCCGCGGCGATCATTTCCGGTTTGACTGTTCACAGCGCTGACCGGATCTGCCACCAGCAGCCGCAGCACCATGCACGCCGTGACCTAGCCGCCTCCATACTTGTTCAGACCGTTCGGGAGTAATCCGCATGATCACCGCTACCGTCCGCTACCAGTTGCCCGCGCACATCGACTACAACGCCTGCCTGGCGCATTTCTCGAAGATCGCCCCCGGCTTCCGCGAGGCCCGTGGCCTGATCAGCAAGCACTTCATCTGGAGCGAGAGCGGCTGGGCCGGTGGCGTGTACCAGTGGCAGTCGATCGAAGACGCGCGGGCCTTCTACAGCGGCCCGTGGCTCGCGGGCATCGTCGAACGTTACGGCATGCAGCCGCAGATCGAGTACTACACCGTGTTTGCGGTCACCGACAATGCGCGCGGCACTGTCGAGGTGCTGGAGCAACCTCGCGGTGTCGGTATCGCAGCCTGAGCGCAGCGCGCCGTCATGACAACCGACCTGGCCCAACTGGTCGCCGCGATTCGCCAGTGCGCGCACGAGCGCGACTGGGAGCAGTTCAACTCGCCGAAGAACCTGGCCTGCTCGCTTTCCATCGAGGCCGCCGCGGGGCTGGAGCATTTCCACTGGCTCACCGATGGGCAAAGCCGCGAGTTGCCGGCCGCCAAGGTGGAGGCAGTTGCGCTGGAGGCGGCCGCCGTGCTCCCGTAATTGCTCGATCCCACCGACAAGTTCGGGATCGATCTGGTGGCCGTGGCGCGACAAAATTGCTGACCAATGCCGCCAAGTATCCGGCCGAACGCTCGCGCGGCACCAGCAAAAAGTACACCGAGATCTGACCGCGCGCCGGCTGCAGGAGTAGGGCCGAACCAATCAGGCGATCGCAGCCTCGGCCGGTTCGACCGGCGCGCCGGCAAGCGCGGTGTCGATCGCCTGCTCCACTTTTTCCAGCCAGACGAAACGGATCTTCTCGCGCGCCTCGGCCGGGATGTCATCAAGATCGCGCTGGTTGCGTGCCGGCAGCATCACCGTGGTGATTCCGGCGCGCAATGCGGCAAGCACTTTTTCCTTTACCCCGCCAATCGGCATCACCAGGCCGCGCAGGCTGATCTCGCCGGTCATCGCGACATCGTTGCGCACCGGGCGATTGGTCAACAAGGAGGCCAATGCGGTGTACATCGCCACCCCGGCGCTCGGCCCGTCCTTCGGCGTGGCGCCTGCCGGCACATGGACATGGATGTCGGATTTCTCGAACAAGCCGGCGTCGATGCCAAGCGACGGTGCCCGTGCCTTGATCAATGACAGCGCCGCCTGCGCGCTTTCCTTCATCACCTCGCCCAACTGGCCGGTCAGGATCAGCCTGCCGTTGCCGGCCATGCGCGTCGCCTCGATGAACAGGATGTCGCCACCCACCGGTGTCCAGGCCAATCCGGTGGCGACGCCGGGTACCCCGGCGTGCATCGCGACATCGGCCTCGAAACGCTGGGCACCAAGGATGGCCGCCAGATCGCCAGGGCCGACCCGTACCTGTTCTTCCAGCCCTTCGGCGATCCGCACCGCGACATTGCGAAACACTTTGCCGACTTCGCGTTCGAGGTTGCGCACCCCGGCTTCGCGGGTGTAATCCTCGATGATCGCCAGCAGGGCGGCGTCGCCGATCTCGCATTGCGCTGCCGCCAGACCGGTTGCCGCAAGCTGGCGCTCAACCAGATATCGGCGCGCGATCTGCAGCTTTTCCTGCGCGGTGTACCCGGGCAACTGGATGATCTCCATGCGATCGCGCAACGGCCCCGGCATGGTGTCAAGCACGTTGGCGGTGCAGACAAACAGCACGCCCGACAAGTCGAAGGGCACGGCCAGATAATTGTCGCGAAAGCTCGCATTCTGCTCGGGATCCAGCACTTCGAGCAGCGCCGAAGCCGGATCGCCATGGAACCCGCCAGCACCCAATTTGTCGATCTCGTCGAGCATCATCACGCAGTTGCGGGTGCCGACCTTGCGCAGGTTCTGGATGATGGTGCCCGGCAAGGCGCCGACATAGGTGCGGCGGTGACCGCGCATCTCGGCTTCGTCGTGCACACCGCCTAGGCTGACGCGCACGAACTTGCGACCGGTGGCCCGGGCGATGCTCTGGCCGAGCGAGGTCTTGCCGACACCGGGCGGACCGACGAAGCATAAGATCGGGCTCCTGCCCGACGGGTTGAGCTTCCTGACCGCCAGATACTCGAGGATCCGCTTTTTCACCTTTTCAAGGCCGTAGTGATCGCCATCGAGAATCCGGCGGGCGACACCGATGTCGATGGCGGCGGCGGCGTCAGCCGCCCACGGCAACTCGATCAGCCAGTCAAGATAGGTGCGGATCATCGAACGCTCACCGCCGCTTTCGGGCATGCGCGACATGCGCATGAGTTCCTTGCGCGCCTGCTTTGCAACCTCTTCGGGCATGCCGGCAGCGCTGATCGCCTGCTCGAGTTCGGCCACCTCGGCCGCGCCCTCGTCGTCCTCTCCAAGTTCCTTCTGGATGGTGCGCATCTGCTCGCGCAGCAGGTGATGGCGGTTACGATCATCGATCGAAGCGCGGGTGCGGGTGTCGATGTCGCGCGAGACCTTGAGCACCTCGATACGGTGCGACAGGAGTTCGAGCAGGCGGTCAAGGCGCGCCTTCAGATCGACGGTCTCGAGCAACACCTGCTTTTCCGCGATGCTGATGTCCATCAGGCTGGCGATGTAGTCGGCGAGGCGGCCGGCACCCTCGACGCCCTGCACAGCCGCCACCATTTCTTCCGGTACCTGCGGCAGCAGCTGCAATATCTCGACCGCGCGCTGCCGCAGGTTGAAGGCACGACCTTCGACCTCGACTTCCACCGCTGCCGGCTCGGCGACAGCCTCCACCCGCGCCACCGCGAACGGGTAGCCGTCGATGAATTCAATCACCCGGAACCGCTGCATGCCCTGGCACACCACGTGATGCGTGCCGTCCTGGGCGGTGATGTAGCGCAGCACATTGGCGCTGGTGCCAACCGTGCACAGATCGCCTGGCGAGGGCAAGTCGACCTCCGGCTTGCGCTGCAGCAGCACGCCCAGTGGGCGCTGCAAACGCACCGCCTCCAACGCCGCGGCACGTGAACGTTCGCGCCCGATCCGCAGTGGCATCACCGCGCCCGGGAACAACACCACCTCGCGCACCGGCAGGATGATCAGCGCGTCATCCGGCAGCGCGGGCAAGGCGCCATGCGCGGTTGGCGCGCCGGCGACTGCGCTGTCGCCGCGCACGGCGGCATCAAGGCTGATCGGAACAGGTTTGGTGTCCATGGTTTCGCTCACAGGTTTGCGGTCTTGCATAGCCGCACAATCAAACAACCATCGGAGAATTCGCGGGTGCCGGCTTCGACGCGGCCCGGCGGCAGAGCGATGCGGCGCTCGAAACGCCCGTAGGGGATCTCCAGCCGACGCACCGCACGACCCGGCCCGGCAAACGAAATACGGCGCTCCGCGCGGATGGTCAGGGCCGTCGCCGCGAGTTCCACTTCGATGCGCTCCGGCGGCACCCCCGGCAGCGCCACGATCACCAGCACCTCGCGCTCGTCTTCGAAGACGTCGACCGGCGGCTCCCAGACCGGCTGCGAAACCTCGGCCGCGGCCAGTCGAAAGAAATGGCGCTGCATGCGCTCGGCCTGGAGCAGAACGTCGCATGCCTGGGCCCACATCAAACTGGTCGGATTCTGTGTTCGCATCGGTTCACCTGATTCTTGCAGTTGACGTTGACCGGGATGCCATGACTCGACTCGACTCGACTCGTCGCGACAGGGCGCGCGCGGCCGCGCTGCTTGGCTGATGGCTGCCGCTCTCAGTCATCGAAAGGGCAAACCCTGCCGCCACCGGCCGGCGGCATGCGCCAAAGCGGACTCCGAACCGACCCTGTCGTTCATATGTGGACAAAACCCCGGAATGCAATGACCCGCAGGGGACGCAATCAATTTGCTGATCCCTGCCGCTTCATGGTGCCGCTGCGGTCGGCTTCATGCTCCGCCCGTAAATCGGACAGGCGCTAGTACGTCGGACAATTGAATTGCTGCCGACTACGCCTGATGTCACACAGTCTTGACTCGACCATCGTCGTCCGGCTACCCTTGGGCATGCCCACACCAAACTGCCTGAGTGTCGACAATCGCGACGCCGTCCGCATCCTCACCCTCAACCGGCCGGAGAAGCGCAATGCGCTTGATACACCGCTGATCACCGCCTTGCTCGCGGCGCTCGACGCGGCCGACGCGGACGACGGCGTCGGCGCGATCGTCGTGGCCGGCGCCGGCAAGCTTTTCAGCGCGGGCGCCGATCTCGGCGAGTTCCGCGACGCCGGCGCGGCCCTTGAAACGCTGAACAACCGCCGCAGCGACCTGCTGCTCGACTTGCAACTGCGGCTGGGCGAACTGGGAAAGCCGGTGATCGCTGCCGTGCACGGTGCGGCGATCGGCGCCGGCGCGGCCATTGCGCTTGCTGCCGACATCGTGGTGTTGGCCACCGATGCGAAGATCGGCTATCCCGAGACCAAACATGCGATGGTGCCGTCACTGATGGTCGCAACGCTGATCCGCCATGCCGGGCGCAAGCCGGCGTTCGAGTTGCTGGCAAGCGGCGAATCGATCGCGGCGGAGCGCGCATTCGCGCTCGGGCTGGCCAATCGCCTGGTGGCACCGGACACGGTATTGGCCGAGGCGATGGGCATGGCGGCCGGACTGGCTGCGCTTGACCGCGCCACGATCGCCGCGACCAAGCGGGTATTCAACGAATGTGCTGATCTGCCCCTGGCTGACGCGCTGCGTGCCGGGCGCGCCTTCGGCAGGCGACTCATGGCCGAACGCGGTCATACCTGAAGGCTTGCTCCCGAGCGGCGCGAGCGAACAACCGCGTCAATCCGCCGTGACGCCAGATGCCGGACACCACCGGCATGAAGTGTGCGGGCGCCCGGACTATAGGCACCATGCGCTCCGGATCGCTGATGGCCAGTTCATTTCCAGTGACCGGCCGATCAGCAGTGTCGAAGAATAGCGGGTCTGATGGGTACCTTGCTTTCCACAAAGCAGTTCGGTAATTTTTTACCGCATTTTTCCCGGAGCGCGCCATGAGCTGCGCCCTTACCGTCAAAAGCCAGGTCACACAGCCCAAGGCCAAGGGCCAGCACCTGGCAGTGCGGCCGGGTGATGCGGTGGATTACGAGGCCCTGCCCGACGGCCGCGTCGCGATTGTGGCCGCAATCGGCACGCGCAAACCGCTCGTAATCGCTTTGCGCGCCGGGCTGGGACGGGCATCGCCGCAGCAAGCACGGTGCAGATCCTGCGCGCAACCCGCGGTGAAGGCGCATTGCGATGACCCTGGTTGACAGCAGCGTCCCGATCGACCCGATTGAAGACCACCCGCACTGGCGCATCAAGAGCGAGGACGCGCTAGTGGGGGCGTCAAGCGCGGATGAGTTGGCGATCAATGTGCTCATCTATGCGGAAATCTCCCGTTCGGTCGCCAGCGGCGAAGCTGAATACCTTTTTGCGCAGCACCGCTATCGTGGTCGAAGCGATTTCCGCCGCTGCCGCCCTTGCGGCCACCCGCGCACATCGAGCCTATCGCGATGCCGCCTTAAGCGCACACGCGTAGGCGCCCGCTACCGAGAATTCGACCCGCCCGTAGAAATGATGGAGGGCGGGGTACGTACTCAAGTCAGCGCAGCAACCTTCGCTCGATTCGCGTAGCTGACACCGCACCGGACGGGTCGCCTTGAAATTCAGAGACAATATCGGTTGACAACCGCTTCACTCATTTGCAATCAGGGGGATATCGAAAATGGTTCATGTCATCGCCGTGATCACCGCCAAGCCCGGTCAGCGCGAAAGCATTCTGCAGCATTTTCGCGCCAACACTCCCGCGGTCAAGGCCGAGGATGGTTGCATCGAATACAACGCCGTCATCGACGCAGGGGATCCGCTGCCGTTCCAGACTCCATACGGAGCCGATACCTTCGTGGTGATCGAGAAGTGGGCAAGCATGGCGGCGCTGAAGGCGCACGCCGCCGCACCACACATGGCAGCCTATGGCGCCAGGACGCGCGAGTTCATTGCCAGCCGCGTGATCCACATCATGCAGGCGGCCTGAGCCGCGCATCGAGATGGTCGAACAGCGGCCGAGGTCCGCGCCAGCGCTGCGCGCGACCCGGGCTCTTGTCTAGAAGCCAGTCTTGTCGATCGCACTGGAGGTCGATATGTCAATCGAAACCCTGCCCCTGCATCCCCTGTTCGGAGCCGAAATGCACGGCGTCGACCTGCGCCGTGCGCCCGATGCCGCGTTGTGTGAAGCGATCGACAACGTCATGAACCAGTACGCGGTATTGGTGCTGCGTGACCAGCACCTGGACGACGAACAGCAACTGGCCGTCGGCCGCGCGCTTGGCACCCTGGAAGACATGCCGGCGCAGGTGGGCATGGAAAAGCAGCGCCTCAAGCACCGCGAACTGGTGGATATTTCCAATCTGGAAGTCGACGACACGCTGCTGCCGGCCGACGACCGCAGGCGCATGTTCAATCTTGGCAACCAGTTGTGGCATTCCGATTCGAGCTTCAAGGCGACCCCCGCCAAGTATTCGATGCTGCATGCGCGGGTGATCCCGCCTGCCGGCGGCGAAACCGAGTTCGCCGACATGCGCGCCGCCTGGGATGCGCTGCCTGAGGCCACCCGCGAGATGATCGCACCCATGGTGTGCGACCATTCCCTGATCTATTCGCGCGCCCTCCTGGGCTTCGACGCCTTCACCGAATCAGAACGCGCCGGCTTCGCCCCGGTAGCGCAACGCCTGGTGCGCCGCCATCCCGGCTCCGGCCGCCAGTCATTGTTCCTGGCGGCACATATCGGCACCATCCACGGCCTGCCGCGCCCGGAGGCGATGATGCTGATCCGCAACTTGACCGAACATGCGACCCAGCGACAATTCGTCTATCGGCATCAATGGCGTGTGCACGACCTGGTGATTTGGGACAACCGCTGCACCATGCACCGCGGCCTGACCTATGACGACAAGCGCTACAAGCGCGACATGCGACGCGTTACCCTGACCGACTGCGCACCGACACTTGAACAGCCGGCCTGAGCGGGCGGCCATTTACGGCACGGAACGCCACGCCTGCGTGCGCAAGCCAATGTTGGTATGCTGAATTCCCGCAAGTCCCCGTTTATCCTTCCAACACAAGGAGCTTTTCATGGCAGACGTCGGAACGGCAGCACCGGAATTCAAGCTAAAGTCGCATGACGGCAGCGAAGTATCGCTTGGCCAGTTTCAAGGTTCGAACTGGGTCGTGATCTCGGCCTACCCGTTTGCCTTCACCGGCGGGTGAAGCAATCAGACCTCCAACTTCAACCGTGCGTTGAAGCAATTTGAACAAAAAGGCGCGCGCCTGCTGGGCCTCTCATGCGACCCGGTACCCGCATTGAAAGTCTGGGCGCAGAGCCTGGGTGGAGTCGGGCATCCCTTGCTGTCGGATTTTTTCCCGCATGGCAAGGTTTCGCAAAGCCTCGGCGTTTTCAATGCGGATGCCGGCTTTACGTTGCGGGCAGTGATCATCATCGATCCCAAGGGCATCGTCAGGGCGTTTCATCTCTATCCCGCCGGTGTGTTGCCGCAGGCCAACGAAGTACTGGCCGAACTGGCGAGCCTGCAGGGCACTTAGGTCGGAACAGGCGCGCCATGATTACGCTTGCTGGAAGCGTGGCAATGGCGCGCACGGTGAGGGTTTTTCGCCCGCGCCGAAACATCCCCGCACCCGGCACGCGATGTATCGTTTTTCCGGATTTCCGGATTTCCGGATTTCCGGCAAGTCACCGCAATTTTTTTGCGCAACGCTGTTGGCGCGCCGCATTGATGCAAGCGGCCTATCTATCGCGCCCGATCAACATCGCAGTGCCGCAACCGGCCGGCGGGCCGGCTGATAGCGCAGCGCGCTTGTTCGCGGCCAAGTTGCGTGTAGTCCTGCGCACACCCATCGTGCTGGAGAACCACGCGGGTGTATCGGGCATGATCGGCGCGGCCTGCGTGGCGGCTGCGGCGCCGGATGGCTACGCCCTACGTCAACGCCTCGATTCATGCCATCAATCCCTTGCTCTATCGCAAGCGCATGAAGTACGGTACGTTCAAAGACTTCACCACCATCAGCTTGCTGGCAGAGGGTGAGCTGGCATTCAAGGTCAATCCACAGGTCCCGGCCACCACAGTCCAGGAATTCATCTCCAGGGCGCGCGCAGCTCCGGCACAGTTCAGTTTAGCCAGCACCGGGGTCGGCTCCTGCGGTCACATTGCCACGCTGCAGTCTTTCCACGATGCCCGACTGACCGACATTCCACTGATGCTCTACAAAGGTACGGCGCCGGCGGTGCAGGACGTCCTGGGAGGGCAGCTTTCCGCTGTGGTGGTACCCACCACAGCGGTGCCCCTGGTCAAGGCAGGCCGCTTGCATGCGCTGGCGGTGACCAGTCGCGAGCGCAGCGAGCCGTTACCCGATGTGCCGACCATGACCGAGGTCGGCATGAAAAATATCGAGTTCAACTCCTGGTACGGTTTCTGGGGGCCAGCCAAGCTGCCTCCAGCAGTCCTGCAGGCGCTCGGCGGCCGCCAAGGTCACGGAGATGCCGGAAGGCAAGGCAACACTGTTTCAGGCCGGGTTCGAGCCCTCGTTCAAGAATTCCGCAGACGTCGCAAGCTTCATCGATACCGACATGGCGCGCAATCGCAAGTTGATGGCGGCTGCGAAAATGACCGCCGAATGAGCCTCTGACGCTTGTCCACGCGCGTTAGGCGCGCTGCCAAGCGTCGGTCGGGCACTCGCCTGCGTTGTCCCGACTTGCAGCCACGCAACATGCAGCGACGCAACGATTGACCACACGGCGGTTCGGCGTTAAATTTGACGGGTGCGCGAGTAGCGCATCGAAATTCCACATAGTGAACCGGCGGTGCATCGGTTCCGATTTCCGGAGACCAAACAATTCATGACTACCGCGACCGCATCGCCTGCTGCGGGCAGCCTGTCGATCGGCGATATCGAACTCGATGTGCTGCGCCGTGGCGCCGGCAAACCAATGTTGCTGCTGCATGGTTTCCAGAACATCGATCCGGGCGCCAAGTTCCTCACCATGCTCGGTGATCACGCCGCGATCATCGCCCCTTCGCATCCTGGCTTCGGCAAGTCATCACGCCCGAAGGATGTCGATACCGTCTATGACCTGGTGCACTGCTACCTGGCGATGCTCGACAACATGCCGGACGAGAAAGTGACGCTGATGGGATTTTCCTTCGGCGGCTGGCTGGCCGCCGAGGTCGCGGTCAAGGCCGGTCGCCGCATCGACCGTCTGATCCTGGTCGATGCGCTCGGCATCAAGATCAGTGATCGCGAAACACCTGACATCTTCGACGTATTCAACAAGCACCCGGATGAGGTGCGACAGCGCAGTTGGCACGACCCGGCCACCCATGCGCCTGACTATGACGCGCTCGACGACAGCCAACTGGCGAACATCTCGCGCAACTGGGAAGCCCTGTGCCGCTACGGCTGGCATCCCTACATGTACAACCCGCAATTGAAGCGCTGGCTCGGTCAGATCAAGGTGCCGACCCTGGTATTGTGGGGCGCCTCCGACGGCATCGTCAACCCGGCCTACGGCGAAGCCTATGCCAAGCTGATTCCCGGTGCGCGCTTCGAGACCATCGCCGCCGCCGGCCATCATCCGCATATCGAACAACCCCGCGCATTCGCTGACCGGGTCAGCGCCTTTCTCAAACCTTAAAACAGGAGCAATCGGCAATGGAAGCATGGTTCCAGAACGAAGTGACCTACCCGCATGTGGCGCCCGAGGTGCTCAATGCGGCCGATTCGGTGCGTGCGACCCTACCCAACAAGTACTGCGATCCGAAGATCTCGGCCAATCTCTTCGCCGAAGCGATCGACGAGTACCTGCTGTGCGACGACCTCGGCATCAATGTCATTTGCACCGAGCATCACGCCGGCATCAACTCGCTGCTCGCCTCCAACCCGATGCTGCTGGCGATTCTCGCTGCGCAAACCAAAAAGGTGCGCGTTTTGACGCTGGGTACGCTGGTGACGCTGCGGCCCGACCCGGTGCGCATCGCCGAGGAATACGCCACCGCCGATGTGATTTCGCGCGGCCGCCTGGAGATCGGCTTCGTCAAGTCGGGCTTGAGCGAATACGCCTCCAACCAGGCCAGCCCGATCGACAATGGCGACCGCTACTGGGAAGCGATCGATCTGATCTCCAAGGCGCTTTCGCACCAGGAGGGCGTGTTCAGCTGGGAGGGCAAGCACTTCACCCATCGCCACGTCAACATCTGGCCGCGCCCGTATCAGCCGACGCTGCCGCGCATGTGGTCGGCCACCGGCGATCCGTCGACCGCCGGCGATGTCGGGCGCCGCGACATGGTGCAGGTACTGGTGCTGCGCGGTCCGGAAGGCACCAAGGTTGCATTCGCCGCCAACCGTCGCGCCCGGGCAGCCGCCGGCATGCCTAAGGCCTCCACCGACCGCTTCGCCTATGCCGCCCTGCTGGCCGTCGGCGACACCCACGAGGAAGGCGTGAAGATGGGCGAAAAACTGATGTGGTTCTTGAATACCAGCCTGCGCTCGGCGCCACAGTTCGGTGCCAAGCTGCCGGGACTGGCGCCGCCGCATGCCGCGCCCGGCATTTATCGCACCAAGCCGGCGGCGCCAAAACCCGGCGAAACCGCCTCGGCTGCGGCCAACGCAGCCGCGCTGATGAACAGCACGGCCGAGCAGGCGATGGCGCGCGGCATTCTCTTCGCCGGCAGCCCTGACACGGTCTACAAGCAGATCATGGATTTCCATGAATCGGTTGGTGGCTTCGACCACCTTTCGATGATCGGGCGCTCCGGCTTCATGACGCATGCCGAGACTACCAAGAGCATGACCCTGTTCGGCCGTGAAGTGCTGCCGCGCCTGAAGGAAGTCAAGACCGTGACCGCTGGCTACAACCAGCCGGACTAAAAGACGATGACCGACGCCACCCCATGGATCGATCCGCAGATGGTCGCCATGGGCGACTGGCTCAAGGCGCGCGGGTTGGCCTCGCTAAGCCCGGTGACCAGCCCGCTGGCCGAGTGCCGTGCCATGCTCGATCGCATAGGCACGGCACTGAACGCCGGCTCGGAACCGCTGCGACGCGAGCGCGACATCGCGATTGCGGCTGAGCAGCGCAGCATCCCCTGTCGCCTTTACCTGCCGGATGACATCGAGCGCCCGCCGCTCCTGGTCTACGCGCATGGCGGGAGTTTCGCGCTGGGCACGCTTTCGGCCTGGGACCGGATGCTGCGTGACCTGGTACGCCGCAGCGGTGTGGCCGTGCTGTCGGTCGACTATCGGCTGGCGCCCGAACAACGGTTTCCGGCGGGTTATGACGACCTGCTGGCGGTGACGCGCCATGTCGCCCGGCATGGATCCGAACTCGGCATCGATGCGGCGCGCCTGGCGCTTGGCGGCGATTCCGCGGGTGCCAATCTGGCACTAGGCGCGGCACTCGCGTTACGCGACGCCAGTGACAGCGTGTTGTCCTTCCTGCTGTTGATCTATGGCGTCTATTCGATGGACGTAAGCGGCCTGTCATGGCGGCGCCTGGGTGCCGGCAACTACGGGCTCTCGGTGGCGCAGATGGCATGGATCGGTGCGAACTATGTCGAGCGCGCCGACCAGGTTGACGACTGGCGCGTCAGTCCGCAGAAGGCGCGGCTGCAGGGGCTGCCGCCTGCGCACCTGATCGTAGGCTCGCTTGATCCGCTGCAGGATGACAACCATGCCCTGGCCGCCCGGCTTGCCTCAGCCGGGGTTACGCACCGGCTCGAGTGTTACGCCGGCTTAACCCATGGCTTCATTCGCTACGGCAATCTGATCGCCACGGCTGACCGTGCAGTGACCGATTGTGCAGCAGCGCTGGCGGCCGCATTCGCATCCGGCAAGGCCGCCAACAGCTGAATCGGTCTTACCTGGACGCGCGTTAGCTGCCCTGTCCGGCAGCCCCTGCGCGCCGCGGGCTGGCGGCGCCGCGCTACCCCTTGCCCAGCATCGTGTCCGGCAGGATGGTCGAAATTACCGGGAACATGATGAGGATTACCAGGGTGAGAATTTCCATCGCCAGGAACCACCAGATGCCGCGGAACACATCTTCCAGCGACACCGTGTTGCCGACCACCCCCTTGACCACGTAGACGGTGATGCCGAAGGGCGGCGTGATACAGCCGATTTCAACCAGCTTGACGACGATGATGCCGAACCAGATCATGTTGACATCCAGCTCCCTCAATACCGGCAGCAGCACCGGCAGGGTCAGGAGCATCATCGAGATCGAATCCAGGAACATGCCGAGAAACAGATACGCGACGCAGATGATCGCAAGCACCGTCCAGATGGAAAACTTGCCTTCGACGATCACCTCGGCGAGCTTTTGCGGCACGCCGCTGATGGCCATGAACCCGGTGAAGATCGACGCGCCGACCAGCAGCAGGAAGATCATGCCGGTGGTGCGCCCCGTCTCAAGCATCGAATCACGAAAGGTAGCGCGGTTGAGTTGCTTGCCGGTGATCATCAGAACAAAGGCGCCAAGCGCCCCGATTGCCGCCGCTTCGGTGGCGGTGACAAACCCGGAGTAGATGCCGCCAAGCACCACAGCGATCAGGAGCGTGATGCCCCAGATGTTCTTGAGCGACTTGATCCGATCCGCCCAGGTGATCTCGAACGGAACCGCCGGCGCCAGGCCCGGATTGCGGCTGCAGCGCACCATGATCATCAGCATCAGGATCAATGCCGACAGGATGCCGGGGATGTAGCCGGCCAGCAACAAGCGGCCGATCGAGACCTCGGTGAGAATCGCGTAGACCACCATCACGATCGATGGCGGGATCAGCACTGCCAGGGTTGCAGCCGCCGCCACCGAGCCGCAGGCCAGCTTGCGGTCATAGCCGTAACGCAGCATTTCCGGTATCGACACCCGCCCCATCGCGCCGGCCGCCGCCACGCCCGATCCGGCACAGGCACCGAACAGGGCGCAACCGGCGACGGTGGCGATCGCCAGGCCGCCAGGCAGGCGCGCCAGCCAGAGCCTTGCGGTGTCGAAACAGGCGCGCGTCAGACCGGCATGAAACGCGAAGTAGCCCATCAACAGAAACAGGGGGACCGCCGAAAGAGTGTTGCTGGCCACCGACGAATACATCTGCGAAGCAAGCAAGGCAAAGGTGGCGTCAGGGCCGCTCAATATCAGCAGGCCGCCAAACCCCACCAGGGTCAGCCCGAACGCGATCGGGACGCGCAGCCCGATCAAGCCGAGCAGCACGACGAAGCCGAGCAAGCCAATGTAATGGCTCTCCATGATTTCAGACCACCTTCCTCTGAAAAACTTGTTGTAGGCGGACCGGCGTTGCGACGCCGGCCGCTCTCAATCTAGATCGGCGCGGCCTCGGGCCGCGGCGCGGGTTCATCATTGCCGAACGCACGCCCGAAGTCTTCGATCGCGTTCAAGGCCAACTGCAGAACCAACAAACCGGTGCCAAACGGAATGATGCAACGGAACGGCCAGATCGGCACCGAGATGACGGCAACCCGATACTCGCCAACCGTGAAGGCCTGCAACGCCTTGTCGAACGCCAGCCAGGTAAGGAGGCCGAAAATCACCATCCCCACCACCGCCGCCACGCCATCGAGAAACGCCCGAGTGCGCGGCGACAACCAGTCGGTAACCACGCCGACGAATACATGTTCGCGGCGCAGTTGCACGAACATCAGCGGCAGGAACACCGCAGGCACTATGAGTGCCTCGCTAAATTCCAGTGCCCCCGGCAAAGCGCTGGCGACCTTGCGGCCGATGGCATCGACCGCCATCATCAGCATCAGCAGGAAAACCACAAAGCCACCGAGAAGCGCCATCCACTCGGCGAACTTCTCGACAACACTGCGCACGCGTCTCATGGGTGCGAGCCCAGGCTTACTTCTTCTGCCACGGATAGCCCCTTGAGGCGATCTCCTTGTCGCATGCCGTTTGCAGGTTCTGGAAATAGGCCCATGTGGCGCGTGCCGGAACCCCACGCTTTTCCATGTCGACCAACCATGCTTCCTGCGCGTCCTTGCCAGCCTTCTCAAGCGCCGCCTGGTCCGCCGCCGGCATCCTGATCATGCGCATGCCGCGCTTCTCGACGAACTCCTTCTGCTTGACCTCCTCCTGCTCCATCATGCGGCGCGCGAACAACTGGTCATGCTCGACGCCAGCTTCATTGAAGATCTTCTTCAGGCTTTCGGGAAAGCTGTTCCAGCGCTTCAGGCTGATCGACAAGGGGGCGGCCAGCGCCATGCCGGACCCGGTGTAGGTCATGAACTTGGCAATCTCGTAGTGCTTGAACGAATCGGTCAGCAGCATCGTGCCCTCGGCGCCATCAACCACGCCGCGCTCAACGCCTTCGTAAATCTGGCCGTAGGGCATGAAAATCGGCGACAGGCCGAGCGGCTCATACATCTTGATGCGTGCGCCGCCGTAGCTGCGCAGACGCTTTTTCTGCAGGTCGGCAAGCTTCTCGATCGGCACCTTGGAAAGAAAGTGAAAGTGCCCGCTGGAGTAACCGAGGACCGGCATGAAGCCGAGTTGCTGGAAGGTTTTCTGCAGGTTGGGCTCTTCCTGCTGGGTGCGAACCGACGAATTGATGCCGCACCAGTAGTCGCGTGCATTGAACGGCATGTCGAGGGTCATCCACAGTGCGGTTTTCGCCGGGTCGTAGGTTGACGCCACGTTCGAGAAGTCGGCGACGCCGGCCGCCAGGTTTGGCGCGGCATCCGCCTGCTTGAACAGCGACTCCGACCAGAAGAACTGGAACTTCACCCGGCCATCGGTGCGCTTGGTGACGTTTTCGGCCCATGCCTTCGCCATGTCGGGGACAAAGCCCACCGGTGGAAATGAATGCGCCACCTTCAGCGTGATGGTCGGAACGTCGGCAGGCACGCCTTGCGCCAGTGCCACCGAAGTGCCGGCGGCTGTGATTGCACATGCGGCAGCGGTGAACAGCAAACCCTTGCCGAAGCTTCGAGCGATCATGGATTGTCTCCTAAAGTTTTGATAACGACGGTTGTTTGTACAGCCCTTCAATGCGTTTTCTTGCACGCGCCATGATTTTGCACGTAAAAGGCGTATCGCAGGATTCGAAAAAATACTAGCATATTGCAGTCGGCTTGCAAACCATGCGTCGCAACATCTGGCGCATGCAAGCTCACGCTTGGCAGCATTAGGAGCGCGTCATCCATGCAGTTGCAAGACAGAATCTGGGCACCCCTGCGAGCCGTAATACTGCACGCACCACAGGCAAACGTGCGGCTGCGATGCGGATTGACTGCAACCGGCGAGATCGCTACATTGGCGCAAAACTGCGAAACTTCCTTCGAAATTTCGAAATGAAAGGCCAAGAAAAAAATGAGCGAGCCCGGCTATGCACTGAAGATCGCCCGCGTGGGCGACAAGTACGACATTCATCATGTCGACACCGGCAGCGGCTTTCCGGTATTGCTCATTCACGGGCTCGCGGGCGACCACAAGGCATGGCTGCCGCAATTGCCGGTGCTCGAACAACGCTATCGCGTGATCGCCACCGACAATCGCGGCGCCGGCCGCAGCACGCAGATCGACGAGGCGGTAAGCACCGAGGACATGGCGCGTGATTTCCTCGAACTGATGGACCATTGCGGGATTGCAAAATTCCATATTGTGGGCCGCTCGCTGGGCGGCCTGATCGGCCAGCACATCACCCTCCTGGCGCCGGACCGGGTGCAGTCGTTGGTGATGCTGGCGGCTGCAGGTAAGGTCGATCCGATCGGGCACCGGGTGCTGATGAACATGCGCGAGGTGTTGCAGTGGACCAACTCGTGGGACGATCACGCGCGCCACTCGGTACAGAATTTTGTGTCGCAGAAGTTCTTCAACGAAAATCCCGAGCGTATCGCGGCGATCGAAAAGCTGATCGGCGGCGAAACCCGCCTGAAGGCCTGTTACTTCCGGCAAAGCCACGCCGCGCTCAGCCACGATACCCTCGATCGCCTGCAGCGGATCAAGAACCCGGTGTGCATCATGGCCGGCAGCCTCGACCCGATTTGCGGGCCGCTGGCGACCCAGTGGATGATCGATCGACTGCCGCAGGCCGAGGTGACGTGGTTCGAACAGTCAAGTCATTTTTTCCTGATGGAAGAACCAGCGCGCTTCATGAAAGTGCTGACCAGCTGGCTGGAACGCCACACGCCGAAGTAGCCTGCCGCTGACCCGCTCAGACTCGTGGCCTGGCGCAGGGGCTGATGTCGCAACCGCGCCTAATACTGCTCGTCGCCGCTCATCCGCGTCTGGCCCGGAACCTGCTGCGCGAACTCCACACCGCCTTGCAGAATCCAGTCGCCAAAGGCATGAACCTGCCGCTGGGGCGACCAGGTCGCGCAGACCGCCCTGACCATGACCGACCACGCCTATGCGTTCGCAGGCGACTTCCTTGCAGCGAAGGCGAGGCGAACGCACCGCGGCCATGCCATGCACGCAGTGCTCCTGCATTAGACTGCGTGCCTTCGCCCGTCCGGGGCAACCAAACCTCGAATCGATGAACACCTTCTGGCAGGCAGCAGGCGCACTCTTCACTGCCTTGGCCGCTTTGGGCGCGAACCCGGCCGCGGCACAGTCGCGCACCAACCTGTCGCAGGCAGCCGCCGACGAACGCCTGGTGCGCATCCTCTCGGCGGTGGCGGCCCAGCCCATCACGGCATCCCCTTTTTTCGAGCGACGCGTCTCCAGCCTGTACGCCATACCGATGGAGTCAAGCGGGACCCTGAGCTTCAACCCGTCCGGTGTGATCGAGAAGCTCACCACGCGGCCCAATCGCGAACGCGTCATCATCAGCGCCGACAGCATCAGCATCGACGGCGCCGCCGGCACACCGGCCAAGGTCATCAAGATCGAAGCACAGAGCGGGCTCGCAAGCTATGGCCTGGGCTTGCGCGCGATTCTGTCGGGCAACGAAAAGCAGCTGCGCCAGGCGTTCGATATCGATGTGAGCGACAGCTTCGAGAACTGGAAGGTACAGTTGTTTCCACGCGACGCCGCGCTCAAGCGCGGCGTCAGGCAGATCAGCGTCAGTGGCTCCAAGGCCACCCTGCGCATGATTGAAACCTTCGAGACCAGCGGCGATACCTTAGAGCTGACGATCGTCCCGCGATGAAGCTCGGGCGCTGGCTCTTGTGGCTGGCCCTGATGGCCGTCGCCCTGTTGCAAGTCAATCGCAGCGTGGTGGTGACCGATGTTTCATCGTTCCTGCCCGGCCCGGCCAACATCGACCAGCGCCTGGTGGTGGACCAGTTGCGCGACGGCTTGTCGACGCGCATTCTGCTGATCGGCCTGTCACTGGACGGCCTGCCCGCGAACACCCGACCCGGCGCCCAGCAAAGCGAGGCACTGACCGCCGCCAGCCGCGCCCTGCGCGAAAAACTGGCCGCGGACCCCAACTTCGCCTGGGTCAGCAACGGCGATCTTGACGCCTTGGCCACCGAGCGCGAACGGCTGTTCGCGGCGCGCTATCTGCTCAGCCCCGGCATCAACCAGCAGCTCTTTTCGCAAGCCGGCCTCAACGCGGCATTCGCACAACTGCAGCAAAAGTTGCGCGCGGTCGACGCCGCAGCCATCCGGCCGCTCGCCCCGGCCGATCCCACCCTGGCCGCGCTGCAACTGCTCGAGAGTGCCGGCCGGCAACTGGGCCCGGCCAGCGGCGGCGGGGTCTGGCTCAGCGCAGATGGACGGGTGGCGCTGTTGCTGATGGAAACCAGCGCCCGCGGCAGTGACATCGGAGCGATGGGTGCGACCATTCGCGCAGCGCGCGCAAGCGCCACCGAAGTGCTGCGTCAATGGCCTGCGGGCGAACCGGCGCCGCGCATCGAGTTCGCCGGCTCCGGCTATTTCAACGTGCTGTCGCACGAGGCGATCGGCCGCGACGCGCAGGAACTGGCCCTCCTGGCCATCGTGCTGGTGGCTGGCCTCCTGCTGTGGACCTTGAAGAGCCCGCGTTTCATCGCCCTGGCGGTGGTACCGGTGGCCAGCGGCGCCCTTGCCGGATACGCGGTGGTGAGCTGGACCCACGGCAGCATTCACGGCATCACCCTGGCGTTTGGCGTCACGCTGATCGGCGAAGCGGTCGACTATGCGATCTATACCTTCGTGCAATCGGATGAGCGCGGCGCCTACAGCACCCTTTTCTGGCGCCGCGTTTACCTGGCCGCCCTGACTTCGCTGATCGGCTTCGCCGCCATGTATTTCTCCGGGTTCGCAGGCCTTGAGCAACTCGGCCTTTTCTCGATGGTCGGGCTGTTGGTCGCCGCCACCTGCACCCGCTGGCTGCTGCCTACGCTGCTGCCGCAAAAGGCGCGCGCCGCCAGCCTGGACCGCTTTGCCTGGCTGCCCGCCCTGTGCCTGCGCATGCGCGCCGGGCGTTGGGGACTGCTGCTGGTATCCATAACCTTCCTCGGCCTGTTGCTGCAACGCCAGGACGGCATGTGGCAGGACAGCCTCGATTCACTCTCGTCAAGTTCGCCCAGCGACGACGCGCGCGATCTGCGCTACCGCGCCGACGCCGGCGTGCCCGACATGCGCAGCATGGTTGCGGTACGCGGCACGAACCTCGAGGAAGCGCTGCAACGCACCGAGGCCACCAGCCGCTTGCTCGATACGCTGGTGGCGGCGAAATCCCTGGGCGGCTATGACAGTCCCGCCAGGCTCCTGCCCAGCCACGCCCTGCAAACAAGCCGCCAGGCGGTACTGCCGGAAGCGGACCTGCTGCGCACCCAGGTGCGCGAGGCCGCCAATGCGGTCAACCTCAAGGCCGAAGCCTTCGAGCCCTTCGTGGCGGCGGTCGCTGCCACCCGCGCAATGCCCTTGTTGGGCCTCGACCATTACGCCGGCACCATCATCGGCGCCTGGCTGGACTCGCAGATCGTGCGCTCGGAAGACGGCGTAACCGTGCTGATCCTGCTGCGCGACGCCGCCTCCGCCAGCGTGATCAGGACGCAACTGGAAGCGGCGCGCGCGCCGGGGGTGAGCTTCATCGACCTCAAGGGCGATGTCGAAACCCTGGTTGCGCAGTACCGCAAGCGCGCCATGAACGCATCGCTGGCCGGCACGGCGGCGATCTTCCTGGTGCTGATGCTGCAGCTGCGGCGCGCACGCGCGGTGTTGTCGATGATCGCCACCATCGTCTCGACCATCCTGATCACCAGCGGCATCCTGCTGCTGCTGCGCGGCCAGCTCACGGTATTCAACCTGGTGTCGCTGCTGCTGGTGGTCGGTGTGGCGTCGAACTACACCCTGTTCTTTTCAACCCTGTCGCCCGAGCCTCTCCAGCGCCAGCGCGCCAGCGTCTCGGTGCTGCTGGCCGCGGCTTCCACCTTCATCGGTTTTTCCACCCTGGCGTTTTCGTCGACGCCGGTGCTGGCCATGATCGGCTTGACCGTATCGATCGGCGCGGCGGTGGGCCTCCTGGCCAGCATGGTGTTTTCGGCCGACAGCGCAGCAGAGCCCGGGCGCCACGCCAACGCGCCACTCACAAGGAAGTAGCCGCACACCACGGCGGCGCCTGCCGCAGGCAGCAGCGGTTTGCACATAGAATTCCCGATTCTCCGTCGCTCGGCCGAAGCCCCCACATGCCCTCAATCTCGCGCCTCCTCATCTGCGCCGCTCTCGCCTTCCTGTGTGCCGCCGCGCAGGCACAACCCTATCCGCACAAAGCGATCGAGATCGTGGTTCCGGTGGCCGCCGGTGGCGGTACCGACACGCTGGCACGCACGCTCGGCGCCCAGGTGCAGGTGGCCATGAAACAGCCGCTGGTGGTAGCCAACAAGACCGGTGCCGGGGGCAACATCGGCACCATGGCAGTGGTGCGCGCGCGGCCCGACGGCTACACCCTGTTGTTCACGCCCGGCACCATCGCCACCAATGTCGCTTCCTATCGCCAATTGCCTTACGACCTGCTGAAAGACCTGCAGCCGGTGACCATGGCCTTGCAAACCAGCGTAGTGCTGGTGGTGCATCCCGCGCTCAAGATCGGTTCAGTCAAGGAGTTTGTCCAGTTGGCACAGGCGAAGCCGGGCGAGCTCAACTTCGGTACCGCCGGCAACGGCAGCCCGCAGCATTTGCAGGCGGAATTCTTCGCACAAACCGCCGGCTTCAAGGCCACCCCGGTGCACTACAAGGGTCAAAGCCAGGCCATGACCGATCTGGTGGGTGGGCAGGTGCAGTTCATGTTCAGCCCGCTGCAAAATGCGCTGCCTTTCATCCAGCAGGGGCGCGTGAAAGTTCTCGCGGTGGCGTCGGCCACACGGCATCGCGCACTGCCCGATGTGCCATCGCTTGCCGAAGCCGGCTACAAGGATATCGAGATGGCCAACTGGTTCGCGATCTTCGCGCCGGCCGGCACCCCTGCGGCGGTGATCCGGCGCCTCAACAGCGAATTCATCAAGGCTGCAAACAGCCTGAAGTCGCAGCTCGAAGCCCAGGGATTCGATTCGCTCACCTCCACGCCGGAGGCCGCGCAGGACTTCATGCGCAGCGAATTGGTGCGCTGGGCCCGGGTGGCAGCCTACGCCGGCGTCAAGGCCGAGTAGCCGCATGAACATGCGTGCCGACAATCGCCGGCACTTGGCGCGCGCACTCGCAGCCATTCTGCTGGCCTGTATCGCCAACGCGGCCGCGGCATCGGAGGCAACCCCGCTGGGCCTGTGGACCACCATCGATGACCGCAGCGGCAAGGTGCGCTCCGAGGTGCGCATTTATGAGCGGGACGGCGCACTGTACGGGCGCATCGAGAAAATCATTCTTCCCGGCAGGCACAAACGGTGCGTGGCCTGCACCGACGAGCGGCGAGACCAACCGGCACTGGGCCTTGTGATCATCCGCAACATGAAGCGCGACGGCGACGCCTGGACCGGCGGCGATGTGCTGGACCCGGAGAACGGCAAGGTCTATGCCGGGACGCTGCGACTGGAGGATGAAGGCCGGATTCTCAAGTTGCGTGGCTACGTCGGCCTGCCGATGTTCGGCCGCACGCAAACCTGGTCGCGCGCCGTGCCCTGAAGACCAATGCTGTTGACGCGCCGCTTCAGATAACGCGCACAGAGTTACTCGGTAAATTCGCGCGCCAGTTTGAGCAGCAACGCATCGTTCCCGCGTGCGGCGATCAGGGACAGGCCCACCGGCAATCCATTGACTTGGGCCAGCGGCAGGCTCACCTGCGGCAAGCCGGCGTGGCCGGCGATGCACAAGAGCCCCAGCGCTCGATTGCGCCAACGCTCAAGATCGGCAACAGGCATGTCGAGCGGCGGTGCAACGCCTGGGGTCGAAGGCATCGCCAGCACCGCGTCGTCGGCAAGCAGGCTCATCAAGTGTGCGCTGATCCGTGCGCGATGTGCCGCGGCCAAAGCGACCGCCGATGCCTCGATGGTCGATGCCCAGACAAAGCGCTCCTTGATGCCGGCACCGAAATCCGGATGGAGGCTTCCGATCCACTCACGATGGGTGCTCCAGATTTCGGCACCCTGAATCACCCGGAAGCTGTCCATCCAGCGATCGATGCCTTCGCCGGCCAGCACCAACTCCTGAACCGCAGCGAACTTCTTTTCGCCGGCGCGCAAGGCCTGGCGCAGCGCCAACCCGGATGAGGAGTCGACGTGTGCGAACGCGTCCGTGGCGATCAGGAGCTTTCCAGCAGGTGGCGCGGCGCGCGTGTCGCCCAGCAGCACCCGGCCCACGCGCTCCAACATGCGCGCATCACGCGCGAACCAGCCGGCGGCGTCGTAGCTGGGCGCGAAGGCGATGGCGCCATCCAGCGGCACCGCACCATGGGTCGGGCGCATGCCGAAAATGCCGCAGTAGCTGGCCGGCAACCGCACCGAGCCGCCGGTATCGCTGCCAAGCGCGAAGTCAACCAGCCCGCCGGCCACCGCCGCGGCCGACCCACTGGAGGAACCGCCGGGAATCCGCCCCGGCGCATTGACGTTCACCGGCGTGCCGTAATGCTTGTTGATACCGTTCAGGCTGTAGCAAAGCTCGTCGCAATGGGTCTTGCCGATGACACTTGCGCCAGCCTCTGTCAGTCGCGTCACAGCGCTCGCGGTCACGTTCTGGATCTTGTGAGTCTCAAGCCAGACGGGATGGCCGAAACCGGTGCGGGTGCCGGCGATGTGATACAGATCCTTGATGCCGCAGTCAAGCCCGGCCAGCGGCCCGGTGTTCGCCCCTGCCAGTTCGGCATGGGTATGCCGGCAAAAGGCGCCCAGTGCGTCGCGCTCAAATATCGCGGGCCCGCTCATGGCGCGTGCAGCACGACGGGCTTGCGCGAAAAGCTCATGCGACCGCCCTTGAACCCATACAACGGAATCGCCAGTTCCGACACCGCCTCTTCAGGCGTCTTGCAGTCGAGCACCACCAGATTGGCAGGCTTGCCGACCTCGATGCCATAGACGGCGTCACGGCGCAACAGTCTTGCCGGGCGGCTGGTGACCATGTCCAGACAGTTTGAAAAGTCGCGCGGGCCGGCATGCGCGGTGTTGGCGTAAAGATTGGCCATGCGCACAAGCGAACAATCGCCAAACGGGGTGAACGGGTTGAGCACATTGTTGGTCGAAAGCGAGCAGTTGACGCCATGCTCCAGCATCTCGTGCACCCGCAGCACACCACGCGTGTGGTTGTGGTCGCGGTCGCGCCCCATCAGGTAAAGATCGGTGGCCGGCAAAACCGTCAAGGCGACGCCGGCACCGGCCAGTGTCCGGGTGAGCGCCGCCAGGCGCGCCGGCGCCATGAAGGTGCATTTGGTCACATGCCCTGCCGCAACCCGCCCGCCGTAGCCGAACTTCTCGGTCTTCTCGCACACATAGTCGATGTCCACGTGATCGGCGTTGTTGCCCAGGTCAAGGTGCATGTCGATGTCCGCATCGAAGTCGCGGGCGATGCTGAATATACGGTCGATCTGGCCGCGCGAATCGGTATCGGTATAGGGCGCGCCACCGACAACGCGAGCGCCTTTGCGCATGGCGGCCACCATCAGTTCCTCGGTGCCGGGATTGTTGGTCATTCCCTCCTGCGGGAACACGCAGGTCTCCACATCGATCGCCCACTTGAATTGTGCGATCGCCGCTTGCACACCTTCCAGACCGATCAGGCCGATGACCGGATCAACCTCCAAATGGGTGCGCATGTGCATGGTGCCGTGCGACACCGCCTTGGAAAGCGTGCGGCAGGCGCGTTCATAGACATCTTCTGGAGTGAAGGATTTTTTCTGCCCGGCCACCTGGATGATCGCTTCTTCAATCGTGCCTTTTTCACTGACGCAGCGATTGAGGATGCAGGATTTGTCGAGGTGAATATGGGTTTCGCAGAACGGCGGGATCACCAGGCGGTCGCCGAGATCGAGCTCGCGGGTGGAAGCGGCCAACCGCGGTCCGATGGCGGCGATGCAGCCGTCGGCGAATCCGATGTCGACCGGCGTGACCTGCCCGGGCAGGATGGCGTTGCGAAGAATCATGTCCATGCGATGCACTCGATAAGGTGAATGGCTGACATGAACTACATTCGCCCGGGAATCCAGCTGGTACCGGCCAAGGGCACCCCTGCCATCGCCGCCGCCTCAACGGTGAGTGCCACCAGGTCCTCGCGCTCCAGATGATGCACGTTCTGCTTGCCGCAGGCACGCGCGATGGTGGTCAGTTCCATGTTGAGGGTTTTCAGGTAGTTTTTCACCCGCTGTGCGCCCACCTCCGGCGTCAGGCGTTGTTCCAGCAATGCATCCTGGGTGGTCACCCCGACCGGACAGCGGCCGGTATGGCAGTGGTGGCAATGGCCCGGCGTCACGCCCAGCGCAGCGTAATCGGCGGTCGCGTCAATATGCTGGCCCTGTGAAACATAGGTGTCGGAATTACAGCCCAGCGCGAACAGCACGCCCTGCCCGATCGAGACCGCGTCCGCGCCCATGGCCAGCGCCTTGGCCACATCCGCCCCGCTGCGAATCCCGCCGGACACCACCAATTGGACCTTGCCCTTCATGTTCAAGTCTTCGAGCGCCTCGACCGCCTGACGCACCGCCGCCAGGGTGGGAATGCCGACGTTCTCGATGAAGGTGGTCTGCGTGGCCGCGGTGCCGCCCTGCATGCCATCGACCACCACCACATCGGCCCCCGAATGCACCGCCAGCTTGACATCGTTGAACACCCTTGTTGCGCCGATCTTCACGAAAATAGGCACCTGCCAATCGGTGATCTCGCGCAGCTCGATGATCTTGATGGTCAAGTCGTCGGGCCCGGTCCAGTCGGGATGGCGCGCCGCCGAGCGCTGGTCCACGCCTTCGGGCAGCACCCGCATTTTCGCCACCCGCGGGTTGATCTTCTGCCCCAGCAGCATGCCGCCGCCGCCGGGCTTGGCGCCCTGACCGATCACCACCTCGATCGCATCGGCTCGCCGCACATCATCCGGATTGAAACCGTAGCGGGACGGCAGGCACTGGTAGATCAGCGTCTTGGATGAACGCCGCTCCTCTTCGGTCATGCCGCCATCGCCGGTGGTAGTCGAGGTGCCGACCGCGGTGGCGGCGCGGCCGAGCGCCTCCTTCACGTTGGCCGACAGCGCACCAAAGCTCATGCCGGCGATGGTGATCGGCATTTCCAGCTAGACCGGCTTCTTCGCGTGACGCGTGCCCAGCACGGTCTTGCTGCTGCACTTTTCCCGATAGCCTTCGAGCGGGTAGCGCGACAGCGAGGCGCCGAGAAACAGCAGATCGTCGAAATGCGGCATGGCGCGCTTGGCGCCGAGGCCGCGAATCTCGTATAGCCCGCTGGCGGCGGCACGTTGTATGTAGTCGATGGTCTTGCGGTCGAAGGTCGCGCTCTCCTCGCGGGATAGGGTGCGCACCGGAATGTCATTCAAACTCATGGCTAGTATTCCTGATTGGCGTCGGCATTCCAGTGGTACAACTGCTTCGCCGAGGCGATACGCTTGAAGCTCCTGGGATCATGCCCCAAGCCGGCGGCGGCCAGCAGTTCGCCCACCGCGGCGTAGTCCGCCGCCCCCATCGGCTCGAACTGCGCGTCGGCGCCCAGCGACTTGACTTCGCCGCGCACATAGAGCACCGCCTCATACAGCGAGTCGCCCAGGTTCTCGGCGGCGTTGCCGCACACCACGATGCGCCCGGCCTGCGCCATGAAGGCGGAAAAGGCGCCGACGTCGCCGCCGACCACGATGTCCGCACCCTTGAGCGAAATGCCGCAGCGCAGGCCCGCATCACCCTCGATCACCAACAGGCCGCCATGTGCCGAAGCGCCTGCCGACACGCTGGCAAAGCCCTTGACCCGCACCGAGCCCGACATCATGTTCTCGGCCACCCCCGGCCCGGCATTGCCGGCGATGCTGACCGTGGCATGCTTGTTCATGCCGGCCGCGTAATAGCCGGTGTGGCCGTCGATGGCAATCGCCACCGGCGCATTGACGCCCACCGCGATCGAATGCGCGCCATCCGGGTTATCCACCTGCACCCGCTTCAACCCAGCCAGGTCGCCATGCAGAAATTGGTTGAGTTCGCGCACGGTCTGGCGTGCCAGGTCGAACACCACCGAATCGGGTGTCTCAGCCTTCATTTCAGATACTCCACGAGTAGATGTGCTCGGGCTTGGGCTCGAACAGTTGCGCGTGCTTGACATCCGGCAGGTGCGCCAGCGAGCGGAATTCCGAGGCGATCGCCACATAGTCGTCGGTTTCGGCGACGATCGCCGGCTTGCAGGCGAAGGGGTCGCGCACCAGCGCCAGCTTGTCATGGGTGCCCATCAGGAAAGTGAAAAAGCCGTCGAATACCTCGAAGCCCTTGTGCAATGCCGCTTCCAGGTCATCGCCCTCGCGCATGCGCCACTCGAGGTAGCGGCAGGCGGCCTCGGTATCGCAGTCACCGTCGAACTCGATGCCCAGGGGTTCGAGTTCGCGCCGCAACTGGTACGGGTTTGAGAGTGAACCGTTGTGCACCAGGCACCAGTCGAGCCCGGCGGTGTAGGGGTGGGCGTTCTCCACTGTCACCGCGGATTCGGTCGCCATGCGGGTGTGGCCCACCAGATGGGTACCGCTGAGCGCATCGAAATCGTAGCGCCGCGCGATGTCGGCGGGCAGGCCGACATCCTTGTAAAGATCGATCGCATGGCCGGATGACAAGACCTGCACACCTGCCGCGTGCTCCTTCAGCCAGGCCTTGACCTCCGCCACCGGCTTGGCGATGGTCAGCACCGCGTGATTGACCTTGGGCGCCAGGTGCGCCTGCGGGTCGCAGCCGGCCTGCAGGTGCGCCAGCAGCGCGGCCCAGTCGAAACGCGCACCCGCCGCACCGCCGCCCGAATAGAGGGAAAGCTTGCAGCGGCCGTCGGCCACCGGCTCGGTGAACACCGCCATGCCGGCCGAATCGGGCCCGCGCTCGGTCATCCCGATCAGCATCGGCAGCATCAGTTCGCCCAACCGCGGCCGCAAGGCCGGCTTCTTCAACAGCAATCCCACGATTCCACACATGTGCCTGTCCTTTGCGGCGCTTCTAGAAAAATTCCAGGTAGCGCGATTGTTCCCACGCCGACACATGACGCGAATACTCGATCCATTCCATGCGTTTCAAGGCGACGAACTCGTCGAACAGATTGGGCCCAAGCGCGGCGCGGATCACCGTGTCGCCCTCCAGCGCGCCAATCGCCTCGCCCAGGTTTTGCGGCAGCAACTCGATGCCGCTTTTCTTCAGCTTTTCCGGTGACCAGGTGTACATGTTTTCGTTGTTGGGCGCACCGGGGTCTAGCTTGCGCGCCACCCCATCCATGCCGGCGGCCAGGATCGCGGCAGTCGCGAGATATGGGTTGCAGCCACCGTCGGGCATGCGGAACTCCAGGCGGCCGTAGGGAATGCGCACACACGCGGTGCGGTTGTTGTCGCCGTAACTCACATAGGCCGGGGCCCAGGTCGAGCCCGACAAGGCGCGCCCGACCACCAGGCGCTTGTAGGAATTGACCGTCGGCGCACAGATCGCCGCCAGCGCACGCGCATGCGCCAGAATGCCGCCGGTGAACCAGTAGCCCATTTGCGACAGGCCCAGGCCGTGCTTGTCGCGCGCGTCGAAGAACAGGTTCCTGGTTTTCCTGTCGCCCAGCGAAATATGGAAATGCGCGCCGGTGCCGGTGCGGTCGGAAAACGGCTTGGGCATGAAAGTCGCGATCATGCCCATCTGGTGCGCGATCTCGCTGGCCGCCATCTTGAAAAAGATCAGGTTGTCGGCCGAAGTCATGGCGTCGGCATAGGTGAAGTTCACCTCGAACTGGCCGTTGCCGTCTTCATGGTCGATCTGGTAGATGTCCAGCCCGCCAGTGCGGCCGCCGTCGACCACCCGGGTCAGGAACTCGGCCTGGCGCGACAGGCCCTTGTAGTCGTAGCAGGGCTTGTCGAGGTTGTCGGTGGTATCCACCGGCGCCAGCGCACCATCGGCGCCGCGCTTCAACAGGAAGAACTCGGGCTCGATGCCGGTATACAGCGTCATGCCCTTCTTCGCCAGCGCATCGAGATTGCGCTTCAACATCACGCGCGAGCAGTATTCGTAGGGCTTTCCCTTGACATGCCCGTAGCAGGCCATGCGCGCATAGCCCGGCATCCAGGTCATGGGCGTCAAGGTCGAGAGATCGCCGACGGCCATGTAGTCCGGGCCGTTGGGTTCCATGCCGAAGCCCCACATGGCGAAGCCGGCGAAACCGGCGCCGTCGGTCAGCACCATTTCAAGGTGCTCGATGGGCACCGCCTTGCTCTTGGCGGCGCCGTGAATATCGACAAACTGCGCCAGGATGAACTTGATCCCGTGCTGAGTGAAAAACTTCTTCGCCTGCTCCCTGGTCATGCGTTTTCTCCTCAATCAGCCCTGCCGGACACCATCACCGACGACAACTCCCTACCCCGCTACAACAGCAGCACACCACCGCCGGACTCACGCGCGATGCCGTCGAGCGTGGTCCAAAGATAGGGCGCGAAGGTCGGATCGCAGGCCATGCGATAGCGCAGCTCGCCCGCTTCGACCTGCGGAAACACCGTGACTGCGACGCCTACGATGGTGGTCATGATCAAGGGGTTGGCACTCAAGTCGAGTGCCGCGAAGTTGACGTTGCAGGTTTGCAGAAGCACGTCTTGGGCCAATGCGCCGCCCAGCACAATGCCGGCGTCGCGCCGCGGTACCGGATAGACACCGCCGCCGCCGTTCTGGCAACCGCGACCCAGTGCACGCACAAGAGCGGCCACCGCTTCTTCGCTTTCATGCTCCACATAGAACTCGGTGAAGGCGAGGCGCCCGATCAGGCCACCGCCTTCCAGCAAGGCGAAACGGTTGGCACCGGGCGGCAGGGGCAGGCCCTGCGTGCCGCACCACTCGGGCGCGCCGGCGCCCTTGAAGCCGAAGCGAAAGCGATACGAAGTGTCGGCCAGCCATACCGGCGGCGGCACGGTCGCAGGCAGCGTCAGTCTTTCCGGCACCGGCATGCGGTTGCGTGCGCCCCATTGCGCCACCAGTGGCGCCAACAACGCATGCAAGGGCGAGGTGCGCTGCGGCTTGATGACGGCGGCGCTCATGCAGCCGCTCCCAACACATCGATGCCGTCGTCGATGCGCTGCCGGCTGCCATCCTTGTCGTAGAACGGCAGCGCGTTGACCGTAGCCTCGATCTCGCGGCCACCGTCGATGCGAATCCTCAACTTGTCGCCGACCTTGCTCAATCGCGGGTCGACCAAGCCTAAGCCGATCGCTCGCCCAAGCACCGGCGAATGCGCGATCGAGGTGACGCGGCCTGCGATCTCGCCGGCCTCGATCACCAGGTGGCACTCCTTGGGCAGCCCCCCCGCATCGTCGGTCAGCATGAAACCGACCAGCACTTGCTTTTGCGCCTGGCGTGCGACGATCTGCAATGAGCGCTGGCCTATAAAAAACGGCTTGTCCATCTTGAGCGCCCACTGCATCGCCGCCTGATAAGGCGTGGTCAGGCCATCGGTATCCTGGCCGATGATCACGTGCCCCTTTTCCAGGCGCAACAGGCGCTGCGCCTCGACGCCGAACGGACGCAGGCCGAATGCCGCGCCGGCGCCCATCAGGGCGTCCCACAGGCTCGCTGCCTGATCGGCGGCGATGTGCAATTCGTAACCCAGTTCGCCCACGAAACCGACACGCAGCGCGCGCGCCGCAATCCCGGCAACCTCGATTTCGCGCGCGCCGAGATAGGGAAACAGCGCGTCCGACAAGTTTGCATCGGTCAACTGCTTGAGAAGCTTGCGCGCCGCCGGCCCGGCCAGGTTCACCGCCGCCAGGTGGCCGGTCAGGTTGACGATCCCGACGTTCAGCCCCCACATGGTGTTCAGGCGCGTCAATTCACGGTACACCGTGGCGCTGCCGCTGGTGGTGGTGGTGAAATAGAAATGCTCGTCGGCCAGGCGCGCGATCACGCCATCGTCGATGATCACCCCGGATTCATCGACCATCAGGCCGTAGCGCGTCATGCCGACCTTCAGGTTGGCGAAGCGCCCGGTGTAGACGCGCTCCAGAAATACTGCCGCATCCGGTCCGTAGACCTCGATCTTGCCCAGGGTGCCGACATCGATCAGGCCAACCGCCTCGCGCACCGCGACCACTTCGGCCACGATCGCCGCCTCGCGGGCCACGCCAGGCACCGCGTAATACTCGGGCCGCTGCCATTGCCCGGCCGGCATCCACACCGCACCCAGCGCCTGGTGGCGTCCGGCCAACGGTGTTGCGCGCTCGAGCGAGAAGGCGCGCCCGGCCAGATGGCCCATCGGCACCGGATGAAACATCGGCCGCGAGGTCGTGGTGCCGACCTTCTCGATGGCTTCGCCGCGGATGCGCGCCAGGATGCGGATCGCATTCATGTTCGAATGCTTGCCCTGCGAGGGCCCCATGCCAACGGTCGAGTAGCGCTTCAGCAATTCGATGTTGTCGAAGCCTTCTTGCGCGGCATTGAAAAAATCCTTCAGCTGCAGGTCTTCATCGAAATCGACAAAGTTGCGCCCTTTGGGGTGACTCACAATCGGGTAGGGATGCGAGGGTTCGGCCTGCTCGATCATCGTCACCCGCGGCGCAGGCACACCGCCGCGCGCGAGCGTCGCCGCCGCTGCACCGGCCTGGCTGCCATCGGTCAGCTTGAGCGCCAGGCTGTGGGCGCCATTGGCGCGACCGCATACCAGCACGCCGGGTGGCAGGCTGGCCGGCACGAACTGCTGCAGCCGGTCGTCGAAACGCATGCGCGCGCCGGCCTGGTAGGCAAGAGCCAAGGCCGGCGCCACGCCCACCGCCATCATCAGGCCGTCGCAGGCGAATTCCTCGCTGCCGGCCAAGTCCCATTCGCCGCCTTCACGCAGCGCGGCGACACGCACGCCGCGCAGCAGGCCGTCGGCATCGGCCAGGGCTTCCACCACCGCCCGTCCGTAGCGTACCGTCACGCCGTCGGGCACAGCGCAAGTGGCGGCTGCGCGCAGGTCGATGATGGCGGCGACGGCGACGCCCGCGGCCAACAGGTCGCGCGCCACGCGGTAGGCGTCGTCGTTGCCGGCCAGCACCACCGCGCGCGTGCAGGGCTTGACCGCATAGCGATAAATCAGGCGTTGCGCCGCCGAGCCCAGCATCACGCCGGGCAGGTCATTGTTGCGAAACACCGCCGGCTGCTCATAGGCGCCGGTGGCAATCACCACCGCGCCGGCGCGCATCTTGATGATGCGGTCTTGCGTGACCAGCGGCACCCAGTGATCGGCGTAGTAGCCGGAGGCAAAGCAGGCGGTCATGACCTCGATGCGTTCATGCGCCAACACCTCGCCCACCAGTGTCTCGATCTGCGCGCGTTGCGCGCCATCGGCACCGAGCGCATACAGGCCGCTGCCGCCCAGGTACGGGTTCTCGTCGGCCAGCACCACACGCGCGCCGTCCGCGGCCGCGGCCAGCGCCGCCGCCAGGCCCGAGGGCCCGCCGCCTACCACCAGCACATCGCAAAAACCGTAGCGCTTGGGGCTGCGCACGCGCGGCGCCGCCACATCGACATGGCCCAGGCCGGTCATGAAGCGGAACATGCGCTCCCAGCGCGCAAACCAGCGCTTCGAATAAAAGGCCTTGTAGTAAAAGCCGACCGGCAGGAAGGCGCCCAGCCGGTCCAGGAAGCGCGCGCGGTCGGAAGCCAATCCGCCGAAGGTATTGACCGCGCTCACCATCTCGCCGCCCGCGAGCGGCACCACATCGGCACGCACATTGGGCTCGGAATGGCCGCCGGCGCGCGCCACCTGCATCAATGCGTTGACATCATGGTTGGCCAGCGACAGCACACCGCGCGGCCGGTGGTACTTGAAGCTGCGCCCCAGCACACGCACGCCGGCGGCAGCCAGCGCGCTGGTGATGCTGTCGCCGGCAAAGCCGTGATAGGCGCGGCCCTCGAAGGTGAAGTCGAGCACGCTCTTGCGGTCGATCCATTCGCCGGGCTGTGGCGGCAGGCGCGTCATGCTGCACCGCCCTTGCCGTACAAGTAAGTGCGCAGGATGCGGTCGGCCGTGGTGTCGCGTTCAGCCACGAACCACACGCCGGAGGCGATGTGATACCACCACTCATGCTTGATACCGGCCACGCCATGGCGGTTGAACACATAGGCTGCCCATTGGTCGTCGGTGCAGGTGGCCGGGTCGGGCATCTCGCGCAGCTCGCCAGCGTAGACGAATTCGCTCACCGGGCGCGCGCCGTTGATCGGGCAGGTCATGATCTTCATTGCGGCGCTGTCACTCTCAATGGCCGACCGAGGCCGCGCCCTTTTCGCCCGTCAGCGCATAGCGCGCGAAGCGATCCAGCCCGAAGCCTTCGATGAGTTCATGGTTGCGATCATTGGCCACCGTCGAGCTCATGGTCCAGCCCGCCACCGGCGTGGCCTTGAAGCCCCAGGTGCCCCAGCCGGCATCGAGATAAAAGCCCTCGACCGGGGTCTTGCCCATGAGCGGCGCGAAATCCGGCGTCATGTCGGCCATGCCGGCCCACTGCCGGTTGACCTTGACCTGCGACAGGAACGGAAACATGTCGAGCATGTGGGCCGACAGCGATTCGACGAAATCGAGCGTCGAGCGGGTCGAATGCAATTCATAGGGGTCGAGCGAGGCGCCCATCACCAGCTCGCCGCGCGCGGTCTGGCTCACATAGATGTGCAGCGAGCCCGATACCAGGATCGGGTCGAGCCAGGGCTTGACCGGCTCGCTCACCATCGCCTGCAGCGGGTGGATGAACAAGGGGCTGTCGATGCCGACCATGTCCAGCATGCGCGGCGTTGAACCCGCCACCGCGCACAGCACCTTGCCGGTTTCGATGAAGCCGCGGCTGGTCTCGACCCCGCGCACCCGCCCGCCCTCGACCTTGATGCCGCGCACTTCGGTTTGCTGGTGGATCTCGACGCCGCGCTGATCGGCGCCGCGGCCGTAACCCCAAGCCACCGCGTCGTGGCGGGCGATCGAGCCGGGCGCGTGGTACAGGGCACCGAGAATCGGCGCATGGCCGGCGCAACTGATGTCCATTTGCGGGCAGGCCTCCTGCACCGCGCGGGCATCGACCACTTCACTATCCACGCCGTAATGCTTGTTGACCTCGGCACGCCAGCGCATGGTGCGCATGGCCGAATCGGTATGCGCCAGGGTGAAATGGCCGCGCGTGGAATAAAACAGGTTGAGGTCGAAATCCTCCGACAAATCCTGGTACAGGTCGAGGCTCTTGTCGTAAAACTTCACGCCTTCGGGCGTCAAGTAGTTGGAGCGGATGATGGTGGTGTTGCGGCCGGTGTTGCCGCCGCCCAGATAGCCCTTTTCGAGCACCGCCACGTTGGTGATGCCGTGGTCGCGCGCCAGGTAATAGGCGGCCGCCAGCCCATGACCGCCGGCGCCGATGATCACCACGTCATAGGATTTCTTCAAGGTCGCATGCGCGCGGAACATGCGCGGTTCCGGGTGCTTGGACGAGAGGGCGAAGCGCAGCAGGCGCCAGGGCATGAAACGGGCTTTCGAGCTTCAGTGAATGAAGGCAAGTCTAGGCAGGGCCGGCACGGCTGTCAACACTTTCAGGCAGCTTTTGTTTCTTGTGGAGAAACGCCGGGCGGCCTTGATCCGCTATACTCCGCGCTGCTTACCAAGCCCTTGCCCGCGTGCCGCCAAGCCCCGCCACCATGCCCCGCTCGCCCAAGCCCGCCGCCGATGCCGCTCCCGCAGCGACGCAGCCCAAGGCGCTGGATCGCCATATCGGCGCCACCGTGCATGAACTACGCACCCAGCGCGGCATGTCCATCGCCTACCTGGCGCTCCAGTCGGCCTTGAGCCAGGGCATGCTGTCGAA
>JBEIFV010000041.1:0-37386 GCA_040382235.1 Burkholderiales bacterium
ACTGCACCTGTTCGCGGATGAAGGCCGCGAACTGCTCCGGGGACGAGGGATTGGGCAGGAAGGCCTGCTTCTCCAGTGCCGCCATGACCTCGGGCTTTCTGAGGATCGTGCCAAGCTCGCGGTTGAGGCGCTCGACAATCTCGCGCGGCATTTTCGCCGGGCCCACCAGCCCCATCCAGTTGGAGATGGTGAATTGCGGCACGCCTGCCTCGTGGATGGTGGGCACGTCAGGCAGCAGTGGCGAGCGCCGGTTGAGGGTGGTGACCAGTGCGCGCAGCTTGCCCTCCTTCACGTAGGCCAGCGCCACCGCCGGCGGATCCATCAATGCCTGGACGCGGTTGGCCAGCAGGTCCGGCATCACCAGCGGCGCCGACTTGTAAGGCACATGCAGCATGTCCAGCCCCAGGAGCGCGTTCATCTGCGCGAAGGCGACGATGCCGCTCGGATTGCCGGTGCCGTAGGCGAGCTTGCCGGGATTGGCCTTCACATGCGCGACGAACTCCTGCAAATTTGTCGCGGGCACGCTGCTGTTGACGAACAGAAAAACCGTGTAGCGCCCGATGTCGGTGATCGGGGTGAAATCGGCGTTGACGTCGTAGGGCGGGTTCTTGCGCAGCGCCGGCACCGCCGCCAGCGGGCCGCCACTACCCACGCCCAGGGTATAGCCGTCCGGCGCCGAACGCGTCACCTCGATCGCCGAGACCGCGCCGTCGGCGCCGGGGCGGGGTTCGATCACCACCTGCTGGCCAAGCGCCGCCGACAATTGCGGTGCCAGCACGCGCATCACCGCGTCGGTGGAAGAACCGGCGCCGAACGGGATCACGATCCGGATCGGCCGATTCGGGTATTGCGCCGCCGCGCTGGCGGTGAACAGCAGGGCGGCAAGCAGTGCGGTTGCGCGCGCGATCATCATGTCGAACCTCCTTCGGTCAATGAATACAGGTCGCTCGCCGCCACGGCGCTCACTTTGCGGTTGGCGAGGTCGGCGGCCAGTGCTTGGTGCGCCCGTTCGCGCGGATCACCGTAGCCGGCGCCGCCCGCCGTCTCGAGCACCACGCGGTCGCCGCGCGACACGGTGGTGACGCACTTGGAGATCGCCTCGACGCCGCCATCGGCACGATGGATGGTGGCGATCGACATTGCGCCGTCGGCCCCGCCGGCGGCGCCGCGGGCAGCGGTGAAGTGGCGTTCGCCGCGAAACGTGAAGCGGATGTCATCGGCCAGGAACTCGTATTCGCGCACCACGCCCAGACCGCCGCGCTGGCGTCCGGCACCGCCCGAATCGGTGCGCAGGCCGAAGCGGCGAATGCGGATCGGCGCATCCAGGCAGAGTGCCTCGATCGGCTGGTTCATGCTGTTGGAGCCGTCGGTCTGCAGGCAGTCGACGCCGTCGCCCGAGCGGCTTGCACCGGTGCCGCCGCACACCAGTTCGGAAAGGATGAAATGGCTGCCATCGGCGCGCCGGCCGCCGAAGGCCAGCATCACCGACAGCCCGGCCGAGGCCGCCGGTACCCGGTCGGGCACCGCATCGGCGAATGCGCCGATCATCGCGCCGCAGATGCGCTTGATGGTGGCGGTACGCGCGTTCACCGCCGCGGGGGCCTGCGGATTGACGATCGAACCTTCGGGCAGGGTGAGGCTCACCGGGCGGAAGCATCCGCCGTTGGTCGGAATCTGCGCGTCGGTGAGGGCGCGCACGGCATAGTAGGCCGCGGCCTGCGCACCTGATGGCACGCAGTTGATCGGCCCGCGCACCTGCGGATTCGAGCCGGTGAAATCAAAATGGATGGTGCCGTCGCGCACGGTCGCTGCCACCTCGATGCGCACCCGGCGGTCGAGATCGACACCGTCATTGTCGAGCCAGTCGACATAGCGATAGGTGCCTTCGGGCAGGGTGCGCAGGGCCGCACGGGTCATTTTCTCGGAGCGATCGAGCAGGAGATCGAATATCCGTGTCACTTGCGCGGCACCGTAGGTCTCGCACAGTTCACCCAGGCGCCGGGCGCCGACCATGCAGGCCGACAACTGGGCGTTGATGTCGCCCATGAAGGTGTCGGACAGGCGGATGTTCAGGCACATCATCTCGCGCAGGGTTTCGTTGACCCGGCCGCCCTCCATGTACTTGAGTGGCGGAATCCGCAGGCCTTCCTGGTAGATCTCGGTGGCGTTGGTGGGAATCGACCCCGGGGCCATTCCGCCCATGTCCTGGTGATGCACGGTGGTGACCGAGAAGCCAACCATGGCACCCTCGGCGAACACCGGGATGAACAGCGTGATGTCGGGCAGGTGGGTGCCGCCGGAATAGGGATCGTTGAGGATGTAGACATCGCCGCTGGCCATGCCCGCCGGCGGATATTTCCGCACCACCGCGGCGAGTGCCGGGATCATGGTCGCCAGGTGGATCGGTATGGCGGTGGCCTGCGCGATGGTCTGGCCGTCGGCGGTGAAGATCGCGGCCGAACAGTCCATGCCTTCCTTGACGATCGGCGAGAAGGCGCTGTGCAGGAGGGTCATCTGCATTTCGTTGGCGATGCCCTCGAGCTTGTTGCGCACCACCTCGAGGGTCACCGGGTCCACCTGTGTCACCGCCGCGTCGGCTCTGTCGTTCATGGCTCTCTCGTCAGTATCAGGACCTCGTTGTCGGCGACGCGGCCGGTCCAGCCGGGTTCGACCAGTGTCGTGGTGTCGCTTTGCTCGACGATCGTAGGGCCCTGCAGCGTGTCGCCGGGCGCCAGGCCGTCGCGATCGATGACCTGCGCGGTAACGAAGTCTTCATAGCCGGCCAGCAGGATGCGCCGATTGCTCTTGCCGGCATGCCCGCGTCCGGGCGCCCGGGCGCGCGGCCGGACCGCCGGGATCTGCGCGCGGTTGGGCGCGCGTTGCACCACCCGCAGATTGACAAAGCGCGCGGGCGACCGGGTATGGTGTCCGTAGACCAGGTCGTAATGCCGGCAGAACGCCTCGTAGAGCGTGGCCACCAGGGTAGCGGGCGTCTCGATGTCCAGTGCGACCTCGATGTGATGGGCCTGGCCCACGTAGCAGACGTCGGCGTAGCAGGAAGTGATGACCGCATCCGCCGGCACGCCTTCCTCGCGCATGCGCGTCGAGCATTCCGCCGCAAGCCGGGCGCACACCCTCAGGATTTCGCCTACGTCGGCATCGGTGAATTTCGCCATGAAGCCGGCGGCGGATTCATGCTCGATCTGCGCCGACAACAGGCCCGAGGCGCACAGGACGCCGGGATAGCGTGGCACGACGATGGTGGTCATGCCCAGTTCTTGTGCCAGCGCCGTCGCATGCAATGCGCCGCCACCGCCGAAGGGCATCAGTGAAAAGCCGCGCGGGTCCATGCCGCGGCTGATCGACACCAGCCGGATGCCTTCGGCCATTTGCGCATTGACGACCCGATGGATGCCAAGGGCGGCCTGGTGCAGGGTCAGTCCGAGCGGTCGCGCGACCCGTTCCTCGATGGCGCGCGCCGCGAGTGCCGGGTCGAGGTTGAGCGTGCCGCCGGCGAAATAGGCCGGGTCCAGGTAGCCGAGCACGATCGATGCGTCGGTCACGGTGGCCTCGCCGCCGCCGCGGCCGTAGCAGGCGGGGCCGGGGTCCGCGCCGGCCGATTGCGGCCCGACGCGCAGGCCGCCGCCGGTATCGATCCAGGCGATGCTGCCACCGCCGGCGCCGATGGAATTGACGTCCACCATCGGCACCCGGATGCGGAAGCCGTCAAGCAGGCCGTCCGGTCGTATCACCGGCTGCCCCCGCGCGATGAGGGCGATATCGCAACTGGTGCCGCCAATGTCCACGGTGATCAGGTCTTCGTGGCCGACCGAGTGGCCGGCCTGGCGCGCGCCGACCACGCCGGCTGCGGGACCGGAAAGAAACAGCCGGATCGGGCGCTGCCTGGCAATGCGTGCCGAACAGATGCCGCCGCGCGACTGCATGATCTGCAAGGGCGCGGGAACGCCGGCGCCGTTCAGGTCGCGTTCCATGGCCGCGAGATAGCGGTCGAGCCCGGACTTTACGTAGGCGTCGAACGCGGTGACGACGGTGCGCTCGTATTCGCGGAAGGCCGGATCGACTTCCGACGAGATCGAAACCACTAGCGCGGGATGGCGCGTGCGGATGAACTCGGCGGCACGCTGTTCGTGCGCCGGATTGACAAAGGAAAACAGGAAGCTCACCGCGATCGCCTCGACACCGTCGGCGACCAGCGCATCGATCGCTTCGGCAAGCGAGGCGGTGTCGAGTTCGGTGACGACCGTGCCATCGGGGCCAATGGACTCCACCACGCCACGGCGGCGCGCACGCGGCGCCAGGAACAACGGAGTTTCAGGCTTGAGCAGAAGTTCGTAGATCTGGCGGCGGTTCTGCCGGCCGATCTCGATGACATCCTCGAAACCGGCGGTGGTCAGGAGCCCGAGGCGTGCGCCCTTGCGTTCCAGCACCGCATTGGTTGCCACCGTGGTGCCATGGGCGAAGCTTGTCACCGCGCCGGGCGCGATTTTCCATTGCGGCAGCAGGCGAACGAGCGCTTCGCGTACCGCGGCGCTCGGGTCGGCGCGGGTGGAGGGCAGCTTGGCGATGTGCTGCGTGCCGGCGTCGTCGATCGCCACAACGTCGGTGAAGGTGCCGCCAATGTCGATGCCGATGCTGGCCAAGGGAATATCCGCGAGTCTGAAGGCGATTCCATTATCGGAAGCACTGGCTATACTTGAAGTTCCAATATCTGAAACTTCAGGTTATCGATGAACCTGCGCCAGCTGGAAATCTTCGAGGCTGTGATGCGCACCGGATCGGTGGCCCAGGCGGCGCGTGCCTTGGGCGTTTCGCAACCGGCGATCAGCAAATCCCTGCGGCTGGCCGAGGAGGCGGCCGGGTTCGTGCTGTTCCGGCGTGTGCGCGGACGGGTGTTTCCCAGCCCGGAGGCAGAGACCCTTCTGCCGCAGGTCGAGCGCGTGCGCGGCGACCTCGACACCATCTCGACCTTGATCCGGCAGTTGCGCGACGGCAACGCGGGCAGCGTGACGGTGGCCGCGCCGGGTTCGGTGGCGCATGGCTTCATCACCCCCGCGATAGCCGCGTTCGCACAAGAGCGGCCGAACATCCATGTCGAGGTGATGATCCTGCCTACTGCCGCGGTGGCCGACCGGGTGGCCGAAAGCCAGGCCGATTTCGGCTTGGTCCACCAGCCCACCGACAATCCCTACCTTGACGGCGAGGTGATTTGCGAGGCTGATGGTGTGTGCGTGATGCGCCGTTCGCACCCGCTGGCGCTGCGCAAGAGCGTGAGCGCGCGCGAACTGCTTGCCGAAAGGTTAATCTGCTATCGCGAGGACACGGCCATCGGCGCCCTTGTACGGCGCGCGTTGCGCGCCGCTGGCGAACGTCGCGAGGTGGATATCGTGATAAACCAGTCGCAGCAGGCTCTCGACCTGGTCGAGGCCGGCGCGGGCGTGGCTATCATGGATCCGTTTCTGCTGATTGCCGCCGATCGGCCGGCGCTGGCGGCAGTGCCGTTCCGTCCGGTGTTTCCAAACCGTCTGCGCATCATCCGCGCCCGCGAACGGCCGCGCTCGCGTGCCGCCGCGCAGTTCGAGCGCAGCATCCAAGCCGTGATCCTGGCGCGCACCAGCGCCTCGCCGCTGGCTGCTCTGGTCAAGCAGGTGGCGTCGGGCAGCGCAAGGATTCTCAGCGAAGGCGCGGTGCCGACCTAGCGGTCAGTCGAACCGGCCCTGCCGTCCTGCGCCGGCGGCGAAGCGCGCCGCCCCCTTGACCGTTTCACCGCTCCCGATGGTGCCCAAGCCATGCGCGAATTCGTTTTGCATCGCCGCCGCGTGCTCCATGCCCCACTGTTCATAGGCACTGACGCGGTCCGAGCGCAGGCAAGCCTGTGGAAACTTGGCAATCTGCCGCGCCAGATCTTCTGCCGCCGCGCGTGATTGCCCATGCGGCACCACGCGATTTGCCAGCCCCATCTCCAGCGCTTCCTTGGCACCCACCGGGCGGCCGGTGAGTATCAGGTCGAGCGCGCGGCTCATGCCGATCAGGCGCGGCAGGCGCACGGTGCCGCCGTCGATCAGCGGCACCCCCCAACGCCTGCAGAAAACGCCGAAGGTCGCGGTTTCTTCCATCACCCGCAGGTCGCACCACAGAGCCAGTTCGGTACCGCCGGCCACCGCGTAACCGCTGACGGCCGCGATCACCGGTTTGGAGAGCATGAGCCGGGTGCAACCCATCGGCGCAGTGGCGGCCATGTCGGCGTTGAGCGGATTGGCGCGCGCGTTGTCGCCGATGCCGCCCGAGACCGCCTTCAGGTCAGCGCCGGCGCAAAAAGTCTCAGCCGCGCCGCACAGTACCGCCACATCGGCGTCCGTGTCGACATCGAAGGCGCGGAAGGCGGCGAACAGCGCTTCGGCAGTCGGGCCGTCGACCGCGTTTTTCGCCTGCGGGCGGTCCAAGGTGATGGTGGTGACGCGCTCAAGCGTCTCCACATGCAAGGTCATGGCTTCAGACCCGCTCGACGATGGTGGCAATCCCCATGCCGCCGCCGACGCAAAGCGTGGCCAGGCCGTAGCGCAGCTTGCGTGCTTCCAGTTCGTCGATCAGGATGCCGATGATCATCGCGCCGGTGGCGCCCAGCGGATGGCCCATGGCGATCGAGCCGCCATTCACGTTCACCTTTTCTTCCGGCACGCCTAGTTCCTTCATGAACTTCATCGGCACCACCGCGAAGGCTTCGTTGATCTCGAACAGGTCGATGTCGTCGATGGTGAGGCCAGCCTTGGCCAGCGCCTTGCGCGCGGCCGGCATCGGGCCGGTCAGCATGATGGTGGGGTCTGCGCCGGACAAGGCGGTGGCGACAATCCGCGCGCGCGGCTTCAAGCCCAGTTGCCGGCCCTTGGCTTCGGAGCCCACCAGCACCGCGGCGGCGCCATCGACGATGCCGGAGGAATTGCCGGCGTGATGCACATGCATGATGCGCTCGACCTGCGGGTACTTGGCGATCGCCACTGCGTCGAAGCCCATCTCGCCGATTTGCGCGAACGATGGCTTGAGCGAGGCCAGGCCTTCCATGGTGGTGCGCGGCTTGATGAATTCATCGCGTTCCAGGATGGTCATGCCCAGCATGTCTCGCACCGGCATCACGCTGCGGTCGAAACGGCCGGCATCGCGCGCCGCACTGGCTTTCTGCTGCGAGCGCAAGGCGTAGGCATCGACGTCATCGCGCGAAAAGCCTTCGAGCGTGGCGATCAGGTCGGCGCCAATGCCCTGTGGCATGAAGGCGGTGTTGAAGTTGGTCTGCGGGTCCTGCGCCCAGGCGCCGCCGTCGGAGCCCATCGGTACCCGGCTCATCGACTCCACGCCGCCGGCCACCACCAGGTCTTCCCAGCCCGAGGCCACCTTTTGTGCCGCCAGGTTCACCGCTTCCAGGCCGGAGGCGCAAAAGCGATTTAGCTGCAGGCCGGCCACCCGCCAGTCCCAGCCGGCCGCCAGTGCCGCGGTCTTGGCGATGCACGAACCCTGCTCGCCCACCGGCGAGACGCAGCCCATCACCACGTCTTCAACTTCGGCGGTATCGAAATCATGGCGTGCTTGCAGGTCCTTGAGGATGCCCGACAGCAGGGCGATCGGTTTGACTTCATGTAGCGAGCCATCGGACTTGCCCTTGCCGCGTGGCGTGCGGATCGCGTCGAAAACAAAAGCCTGGGCCATGGTGAAAAGTCTCCCTGATTGGTGAGAGCGGAATCATAACTCCGCTTGGCGTATGGCAAACTCGGATTTCGGGCGCGCTTTGATTCGGGCCAATTGCCTTGCCGGCGCGTCGCATCTCCCAACTTGAAAGAATTCGATGCGAATCGCAGTCATGGGTGCGGGCGCGGTAGGCGCGTATTTCGGCGGGCTTCTGGCGTTGGCCGGAAACGATGTCACATTCATCGCGCGTGGCGAACACCTGCACGCCATGCAGCAGAATGGTCTTGCACTGGATACGCCCAAAGGCATACTGCATGTCAAGAACGCGCGATTTGTCGGCGATGCGGCCCATGTCGATGCCTGCGATGTGGTGCTGTTCGCAGTCAAGGCCTACGATATTGAAGCTGCGGCGGCGCCGCTCAAGCCGCTGGTTGATCGGGGCGCGTTCATCGTGTCGGTGTTGAACGGAGTCGACCACCAGGACCGCATCGCAGCGGTGGTGGGTGGGGGCCGTGTGCTCGGCGGCCTGGCGCTGGTGTCAGGCGTGATCACCGCCCCGGGCGTGATCCGTTACACCTCGCCGATGTCGGCCCTGCGCTTCGGTGAAGCCGACGGCAGCATGAGTGCGCGCGCCACGGCGTTTCGCGACGCCTGCCTGGCCGCCGGATTCGGCGCCGAACTGGTGGCCGATATCCGCACGGCGCAATGGACAAAATTCGTGGGCTTGGCCACCAATGCGGGTCTGACCAGCTTGTTTCGCCTGCCCGCCGGCTACATTTATCACGATCCCGAAATCATTCCTTTGGCGCGCCGCGGCTTCGAGGAGGTTGCTGCACTGGCGCGAGCGCAGGGTATCGCCATTCCGCACGATGCCGCCGAACGGGCGGTGGCCATGCATCAGGGCTTTCCCAAGACCATGTACGCCTCGATGTATCACGATGTGGCCCGTGGCAAGCCGATGGAGCTCGACCACCTGTCCGGATACATCGTCAGGAAGGGGCGTGAACTGGGTGTGCCCACGCCGGTGCATGAAATGATGTATTTGGCGTTGAAACCCTATATGCACGGCACGCCGGCGCCGCTGGCCTGAGCAGGCCCGCCCAGCCTCGGGCTGCGCTGCCGGGCGTGCGGCCCGTGATTCAACCTGCGTCAGGCGCCGGGGCCTTGTTGCGGCCGATAGTGCAAGGGATAAAGGCGTTTGACGACTTCGCCGTCGGCGGCCCAGGCCTTGCAACCGTCGATGAAGTACGGTCGCTCGCTGCCCCGGTCGGGTCGCTCTTCGGTCGCCACCACGCCTTCCTTGGGCCAGCTGCCCATGGTCTGGAACGCCACCGTTGCCGCGGGCATCAGCAGTTCCCTCAGGTGGGTGCAGCCCTGGGTACCGCCGACAGCGGCCTGCACGGTCTTGCGCCAGCCAGCGCCGATGCGCGCACCGATCAGGCGTTTGTAGGCGGGCTCGACGCTGAAGCACTGGTTGTAAGGCGCGTGCCCGGTGCTCACCGCGATGTCCGTCACGGTCATGCTGGAATCGAGCGTCAGGCGCAAGCGCATGTCGTGTACGTGGGAGCCCGCCGGGCGGTGGCCGCGATAGGGCTCGTCGATCGGATAAGTCTTGACGTCGACGATGTGCGCCTCGATGTCCCACAGGCCGTCGTCACGCGCATAGCCTTCGCAGGTGATGGTGCGCTGATGCATTGGACGCCGTGGCGCCGCGGTTGGCAGGGTCATGCGGGGAGCTTTTTGGTTAAACGACAAGGATAGCGCGTCGCCGCGAGCAGGGCGCGGGCGTGAATGTTGATCGAAAAAATGGAGGCCAAGAGGCCTCCATTCCCTGTGATGCAGTGCTTGGCGCTATGCCTTCAGGTCCGCATTCTTGATCGGCAGGTTGCGGATGCGTTTTCCCGTCGCGTTGAAAATCGCGTTCAACACCGCCGGTGCCGCCACCGCGATGGTGGGCTCGCCCACCCCGCCCCAGAATCCGCCCGAAGGCATGACGATGGTTTCGACCTTGGGCATTTCCGAGATGCGCAACGGCTGGTAGGTGGTGAAGTTGTCCTGCTCGATGCGCCCGTCCTTGACCGTGCATTCCTGGTGCAGGAGCGCGCCCAGGCCATAGACGAACGAGCCTTCGACCTGGTGTGCGATCTGCTTTGGGTTGACCGCATAGCCCGAATCGGTGGCCGCGACGATACGCTTGACATTGAGCTTGCCGCTGGCCGAGACTGATACTTCGGCACAGGCCGCGATGTAGGCGCCGAAGCAGTAAAACACCGCCAGGCCGCGCCCGGTGCCCTTTGGGGTCGGATTGCCCCAGCCGCCCTGGTCGGCCGCCGCCTTCAATACCGCCCAACCCTTGGGGTTCTTGACCATCAGCTTTTGCCGCAGGGCCAACGCGTCCTGGTTGCCGGCATGGGCGATTTCATCGACGAAGCATTCGATGTAGATGGCGTTCTGGTTGGCGTTGACGCCGCGCCAGAAGCCCGGTGGCACATGCGTGTTGCGCATGGCGTGGTCGATGGTCAGGTTGTCGAACGCGTAGCTGATGGCTTGATCGCCGAAGCTCTCATGACCGACCGGCAACAGGCCCTGGAAGGTCAACAGGTCGGCGCCGTTGACCAATCGCGTCGGAAGCACCGTCGCCAGGATCGACTGGCCGGAGATGCGCATGTTCAGACCGGTGACATTGCCGGCGGCATCGATGCCGGCGGTCAGCTTGCACTGCGTCACCGGATGGTAGGCGCCTTGCAGCATGTCTTCCTCGCGGCTCCAGATCAGCTTGACGGGTGTGCCCGGCAGTTGCCTGGCGACGCTGACCACCTGGCGGATGTAGTCGGAGGCGCCGCGGCGGCCGAAACCGCCGCCCAGGTTGATCTTGTAGACGTCGCACTTGTCCAGCGGCAGTCCGGCGGCGGTGGATGCCGCCGACAGCGCGGCGTCGCCGTTCTGCGTGGGGCACCAGACTTCGCACTTGTCGGCGGTCCAAAGCGCCGTGGCATTCATCGGCTCCATCGTCGCGTGGTTCTGGAACGGGTAGCTGTACACCGCTTCGATCTTTTTCGGCGCGGCGGCGATCGCCGCACTGGCGTTGCCGACCTTGTTGCCGATGAAGGCTTCGGTGGCGTCCAGCCCGGCCTTGTTGCGCTCGGCGATGGTGGCGCTGCTGACGTTGGCGTTGGGGCCGTTGTCCCAGGTGATCGGCAGTGCGTTCAAGGCCTTGTTGGCACGCCACCAGGTGTCGGCCACCACCACCACCGCGTTGTCACCCACCTTGAGCACATGCTTGACACCGGGCATGCCGCGTACCTTGGCATCATCGAAGCTCGTAAGCTTGCCGCCAAACACCGGGCAGGCCTTGATCGACGCGTTCAGCATGCCGGGCAAATTGAGGTCGGTGCCGTAAATGCGCGAACCGTCAACCTTCTCTTTGGTGTCAAGGCGCGCCACACCCTTGCCAATAAGCTTCCACTGGTGCGGTTCTTTTAGCTTGACTTCCTTTGGCGGCTCCATCTTGGCGGCGGCGTCGGCAACCTTGCCGTACGTGGTCTTGCGACCGCTGCCATTGTGCGTGATCACGCTGTTGGCGACGCTGCACTCCGACGCCGGCACTCCCCATTCCTTGGCGGCAGCACCGATCAGCATTTCACGCGCCGCGGCACCACCCTGACGCACGTACTCGTGCGAGCCACGGATGCCGCGCGAACCGCCGGTCGACATGTCGCGCCAGATGCGCTTGCGCGCCAGGTTCTGGCCCGGCGTGGGTTGCTCGGTGGTCACTTTCGACCAGTCGCACTCGAGTTCCTCGGCCACCATTTGCGCCAGGCCGGTCAGCGTGCCCTGGCCCATCTCCGAGCGGGCGATACGGATCACCACGGTGTCGTCGGGCTTGATCACCACCCATGCGTTGACTTCAGGCTGGGTGAGGTCGGCGCCTTTTTGCACCTGCGCGAAAACATCGCCCGAAGGCAGGGCGAAGCCGAACGACATGCCGCCGGTGACAGCCGCGGTGGTGATGACGAATTTGCGACGCGATTCATTGAATTCGAAGTTCATGTGGGTCTCTCCTTGCGCGCTCAGGCTTTGCGGTTGACGTTGCCAGCAGCCATGTGAATGGCATTGCGCACCTGCTGGTAGGTGCCGCAGCGGCAGATATTGGTCATCGCGGAATCGATGTCGGCGTCGGTCGGTTTCGGTTTTTTCTTCAACAGCGCCGCCGCGGCCATGATCATGCCCGACTGGCAATAGCCGCATTGCGGCACATCCATCGCGATCCAGGCTTTCTGGATCGCGTGGGTGGAATTCTTCGACAGGCCTTCGATGGTGACGATCTTCTGCGTGGCCTTGACCGCGCCGACCGGCATCACGCAGGAGCGCACCGGGTTGCCGTCGATATGCACGGTGCAGGCGCCGCATTGCGCCACGCCGCAGCCGAACTTGGTGCCGGTGAGGCCGCCCTGTTCACGCAGCGCCCACAGCAGCGGGGTATCAGGTTCGACGGCGATGTCGATCGTCTTGCCGTTCACGTTCAGTTTTGCCATCGGGGTTTCTCCTGGGATTGAAAGAAGCAAAGCAGCTTGATGCACTTAAAAACGCAGATCCGAGGCAAGCTTGGACGAACTGCGTTTCAAGCGTATGCGGTTGGAATTCCGGGCACGAATGAAGCAGTCAAAGCGATGATTACGTTTAAAACAATAGAGATATTACTATGTGAAAGCAGGTTTTCGGGCGAGATGTAACAACGTGCTGAACGCAAGGCAAGGAAAAGTCGGGAGAGGCCTGCGTCTTATCGGCGCGGCGGTCGCAGTGGGTAGCGATCAGTATAGAATACATAAAATGCGATGTTTACACTATTTGAATAGAAATATGTAAATGTTAAAATCTGCATACGGGTGGTGCGTGCAGTGTCGAAGCGGTCCATTTCCGATGGTTGATACGCAGTGGCGAGCGCTGCCATGAGGCGCCTCCACTCTCTGTCTACACGTTGCCATAGCCGCATGCGCCACTTGGTCTTTATTGCACTTCTGGCTACGCTGCCGGCGCACGCGCAGCAGGCCTACCGGATCGTAGGCGACGGCATTGCGCTGCCGCTGGCTGCGGACGGCGATATCTCCCGCGGCCGGCAACTGGTGGCCGCGCGCGACCCCGCCAACTGCATCCTGTGCCATGGCGCGCCAGCGGCCTTGCGCGAGGGCGGCGTCCGCTTTTCGGGCGACCTGGCGCCGCCGCTCGATGGCGCCGGGGCGCGCTGGACACCGGCCCAACTGCGCCTGCGCCTGGTTGATAGCGCACGCCTCAACCCGCAGACCATCATGCCGGCCTATTTCCGTACCGAAGGCTTGACCGAGGTCGCGGCGGCCTATCGCGGCAAGCCGATTCTTTCGGCGCGCGAGATCGAGGACCTGATCGCGTATTTATCGACACTCAAATGAAATCTCTCCCGCATTCCCGGTCGGTGCCGCGCCCGATGCGACGCCGGCTTCTCGCAAGCGCTGCGGCGCTGCCGCTCGTGCCTGCGCTTGCGCATGCTCAGGCCGTGCCGGAACCCGAGGTGCCCGCATTCAAGGCCTTCGTCGCCGGCCGCAGTGTCAGCGCAGGGCGCCTGACGCTCGAGATACCGCGTATCGCCGACAACGGCAATGTGGTGCCGGTCAGGATCGCACTGGCTGGCCCGTTCGACGCCGGTGGCGAGGTCAAGAGCATCCACCTGTTTTCCGAGAAGAACCCGGTGCCGCAAATGGCGGTGTTTCATTTTTCACAACCGGTGGCGAAGGTCGAGATCGAGTCGCGGGTGCGCCTGGCCGGCACGCAGCGGCTGACCGCGGTGGCCACCATGGCCGATGGCCGCCTGCACGCTGCCAGCGCCGACATCATCGTCACCTTGTCGGCCTGCATCGACGGCAGCTGACATGGCCGACGCGCGCGTCCAGGTGCCGCCGCAGGTCAGGCGCGGCGAGGCCTTCGAGGTGAAAATACTGATCCGCCATGCGATGGAGACCGGCTATCGCCTGACCGACGACGGCAAGCCGATCGCGCGCAATGTGATCCGCCTGATCACCTGCCGATACAACGGCGTCGAGGTGTTTCGTGCCGAGCCCAGCTCCGGCATCGCCGCCAATCCGCTGTTCACGTTTTTTGTCACCGCGCGTGAATCCGGCGAACTGCAGTTTGAATGGCAGGATGATTCCGGCCTGCGCAACAGCGAGCGCGCGAGCATCACGGTAAGCGGCTGAAGGACGGCTGCGCACATGGGTGTGCGAAGCATCGCGACCGCCTGTCTGGCCCTTGGCTGCGCCGCCGTTGCGGCACAGGAACGCGCCTTGCCTCTCAAGGAACTGCGCTCCGGCAGCAGCTACATGGGCGCCGAACTGCGCGCCATGCAGGCCGATTCGTTCGCCAATCCCGGCACGCTGTGGGTGGAGCGCGGCGCCAAGCTGTGGAGCACGCGCGCCGGCACGGCCGACAAGGCCTGCGTCGATTGCCATCGCGATGCGCGTGACAGCATGAAGGGCGTTGCCGCGCGCTATCCGGCCTTCGACGCCGGCGCCAAGCGTTTGCTCGATCTCGAAGGCCGCATCAACCAATGCCGCAGCGTGCGCCAGGGCGCGCCGGCGCTGGCGTTCGAGTCCGACGAGTTGCTGGGCCTGACCGCGTTTGTCGCCGACCATTCGCGCGGCATGCCGGTGAAGGTGGCGATCGAGGGTGGCGCCGCGCTGCATTTCGAGCGCGGGCGCATGCTCTATCAGCGGCGCATCGGGCAGATGAACCTGGCCTGCCTCAATTGCCACGAGCAGAACGCCGGGCGCCGCCTGCTGGCCGAGACCATCAGCCAGGGACACTCGAATGCCTACCCGATCTATCGCCTCGAATGGCAGGCTCTGGGCTCATTGCAGCGGCGACTGCGCGCCTGCTATTCCGGGGTGCGCGCCGAATTGCCGGCCTACAACGCGCCCGACCTGCTTGATCTTTCGCTGTTCCTGGCGTGGCGCGGTGAAGGCTTGGCCGTGGAGTCACCCGGTGTACGTCGCTAGCGTCGGGCCGTGAGATCGCTGCTTCCACCGATTTCTGCGCAACGGCCACCAACGGTTTACGCGGCAGAACCGGCTCTTGGCGAACTTGTTGAGCCGTGTCCCCTCATTGTTTCATTCCATCGATGACCGCTGCACAGCAACCGGGACTGTGTAGGCGTAGCCTCGCGGCTGCTTGCCGGCGCGGGATTTACGCGACCGCCGGCCCCGATATGCCAAGTTGGTTTCAGCTTCGAAGTGCCGATCGCCGCCGCTGCGCGATCAGCGCCAACAGCGCAAAACCGCACAGTGCAACGCCTTCAGGTTCCGCGACAACGCCGGGAGGTAGTGGCTGAGTCGTGTAGTCGACGACCGCGGTCGCGCTTGTGCCGATGAGCGAGAACGCAAGCGCCAGGCCTAAATCACCGGGGCCGTCGACAAAGTTGCTGCTTGCGGCTGCGGATCACCGGTTCCGTCATGCTGCGGATGAAGCCTTCGGGTTGGGCAATAGCGCCCAAAGCGGCACCGCTTCAACGCCATCGCCAAGCGTGAAGCGCGTCTCGCCTGGATAGACGACATAGAGCGCGTCGAGCTTGAGGTCTTCGCGCGCCACGTGCATCGATCGCGTGACTGTCGGCACGTCGGCGCGTTTGAACTCGACGCCGATGCGCCGCTCGCCCTTGAGCATCAGCAAGTCCAGCTCGGCCCCCTGGTGCGTAGCCCAGAAGTAGGCCTGGTCGGGCTTGGCCAGGCGCAACACCTGCTCCAGGGCAAAGCCTTCCCAGCTGGCCCCGCAGTGCGGGTGCGCGAGCAGCGCAGGCAGCGTCGCCGCACCCATCAGTGCGTGCAGCAGGCCGGTGTCACGAAAATAGATCTTCGGCGCCTTGACCTGCCGCTTGCCCAGGTTCTGATGCCAGGGCTGCAACTGGCGCACCATCAAGGTTTGGGTGAGCGTATCGAGATAGCGCCGCACGGTGGGCTCGGAGACACCGAGGGAGCGCGCCGGATTGGCGGCGGCCCAGATCTGCCCGTGGTAGTGCGCCAGCATGCGCCAGAAACGCAGCATCGCAGGAGCGGCGATGCTGACGCCGAATTGCGGCAAATCGACCTCGACGTGGCTGGCGATGGCACCGGCGCGCCACGCCAGGCTGTCTTCATCGGACGCGGCCAGATACGAGCGTGGGAAGCCACCGCGCAGCCACAGTCGTTGCACCGCATCGGCTTGGTAGCCGACGGACGGCTCGCCGATTTCACCGAAGTTGAAACCACTCACCTCGATGGTTTCGACCCGGCCCAGCAGCGATTCCCCGGCCTGGCGCAGCAGCGCGGGCGAAGCGCTGCCGAGCAGCAAATACCGACCCGGCACATCGGACCGGTCGATCAGCACCCGCAGCACGGGAAACAGGTTCGGGCGGCGCTGCACCTCGTCGATCACTACCAGGCCTTCGAGGCGCGACAAGGTATCGACCGGCTGCGCAAGGCGCGCTTCGTGCAGCGGGTTCTCCAGATCGAAATAATTGGGCGAGTCACGCGCCAGGAAGCCCTGCGCGATCGTGCTCTTGCCCGACTGGCGCGGCCCGTTGAGGACAACGGCGCGCGAGCGGCGCAGGGCTTGGCGCACAGAGGTTTGCAGTTCCGTTCGGGGTAACAGGCAAGATGGCATCGGAAAAGCGTAGCACAAATTCCATGAAATTCCAACATGATGTGTTCGAATTTCATGGATATTCTTCTGCCCACCCTAGTGAGGAAACGCCGTTTTCCCTTCACCCTGGATCAGGCGCTTTTCAAGCCGGCCACGAAGCCCTTGGCGCCGCATGGAAACCGCGGACTAGAATCGGGCCTCTGTCAAACACTGGTCCGCTCCGAACATGGCAAGCCTACGCGCGCTCATCATCGCCCCTGCACTTTTCGCGGTCATGCTGGCCGCGCCTGCCCATGCCGCCTTTCCCGAAAAGCCGGTCAAGGTCGTTATCGGCTTTCCCGCCGGCGGGCCGCTCGATTCGCACATGCGCCTGATGTCCGACAAGCTCGCCACGACGCTCGGCCAGCCGGTGATCATCGATTACAAGAGCGGTGCCGGCGGCGCGGTGGGTGCGGATTCGGTGGCCAAGGCGGCGCCGGATGGCTATACCGTGCTGCTGGCCAACACCGGCACCATGGTGATCAACCCGGCGGTGTATTCCAGGCTGCCGTACAACACGCTGCGCGATTTCGCGGCCGTGGCGCGCACCGCGCAGCAGCCCCTGCTGCTGGTGGTCAACCCGCAGGTGCCGGCCAAGACCCTGCCGGAATTCATCGCCTATGCCAAGGCCAATCCGGGCCGAGTCAATTTCGGTTCGGCCGGCAACGGCGGCATCTCGCATCTGGTGCCGGAAATGCTCAAGCAGTCGACCGGAATCTCGATGACACATGTGCCTTACAAGGGCAGCGCGCCGGCGTTCATCGATCTCATCGCAGGCCAGGTGCAGTTCATGGCCGAGTCGGTGCCGCAGGCCGCGCAGTATGCCAAGCAGGGCACGGTGCGCGCGCTGGCGGTGACCAGCCGCGAACGCAACGCCGCGTCGCCGGATACGCCCACCATGGCCGAAGCCGGCGTGCGCAATTTCGAAGTGGTCGGGTTCTACGGCATCCTGGCGCCTGCCGCCACGCCGAAAGACGTGGTGGAGCGCCTGGCGGGCGCCTTCAGGCAGGTGCTCGAAGACCCCGCCATCCGGGATCGCATGGTGCAGCAGGGCGCCGATCCGGCCTTCCTGGGCAGCACCGATTTCCAGGCCTTGCTCAAGGCCGAGATGCCGCGCTGGGCGGCGGCGGTGGCGGCTTCGGGTACCAAGCTCGACTGAACGGGCGCCTGCGGCCGGTATTGCGCCGCAAGTGCCGCGCCGGTCGACTCACGGCACGCACAGCAAGTCAGCGCGCAGGTCGGTGATGAAGCTGTGCGCCGGGGCGTGGCTGATCATCAGTTCGATGCCGGCTGCCTCCGCGGCCGCTTGCGGCGTCACCCCGCAGGCCCAGAACACGGCCGTGAGGCCATCGGGTACGCGCTCGACCGCTGGGCCGAACAGCGGGTTTGCCAGGTCCGCGCCAATCGCCGCCGGGTCGCCGATATGGATCGGCGCGCCGTGGTTGAACGGAAAGCGGCTCGTCACCTGGGTGGCCGTGATCGCCTGAAGCGGCGTCAGCCAGCGCATGGTCACCACCAGGTTGCCGCGGAACGCGCCGGCCGGCTCGGTGGGCAGCGTCGAGCGCAGTACCCAGCGGTCCTTGCGGGTCGGCACGCCGGCGCGCTCAAGTGCCTCGTCGAAGGTGATGCCGGAGCCGATCAGGAAGGCGACGAGGTCGTCGCGCCACAGGTCGGTGATGTCGGTCGCATCCGGCATGCGCCGGCCATGCCGGTAGATCGCATAGCGCGCCAGGTCGGTGCGCAGGTCGGCGCCGGGCGCCAAGCGCCTGGGCTCGGGGTCGCCGGGGTCGGTGACCTCGAGCAGCGGGCAGGCGCGCTGGTTGCGCTGGCAATACAGCATGAAATCGAAGGCCAGCGCGCGTGGAATGATCACCAGGTTGCATTGCACATAACCCATGGCGACGCCGCGCGAACTGCCTCCATGGCGGCCCGCGCGGATCTCCATGCGCGCCTGCTGTGCCGGATTGAGCGTCATGGCGCCGCCCTCATGCGGAGTGCTTGAGGCGCAGCAGGCGGACCGCGTTGCCGAAGTAGATCTTGCCCTTCTCGTCTTCAGGCAACCCCAGTTCCTCGATCGCCTGCGGAATGGTGCGCAGGAACATCGGCCCGCCTTCCGGATCGAACGGGCAATCGCAGGCGAACAGCACATGGTCGGCACCGAAAAAATCGAGCCCGCAGCGCAGGCCGGAGCGGCCGCCGGCAAGCGCGGTGTCGGCATAGAACATGCGGAAGTAATCGATCGGGCGCTTGGCCATGCGTTTCAAGAGACCCTCGTAATCCTCGTCCGAGGTGCGGCTGCCCAGCTGGTCCAGGCCCGGCCCCAGGCGGCCGTCGAAAAACGGGATCATCGCGCCCATGTGGTGGGTGATCAGGCGCAGGTCGGGCAGGCGGTCGAAAAACCCCGAGAAAACCATGCGTGCCATCGCCGCGCTGGTTTCGTAGGGCCAGCCGAAAGTCCACCAGATCTCGAACTTCGATTTCTTTTCGCCCAGGTAGTCGGGAAAATTCGCACCGCGCGCCGGATGCATCCACACCGGCACGTCGTAGTGCCGGGTGGCGCGCTCGAAGATCGGCCAGAATTCCGGCTCGTCCAGCGCGCGACCGTTGACATTGGTGAACACCTGGATGCCGCAGGCCCCAAGCGTGCGGATGGCGCGCTCCATTTCTTCGAGCGCGGCGCCGACATTGTTCATCGGCAGCGATGCCACGAAGGCTGGAAAGCGCTCGGGATGGCGTGCCACGATCTCGGCCATGCCATCGTTGGCCAGGCGCGCCAGCGCTGGCGCTTCCTCGGGCCCGGCGATGAATTCGATCGGCGGGCTCGACAGGGTCAGAATCTGCTGATAGCCCGGGAACTCGTCCATCATCTTCATGCGCGCCGCCAGATCGTAGAGCACCGGCACGGTGAGCCAGCGCTTGATCGCGCCCTGGTCGCGCGCCAGCTGCTTCATGCGCTCGAAATAAGCCGGGGGAAAGAGGTGCGAGAAGACGTCGATCTTGCGCATGGCGGCGCTCCGGTCGGGTGGGGTCAGGCGGTGGGGCCTTCGAGGATGCACTCGAAAATCTGCGCATGCCCGCCGGCGTCGGAGGTGTAGATCACCCGCGTGCCGTCGGGCGAAAAGCGCGGATGCGGATGGGTGTGCTGTGGCGCGTAGACCTCGCGCGGGCCGTCGTTGTAAGGGAACGGCCCGCCCCAGTGCTGCCCGACATTGCTCGCGCGCGGCTGGCACAGCAGCTGCGGCAAGCCGCCGTCCGGCGCGATCAGATGGATGCCGATATCGGGAAAGGTGGTGTCGCAGACGATGCGTCGGCCGGCTGGGTCGAAGATCGCGTGCCAGGCCGGAAAGCGGGTCAGCGCGCGCACCCGGCCGCTGTCGACATCGACCGCCAGCATGCCGCGCGGCCAGTCGACGAAGGCGAGCTCGCGCGTGCCGGGGATCCAGGTCTCGTGGGTGATCCACTGCGTGCGGTCGCTGCGCGGATAGGGGTTCCAGTGGCGCGAGCCATCGCGCGAGACGCACCAGATGCGGTTGACAAGCGGCCCGGCATAGAACAGCAGGTCGGCATCCGACGGATGGAACTGCGGGTGCCCGATGCTCGCCGCCTCGAGGATCACCCGGCTGCCGCCGCGCTCGGTGTCGACCATATGCAGGCGCGACACGCCCGCGGCCTTGACCGGCACCGCCCAGTGGCGGTCGTCGTGCGACAGCGCGGTGGTGCCCATCGCCGCGCCGACCATGCCGCGCTCGCGCATCTCGACGCTGCCGAAATCGGCCAGGCATTCCTCGACGAAGGTCGTGGTGTCGATGCGCCAGGCGCAGGTGCCGGCGACGAAGAACACGTGCCGGCCGTCGTGCGAAGGGTGGAGCGACCACTCGGCGAGATCGTCGCGATCGGTCAGCTGCGTGAGCGTGCCGTCGGCGCGCGACTCGGCGAAGATCTGCGGCGCGCCGGTGCGATGCGAGACCAACACCAGGCGGCGCATCGCGTCGTCGAAGCAGGGTACGAAGAAGAACGGGTGGTGGTGGATCGACGGGTGGTCGGTCACCTGGCGGATGCGCGCGCCGGTGTCGGGGTCGCGGAAAGTGCGCCCCTCCGCTGCCGCTATGCTGCCCTTGGGCATCTCAGCGCGCCGGCCGCCTGCTGCCCAGGCGCGGGCCGACCCACAAGGTCCAGCCGAGCAGCAGGATGAACGCCGCGCAACCGGCGCCCCACCACTGGCTGCCGGTGGGGGCGAACAGGATCATTAGCGCCACCGCGCCGAACAGCATGCGCACGAGCCAGCCCACCACCCCGTTGACGTAACCCTCCAGCATCACCGCCCAGGCGAAGGTGGCGGCCATCATCGAGATGAACGCCAGCGCGATCCAGCCGGGCGCGCCGGCCCACAGGAGCGCCGGGTCGAAGGCGAAGGCGAACGGAATAAGGAACAGCACGAACGAAAGCTTGAAGGCCAGCCAGCCGGTTTTCATCGCGTCCGCCTTGGCCAGGCCTGCCGCGGCATACGAGGCCAGCGCCACCGGCGGGGTGATCATCGACAGCACGCAGTAGTACATGACGAAAAAGTGCGCGGCCAGCGGGTCGATGCCCAGCTTGGTCATGGCCGGCACGAACAGGATGGCGCCGATGATGTAGGCCGCCACCGTCGGCAAGCCCATGCCCATGACGATGCAGCCCAGGATGATCATCAGCATCGCACCGATCAGGGTGCCGCCGGACATGGCGATCAGCTGGGTCGAGAACTTGAGCGCCAGGTTGGACTGGATCGCCACCGCGATGATGATGCCGATGGCGATGATAGGCACCGCCACCTGCGCCGCTTGCTTGGCGACCTCTTCGATCATGTCCAGCCAGCCGGCCAGCGACAGGCGCGACGCGCGCCGGAAGTAGCAGGTCACCAGCGCGACCAGCGAGGCGGCGATCGCCGCAGTGGTGGCCGAATAATCGCTTGCCAGGAGCGCGATCAGCACCAGCGGCGAGGCGAACAGATGCAGGCGCGGGCCGATCGGGGCGATGTCGGTCAGGTCCCCCGCCGACAGCGTGCCGATGCCGCGCCGGCGCGCCTTGAGGTCGACGATCATGTACAGCGCGAAGTAATAGGCCACCGCCGGAATGATGCCGGCCAACGCGATGCGGCTGTAGGGCACCGCCAGCAGTTCGGCCATGACGAAGGCGGCGATCCCCATCACCGGCGGCATCAGCTGGCCGCCGGTGGAGGCGGTGGCCTCATGCGCCGCAGCTTCCTCGGCTGAATAGCCGGTACGCTTCATCAGCGGGATGGTGAAGATGCCGGTGGCCACCACGTTGGCCACCGCGCTGCCGCTGATGGTGCCGAACAGGGCCGAGGCCACGATCTCCGATTTCGCCGCGCCGCCCTTGCGCCGCCCCACCATCCTGAGCGCGCTGTCGATGAACAACTGGCCGCCGCCGGTGGCCGAATAGACCACCCCGAACAGGATGAAGTACCAGACGAAGTCCACCGAGGTCTGGGTGGTCACGCCCAGGATGCCGTGGGTGGCCATGGTCATGATTTCGATGAAGAGCCCGAATTCGAAACCCTGGAAAGACAGCCAGCCCGGAAACCAGCGCCCGAGAAAGCCGTAGGCCACGAAGGCGGCCACCACCCACAAGAGGCTCCAACCCACCACCCGGCGCACCGCCTCCATCAGGATCACCAGCACCAGCACGCCGAACAGCAGGTCGCGCGGCATCACCTCGTCCACATTCTCCATCCGGCCCGCCAGGCGCGTGAGATCGAGAAGGTAGTAGCCGAGTACCGCGAAGGCGGCGATGAGCAGGCTGAAATCGACCACCTTGCGCCAGCGCCCGCCCGGCGCGAGCGGCTGCCACAGGAACACCGTGGCCAGCGCCAGGCAGATGTGTACCGGGCGGGTGACCTGGAGCGTCAGCGGGTCGTAGAGGATGTAGAGCTGGAACAGCAGGAATGCCAGCGCCACCAGAAAGCGCGGGTGGGCCACCCGCCTGATCAATTCCATCAAAAGGTCTCTCGTGCGGCCTGCGCTTCGAATCTGCTGGCCAGGTGCCCGCAGGCGCCTGGCAACATGGCTACATCCAGCCTTTTTCCTTGTAGTAGCGGATCGCCCCGGGATGCAGCGGAATGCCGACGTTTTCCGGGCGCCACGCATCCTTGGCAACAAAGCCCGCCATCGCCTTGTTGTCCGCCACGATGGCGTCGCGGTTCTCGATGATCGCCTTGGTGATCGCGTAGGCCACGTTGTCCGGCATGTCCTTGTTGACGATCAGGTTGGTGCCGAAGTCGGCCGCCTTGGTCGGCCCGTTCTGCCCCTTGAAGGAGGCCGGCAGCGGATGCACCTTGAGGCCGCTCTTGCCCAGCAGGGCGAGGGTTTTTTCCGGCAGGTCCACAAAGCGCAGCGGTACCGTCAGCGTGACCTCCTGGGTGGCCGGATGGCCCGGCGAGACGCTTTCGAAATACAGGTCGGCGCGACCGTCGCGCATCATGCTGGGGATCTGTCCCACATCGACCTGGATGATCTGCCCGCCGCCTGCCTTGTACTTCTCGAAATTGAGACCCAGGGATTCGAAGATCAGGCGTACCGATGGCGGCACCGTGCTGCCGGCCGGCTTCATGATCACGCGCGGCGGCTGTTTCGAGGTGAGTGCTTTTTCGAGCGTGTCGTTGCCGGTGCGCTTGATGTAGTCCTCGGTAAGCATGCCGGTGATCCATACCTCGTTCAGGCCACCCAGGAGGGCGCGGATGTTGGGGTACTTCTTGCCCTTGTAGATCTCCTCCTCGCCGTGCATCGCCCAGTAGGAGGTGATGACGTTGGCGAAGGCGACATCGGCCTTGTTGTCGTTGACCACGATCGGGTTGCCGATGCCGCCGCCGCGCGCGATGATGTCGACCTTGGCGCCCGGCGGCAGGCCGGCCTGGATGTGCTTGGAAAAACTGGCGGCGAACACGTACCAGATCGACCCCAGCGGCATGGCGCCGAACTTGAGCTCGTTGGGCTGCTGCGCCTGCGCGGAGCCTATCGACCCAAGCGCTGTGCCGAGGGCGAAACACACTGCGGCAATGCGGACGATCAAATGGCGGCGAAGCTTCATGCGGGTCTCCCAGGACTGGATTTGTTCGCGAGCCGCGAACGGGTTGTGACGCTGCGTTGCCGTCTGGAAAACACTGAACAAGCTCCTCGAATGCGGATTCTCGAACGAAGATCCGTATCGATTCAGGGGCTTGGAAAAGTGACCTTCCCGGCCAACGGACTTGTTCAGCGTCTCTTTTCTTTTACCGGCGTCTTTGTACATTACATCAGCGTTCCGTCAGCGGCAATCGTGCGACGCAACATGAGTTCGCCTGAGCTGACTGCGTCACAATGGCGGACTTTTGCTTTCCCGGAGATATTCGATGTTCACGTCGTCCCGTTTGTGCGCCGCGCTGCTGGCGATCATCACTCTCGCCGCTGCCAACAATGTGGCGGCGCAGGCTTACCCTTCCAAGCCGATCCGTGCCATCGTGCCCTTCGCCCCCGGCAGCGCCACCGACCAGATCGCGCGCGCCTTCGCCGCCAAGATGGTCGAGACCCTGGGCCAGCCGATCGTGGTGGAAAACCGCCCCGGCGCCAACGGCATGATCGGTGCCGACACGGTGGCCAAGGCGCCACCCGACGGCTACACCATCCTGTTCGGCACCAACAGCACCAACGCGGCGCTGAAAAGCCTGATGAAAAAGCTGCCCTATGACCAGGACACTGCTTTCACGGCCATCGGCTACATGGGCTCGGTGCCCTTGATCGTCGCGGTCAACAATGAATTTCCGGCCAGGACGCTGGCCGAATTCATCGCGCTGGCCAAGGCCAGGCCGGGCAACATCACCTTCGCCACTGCCAGCACCTCGCAGCGCATCTCGTCCGAAATGCTGGCCGGCATGGCCGGCATCAAGATGACCCATGTGCCTTACAAGAGCTCGCCCAACGCCATCACTGATCTGATCGGCGGCCAGGTCAACATGTTCACCGCCGATTTCGCGGTCATGCTGCCGCAGGTCAAGGCCGGCAAGGTGCGTGCCCTGGCGGTCACTTCGACCAGGCGCTCTGCGGTGGCGCCCGATGTGCCCACCGTCAACGAGGCCGCCGGCCTCAAGGATTACGAATTGATCGCTTTTTTCGGCGCCTACGGCCCGGCCGGCATGCCGCGCGAGGCGGTACAGAAGTTGAATGAGCTGATCAACACCGCGGCACGCTCCAAAGAGGTGGTCGATCGCTTCGCCGCCCTCGGTATGGAGACCGCGCCCGGCACCCCGGAAGCATTTGCCCAGCGCACCGCGCTGGAGGCGCTGAAGTGGGCGAAAGCAATCAAGGACGCCGGCATCGAGCCTGAGTAGGCAGGGCGAGGCGCGCTGCCGGCCTGGCCGCGTGACGATTCAAGCAGCGCGCGCAATCGGCGGCGCGAAGCGCAGCGCGATCGCGATGCGGTTCCACGCATTGATGTTGGCCACCGCAGCGCACAGGAACGCGGCTTCGTCGGCGGAAAACACCGCCAGCACTTCCGCCCACAGATCATCGGGCAGGCCCTCGGCCAGGCGCGCGGTCAGCGCTTCGGTGAGTGCCAGCGCGGCACACTCGCGCGGTGTGAAAACGCCGGCTTCGCGCCAAACGCCGCCGAGATCGAGCTTCAATTGCGGCACGCCCAGCTTGCGCGCGACGTTCAGGTGGTGCTGCACGCAAAACGTGCAACCGTTGATGTAGGAGGCCCGCAGCTTCATCAATTCCAGCAGCGAAGGGTCGAGCCCGGAGGCTTCGACAGCAGAGCCCAAAGTGCGCAGGGCGGCGGCGACATCCGGCGCCAGGTTGTAGAAATCCCGGGCGCGCATGCGTTCGGGGTGGGCCAGTGCCATCGGTGGGACTCCTCACGGGGTGGGTCGTAGTGTCGCAGCCATCTTATTGCGCTTCGGCGAATTGTGCAGGCGTTTACCCTTGTTTCAGGCAATCGGTAAATCGGCGAAAATGATGGTCCATTCAAGGAGGCACCCATGACCCGCTTCTTCACCCGCATGCTCGCCGCCGCGGCCTTCACGCTGGCCGCATCCGTGGCGCACGCCCAGGCCTTTCCGGCAAAGCCGATTCGCCTGATCTGCCCGTTCCCGCCTGCCGGCGCGGTTGACATCGCGTCGCGCGCCATCGCCACCGAGTTGTCCAAGGTGCTGGGGCAGACCGTCACGGTGGACAACCGCCCCGGCGCCGGTGGCAACATCGGCGGCACCGAAGCCGCGCGTTCCGCACCGGATGGCTACACCCTGTTCATGACCACCAGCGGCATCAACGCCATCAACCCGGCCCTGTATGCCAAGATGCCCTTCGATCCCAACCGTGACCTGACGCCGGTGGCGGCGCTGGTGTCGCTGGCCAATGTGCTGGTGCTGCATCCTTCGGTCAAGGCCAATTCGGTAGCCGAGGTGATCGCCATGGCCCGCGCGCAACCGGGCAAGATCAACTACGCCTCGTCAGGCTCCGGCACCAGCATCCACATGTCGGCCGAAATGTTCAACTTCATGAACAAGACCGAAATGACGCACATTCCCTACAAGGGCAGCGCGCCGGCGGTGACCGACCTTCTTGGTGGCCAGGTGATGATGATGTTCGACAACATTCCCTCGGCCTTGCCGCACATCAAGGCCGGCAAGTTGCGCGCGCTGGCGACCACCGGGGCCAAACGCGATCCTGCCCTGCCCGAGCTTCCCACCATCGCCGAATCCGGCGTCGCCGGCTATGAGTCGGGCGTGTGGTTCGGCCTGGCGGTGGCGGCTGGCACGCCCAGGGATGTGATCGCGAAACTCAACGATGCAGCCAACCGGGGCACCAAGGCGCCCGAGTTCATCAAACGCATGACCGACTTGGGCTACAACATCATGGGCGGTAGCCCTGAGCAGATGACCGATTTGCTCAAGGTCGAGGTCGCGCGCTGGGGCCCGATCGTCAAGGCGTCGGGCGCCAAGGCCGACTGACACGCATGGATTCGACCAGGTGGCCGGGCATTTGTCCGGCCACCTGGCGTGCGGTCAAGCCAGCGCGCGCTTCAACTCCGCCGCGCACAGGGCCACCGCGGTATTGGCTTCATCGAGCACCCGGCCCATGGTGATGAAGCCATGGATCTGGCGCTCGAAGCACACATGCGAGGCGCGGTTGCCGGCCGCGGTCAGGCGCCGCGAATACAGGATGCCTTCATCGCGCAGCGGATCGAAGCCGGCGGTCAGCACCAGCGCCGGCGGCAGGTTCGAGAGGTCGTCACGCAACAACGGCGAGGCGCGCCAGTCGAGATCCTGCAGGGGATCGAGGATGTAATGGTCGTGGAAGTAGGCCATGGTGTCGGTGGTCAGCAGGTAACCCTGGCCGTTGGTGGTGTGCGAGGTGGTGCCGCGCCGTTGATCGGTGGCCGGGTAAATCAGCAATTGATAGGCGATCGGCAGGTCGCCCGAATCGCGCGCGGCGATTGCCACTGCCGCTGCCAGGTTGCCGCCGGCGCTGTCGCCGCCGACGCCTAAGCGTGCGGAGTCGACCTTGAGGTGCGCGGCCTCGCGCCGCACCCAATGGGTGGCGGCGATGCAATCGTCGACGGCCGCCGGAAACCGATGTTCCGGCGCCATGCGGTAGTCGACCGCGATCACGCAGGCGCCGGAGCCGTTGGCCAATTCCCGGCACAAGGTGTCGTGGGTGTCGAGGTCGCCGATGACCCAGCCGCCGCCGTGAAAAAATACCAGCACCGGCAACAGCGCGTCGGCGCTGCTACCCAGCGGGCGATACAGGCGCAGCGGAATGTCGCCGTGCGGGCCGGGTGCGCAGAGGTCAGCCTGCGAGGCGACGGCGGGCGGCACCGGCTGGCTGAAGGCGCGGCGTTCGCGGTACATGCGGCGCGCGTCGACCGGCGTCAGGGTGTGGGTGGCCGGCAGGCCGGCTTTTTCGATCAGGTCGAGCAGGGCGCGGGTTTCGGGGTGCAGCACGTTATGGTCCTTGTGGTCTATATTGGGGCGGGACCCGCAAGCTTAGCTCACCTGCGCGGCGGCGGCCACGACGAGGTGCACAATGGCCCGGGCGCGGCCCCGAGCCGGTGTTGCCACCGGCAGGCGCGTGACCACGGCGTCGCGCAGGCAGGATGCGAAAATCGACAGCATGCATATTCCTTTCACGGGCAGGCCGCGGACGCAGACCGAAGTCGCCGGCAAACAGTTCCATCCGGCCCGCTTCGGCGTCTGTCCGGCGCACGAAATGCAAACCCTGGGTGCGGTGATCGACGCCGCCGCCGTGAAGGCGGAATAGGGGCGTGATGGCCGATTTCGCATGTTGACCGTCGTTGCCGCTGCGCTGGTGGTGTTTGCCGGTTTTGCGGTGGGCGTGACCAGCATTGGCGGCATCCTCGTGGTGCCCACTTTGACTGCGATCGGTGGCGTGCCGTTGCGTGAGGCGATCGCCGCCTCCAACTTCAGTTTCGCGTTCGGCGGCGCGGCTGCGCTGATTCTGCAGAGCCGGCGCGGTGTGGTGTCGCACGCAGCCGCGTCGGCACGCGCTCCCGCCCGGTTTTACTGGGCCGCGCTGATCGGCGCGGCGCTCGGCGCCCTCACCCTGCAATGGTTGCCGCTGGCGCTGGTGCGCATGGTGGTGGCGTTTCTGGCGGTGTTGTCCGGGCTTCTGGCGCTGCGCCCTGTGCGAATCGACGCAGCAGGCGCGCCCGAAGAGCGTGCAATGCCGGCGGCAGGGCTGATCGGCCTTGTGGTGGGGTGCGTCTCGGCATGGTCGGGTACCGGTGGCCCGATCTCCTTGCTGCCGATCCTGATGTTCGCACGCGTGCCGATGCTGCTGGCGGTGGGTGCTGGCCAGGCGGTGCAGTTGCCGATCGCCGGCGCCACCGGCGTGGTCAATTTACTGACCGGGCAACTCAATCTTGCGCTCGGCGTCACCCTGGGTGTGCTGCAGTTGCTGGGCTGGTTCGCCGGCTGGCGCCTGGCGCGTCACCTGCCAGCTGGCAGTCTCAAGAATCTCCTGGCCTATTGCCTGATCGCCGTCGGCCTGTGGTTCGGCTGGGGCACCTTGAAGGAAGTCGTGTCATAAATGCCTCGGACCTGCGCGAACGACTCGCCGCCGGACCGAGGCGCAATGAGCAGCTGTACCGGAGCTCCGCGACCGTTGGCCGCATGCCATGCTTGCGGCTAGACTTGGCGTTTCGCCCCGGGGAGCCTGGCATGAGCCGCAAGACCATCGAAACCCTGTACGCCGCTTTCGCGCGCCTCGACAGCGAGGCCATGGCCGCCTGCTACGCCGAGAGCGCGCGCTTTGACGATGCAGCCTTCTCGCTTTCCGGTCGCCGCGAGATCGGCGGCATGTGGCGCATGCTGTGCGAAGCGGTCAAGGCCAAGGGACGCGATGTGTGGAAGCTCGAGGTGAGCGCGATTACCGACAACAGCGCGCACTGGGAACCGGTTTACCGCTTTTCGGCCACCGGTCGCATGGTGCACAACATCATCGACGCGCGCTTCGAATTCGATGGCGCCGGCCTGATCTTGCGCCACACGGACAGCTTCGATTTCTGGCGCTGGTCGCGCCAGGCCCTCGGTGCGCCCGGCCTGTTGCTGGGCTGGACGCCGTTCCTGCGCGGCAAGGTGCGCGCGCGGGCCGGCGCCAGCCTCAAGGCGTATCTGGCGCGCCCTTGAGTGCGGCGGCGGCCAGCTGCGGATAGCCGACGGTTTGCGCCAGCAGCACATGCTGGTTCGATTCGAGATTCATCGCACGAGCCAGGGTTTCGCGATCGATCAGGGCGCGCACCACGGTGGCAAGCCCCGCCGAGGCGGCATACAGATAGACGTTTTCCGCGATCGCGCCGGCACTGGCCGCCGCCAGCGATTCACGCTGTGCGGTCGGCACCAGCATCATGCGCACATGGTTTGCCACGTACACCAGGTCGAGCGGCGCCTCGTCGACCAACTGCTGAACACCGGTCAGGCAGCGCACGTCGTGCGGCGCCACCAGCAGCAGGCAGTGGCCGTGCGGATCGTAGCGATACAAGCCGTCTGGCAGCGCGGCATAGATATCGATTTCCTGCTGGTTGAGCGCGGAAGGCGCGGTGCGACCGTCGGACGCCGGCCGGTTGATGCCGAACGCCGCCCACAGTAGATTCGAAAGCTGCTGTTCCGGCAACGGCTTGTGCATGAATTCGCGGATCGTCTGGCGCAGCCGGAACGCTTCCATCAGCGGCAACCCGCCGCTGGTTTCCGGCGCCGGCAGGTTGATCACGGTCATGCGCTCGCCGTTGCCCGGTCTGGGCTTCGGCAGGCCCATCAGGTCCAGCGCCGATCTGGTCATCGTACTCACGTGTTGTTCCGTCCTGCTTCCCGACATCACTGCATTGCACAGTAGCAGGGCCGGCGGGGCGACGCTTGACGTTGATCAAGCGCCACCACCGCAATCGAGGCCGTGAGCGACAATTGCCCCCCGACCCTGCCGCGCCGCGTTTGATGCCAACCCACCTTGAACCGCTGCCCTTGGCGCCCGGCGTCCGCTCGCGCCTGATCAGTGATGTCAACGGCCTTGGCATGCATGTGCTGGAAGCCGGTGCGCCCGGCCATCCCCGCGTGCTGCTGTTGCACGGCTTCCCCGAACTGGCCTACAGCTGGCGCCACGTGATGCCGGTGCTGGCTGCGGCCGGCTATCACGTGATCGCGCCGGACCAGCGCGGTTACGGGCGCACCACCGGCGGCAGCACCGGCTACGATACCGACCTGCGGCCGTTTTCCATGCCTTGTCTGGCGCGCGACGCGCTGGCGTTGTTGCATGCCTTGGGCATTCGCACTGTGACCGCGGTGGTCGGACACGACTTCGGCTCATCGGTGGCGGCCTGGTGCGCGCTGACGCGGCCCGACGTGTTTCACAGCGTGGTGCTGATGAGCGCGCCCTTCGCCGGCCCGCCGGGTCTGCCTTTCGGCGGTGCCGACAGTGCAGCGCTGGCTGATCCGGCCGTGCTGCAAGCCGCGCGCACGCAACAACTGCTGGATGACCTGGCGCAGCTGCCGCGGCCGCGCAAGCATTACCAGTGGTATTACTCGACGCCGGCGGCGAATGCCGACATGCGGCATGCGCCGCAGGGCCTGGCGGCCTTTCTGCGCGCCTACTATCACGTCAAGAGCGCCGACTGGAAGGAAAACCGGCCCTATCGGCTGGCCGGTTCCAGCGCTGCCGACTATGCACAGTTGCCGGCCTATTACGTGATGGACGCCGCCTGTGACATGGCGGCAACCGTGGCGCCACACATGCCGGCGCCAGCCGACATTGCCGCCTGCACCTGGCTGCCCGAGGCCGAACTGGCGGTGTATGTGGCCGAGTACGCACGCACCGGTTTTCAGGGTGGCCTCAACTGGTATCACTCGCGGGTGAGCGGTCGATTCACCGGCGACATGCAGCTCTATGCCGGGCGCCGCATCGAGGTGCCGGCCATCTTCATCGCCGGCGCCAGCGACTGGGGCATTTATCAGAAGCCCGGCGATTTCGAGGCCATGCAAACCAGCGTGTGCGCCCGTTTCGAAGGCGCGCACCTGATCGAGGGCGCCGGGCACTGGGTGCAGCAGGAAAAGCCGGCGGCGGTCAATGCGCTGCTGCTCGATTTTCTCGGCCGCCGCCGCAGCGGCGCTTAGCCGCCCACCATCAACTCAGGGGTTCGATGGTCATGCCGGCGGCCGCCAGGCGCCGCGCATACACCAGCCCGAGCGCGACCGCTGGCGTCAGTACACCGCCGCCCACCGGCAATGCATCGATATCGCAGGCCAGCGCCAGCGCCGCTTCGCACACGAAAATGGTGGTGGCGCGATTGCCCGGGTCGCCACGGCCGGCGATGCGCCCGCGCACCAGGCTGCCGCGTTCGCCGCGCCCCACCAGTTCGCAGCGAAACGAGCCGCGGTCCATGCTGCGTTCCGACGGTCCGCTGCCCGGTGCCGGCGCCAGCGCCTGGGCCAGCCGCCGCCCGGGTTGGAAGCGCATCGCTTCCTGCCCCAGCGCCATGCCCACGCTCATGCCGGCCGCGGCCACCGCCGCAGCCGCGCCGCGGCCGAAGCGCAGGTATTCCTGGTAGTGGAAGTCGGGCGCATAAAGCGTCGGCTTGCCGCGCCCGGATAGCAGGGCCGCACTGCGCCGCACCACGCGGGTGTTGATCGGCCCCATGAAAAACGGCCCGACCCAGGCGTTGAAATCGGCGTCGCGGTGCGCCGATACCGGGTCGGCATGGCTGCTTGCGTCCTGCGGCCGCCGATCTTCCGGATTGAGCAGGAACGGATCGGCCAAGAGCTTGATCTGGCCCGAATTCATCGCGTTGAACATCGACGCCAGGGTGCCGCCGTTGACCCCGCCCTTGAGCGAAAAACAAGCCTTGACACTGACACAGGCTTCGCCGTGTTGCTGCTTCAAGGCTTGGGCCAGCAGCCAGGCGCCGAGATCCGAGGGCACCGAATCGAAGCCGCAGAAAGGAATGATGCGTGCCCCCTTTTTTCCCGCCAGCGCATGGTGCCGATCGATCAGGCCGCGCGCCCATGGCGTCTCGCCGGTGATGTCCACATAGTGGGTGCCATGCGCCACGCAGGCGGCCACCAGGGCGCTGCCGTAGAGCGCGAAGGGGCCGGCGGTGGAAAGCACAACGCCAGCCTGCGCTGCCAGCGCGGCTAGGGCGTGGTCGTCATCGGCGGCTGCCACCACGATACCTGCCGTGGCGGCGCCCGCGCCGCAGGCGGCTCGCACCGCTTCGAGCTTTTCGCGCGAGCGCCCGGCCAGTGCCCACCTGAGACCGTTGGCGTGTTGCGCGAAATAGGCGACGGTCTGGCGGCCGACGAAGCCTGAGGCGCCGTACAGGATCACGTCAAACGGGCGATCGCCGGCTTTGGCTGGCATGGCTGGCTCCAAAAGGGTTCGGCTGGACCGAACAGGCCTTTGAGCATAGCAGCGTAGGCCGCCGCCACTGGCGAGGCTTGACCGCCTCGCAGGTGTGGGTATCGGACCGGCCTGGACTTGAGTTGCATATGTAAGGACCGATACATCCGCTTGCATGTGAACGCCGGTCCCCTGCCATCGATTCAAGCTGCCGGCGCGTTGATCGCTGATCAGGTCTTGATCAAGGGGTCACAACATGAAACGCGCGCTTGTTCTCGCCGCAGTTGGCATCACATTTTTCGCCGGCGGTGTCACCGCCATTGCCGCCGACGTCGGCGTCTCCGTCAGTGTCGGCCAGTCAGGCTGCTACGGGCGCATCGACATCGGCAGCCATGCGCCGCCGCAGGTGGTGTATCAGCAGCCGGTGCGGGTTCACGCTGCGCCCTACCAGGCGGCCCCCCCGGTCTATTTGCGGGTGCCGCCCGGGCACGCCAAACGCCGGTCGCGGCACTGTGACCGCTACGGTGCCTGTGGGGCACCGGTGTATTTCGTGCAGGAGCAGTGGTACCGTCAGGTGTACGCGCCGCGTTATGTGCGCCAACATAACGTGCGCGGCCAGCACGAGCATCAACGACGCGGCGGCTATGGCGAAGGCCGTGACTGGGAGCGTGGCCGCCACGAGAGGCATGGCGGCGGGCGTGGCGGCCGAGGGCGCGATCGAGATTGAGGCGCGTCCGGGCGGTCACGGCCGCGCAGGCGGGGTAACATGCTCGCCGCACCATCACCTTTAGCCCGAATCACGCCCCATGGAACACGCCGTTGTCGACGCCCAGGTCACGCCTGAAGGGCGCCTGGAGATCCTTTCTGCCGCCGAAGTCGGCAAGCTGCTCGATACCAGCCAGGGCGGCCTGTACGGGCTGTTGCGCAGTTGCGCGCTGGCCGTGCTCAATTCGGGCAGCCACAGCGATGATGGCAAGGCTTTGCTCGAACGCTACCAATCGTTTTCCATCTCGATCATCCAGCGCGAGCGCGGCATCAAGCTCGACCTGAAGGGCGCGCCGGCGGGCGCCTTTGTCGATGGCAGGATGATCAAGGGCATCGCCGAGCATCTGTTCGCGGTGCTGCGCGACGTGATCTATACCGCCGACGAGATCAGCGACAACCCGAAGTTCGACCTGGCCAACTCCCAGGGCATCACCGACGCGGTGTTCCACATATTGCGCAACGCCGACGTGTTGCGTCCCTTGCAATCGCCCAACCTGGTGGTGTGCTGGGGCGGGCATTCGATTTCGCGCGAGGAATACGACTACACCAAGCTGGTCGGCTACGAACTGGGCCTGCGCGCGCTGGATGTGGCCACCGGTTGCGGCCCGGGTGCGATGAAAGGGCCGATGAAGGGCGCCACCATCGCGCATGCCAAGCAGCGCGTGGTCGGCGGGCGTTACCTGGGCATCACCGAGCCCGGCATCATCGCCGCCGAATCGCCCAATCCGATCGTCAACGGCCTGGTGATCCTGCCGGACATCGAGAAGCGCCTGGAAGCCTTCGTGCGCGTCGGGCATGGCATCGTGGTGTTTCCCGGCGGTGCCGGCACCGCCGAGGAAATCCTCTATCTGCTGGGCATTCTCCTGCATCCTGACAATGCCGACCTGCCCTATCCGCTGGTGTTTACAGGTCCGCACGGCAGCGAAGCCTATTTCGCACAGATTGATGAATTCATCGGCGCCACCCTGGGGCCGGCGGCGCAGGCGCGCTACAGCATCATCGTGGGCGAGCCGGCGCAGGTGGCGCGGCGCATGCAGGCCGGCATGCAGGAAGTGCGCGAATACCGCAAGTCGATCAGTGATGCCTACTACTTCAACTGGCACCTGAAAATCGATCATGAATTCCAGCGGCCGTTCCTGCCGACGCACGCAAACATGCACAGCCTGGAAATCCGCGGCGACCAGCCGGTGCATCTGCGCGCAGCCAACCTGCGGCGCGCCTTTTCCGGCATCGTTGCCGGCAACGTCAAGGATCACGGCATTCGCGCCATCGAGCAACACGGCCCGTTCGAGATTCGTGGCGATTCCGCGATCATGCGGCGCATGGATACCCTCCTGGCTTCGTTCGTTGCGCAGCAGCGCATGAAGCTTCCTGGCAGCGGGTATGTTCCCTGCTACCGCGTGATCGCCGCCGCGTGAGGCGCCGGCCACCGGGCGCGCGCCTGCCCACTATCCCCAAAGTCCGCGATCTCGGGCGGACCTCATGCATGAACCCAGCCGCCATCCATGATTGAACCGATTCTCCTGACCGCCGCACGGGTCGCCACCTTCGACGGCGAGCAGATGCTGACCGGCGCCAGCGGATTTTTCTTTGCGCGCGACGAGCGTCTGTTCCTGGTCACCAGCCGGCATGTGATGATCGACAAGCCGAGCAAGCATTTTCCCGACCGTATCGAGATCGAGCTGCATACCGACGCCGACAACCTCGCCGAATCGACCGGCTTTTCGATGCCCCTGTATCGCGCCAGGAAGAGTGTGTGGCGCCAGGGCAAGGACGGCACCGGCGAGATCGATGTCGCGGTGCTCGAAATCGAGCGCGCCGCCTTGCCGAAAACCGCGCTGTACCGCGCCTTCACGCCCGCACATCTGCTGGCCGCCGAAGAAGGTGTCGAGGTCGGCTCCTCGCTCCTGGTGGTGGGCTTCCCGCTCGGCTTTCACGACACCCTGCACCACATGCCGGTGGTGCGCCAGGCGGTGGTGGCCTCTTCCTTCGGCTTGCGCTTCCAGGGTCAGGGCTACTTTCTCACCGATGCGCGCACCCACCGCGGCACCAGCGGCGCGCCGGTGGTGATGCGCGCGGCGCCGGGCAAGGTAGCGGATGATTTGCCGTGGCGCTTGCTGGGGGTGCACTCTGCGCGTCTGGATGTCGGCTCGCGCGACCTGGCGGTCGATGAGGCGCTCGGCCTTAACTGTGCCTGGTATGCCGATATCCTGTTGAAGCTGACCGAGGCCTGAATCCCGCCACACCGTATCTGCGATGCCAAACGTCCCAGCCTGATTGCCACTGAACCTCCGGAGCACGGCCATGCGCCTTCTGATCATCAACCCCAACACCAGCGACAGCGTCACCGAACTGATCGCCGCCGAAGCGCGCCGCAGCGCATCGGCCGGCACCGAGCTCACCGTGCTGACCGCACCATTCGGCGTGGCCTACATCGAAACCCGCTTCGAGGCCCTGATCGGCGCCTATGCCACCGCACAATTGGCCGCCGAGCGCCATGCCGGGCACGACGCGGTCATCGTCGCCGCCTTCGGCGACCCCGGCCTCACCGCCCTGCGCGAAGTGCTGCCGGTGCCGGTGCTGGGCATGACCGAGTCGGCGCTGGCCAGCGCCTGCCTGCTCGGCCATCGCTTTTCCATCATCGCGATTTCACAGCGCATCGCCGCCTGGTACCGCGAGTCGGTCGAGGCCAACGACCTGATCGGGCGCCTGGCAAGCATTCGCGCGCTTGATCGGCCGCTGGCCAATATCAGCAGCGCGCAGGAAGACAATCGTGCGCAATTGCTCTCGTTGTGCGAGCGCGCGGTCGATGAAGATCGCGCCGAGGTGCTGATTCTCGCTGGCGGCCCGCTGGCCGGACTGGCGCGCTCGCTGACCGGGCAACTACCGGTGCCGGTGGTCGATGGCGTATCGTCGGCGGTGCGGCATGCCGAATCGCTGGTGGCGCTCAAACCGGGGCGCGCCACGCGCGGCAGCTTCGCGCCGCCGCCCCAGAAGCCGCATCGCGGCTTGTCGGAGGCGATGGCGAAGCTCTTGGCCGGTTGAATCAGGTGGCGCTGCATCCGGCCGCTTGAGGCGGCTTGTCCACCGTCGTGTGGATACCCAAGAACTTGAATCGAGAGCCGGCTTTCGTGTAGCCTTGCGGCATGACGACTTTGACCCGTGATGAAATTGCCAAGCTGACCCCGCCGGAGCGGCTTGCGCTTATTGGCGACCTGTGGGACAGCATCGCCGACACCGATCTGCCGGTGCCGCCCGCGCAGCGCGACGAGCTTCTGCGCCGACTCGCCAGCTTTGATCTGGACCGGCAGCAATCCGTGACTTGGGAACACCTGAAAGCGGAACTCGCCGCACGGACGCCTTGACCAGGGCCGCCATCATCATGCCGGCCGCCCGGCTGGATATGATCGACGCGCAAGACTGGTATGAACATCAAGCGCCGGGACTGGGCGCGCGATTCCGTGCTGAGCTCGGCTTTCAACTTGATCGCGTGATGCGTAGCCCTTTTCACTTTCCAGAAGTATTGGCCGATGTGCGCCGCGCCCGATTGCAGCGCTTCCCTTACGGCCTGTTCTTTCGCGCAATCGACGAAGAGATCTTTGTCATTGCTTGCTTTCATTCAAGCCGCGACCCGCTGGTGTGGCGGGCCCGCATTTAGCTGCACCTGCGAGTTCGCCCCGCTCTGCTTTCGAGTGTGGCCACAGCGACGTTTTCGCTGGCTTCACCCGGCTTGATCCGCAAAGAAAACGCGGCTTAGCGGTTGGCGTCTATCGCCGATCTCTGTGGTCAATCAAATGTCCGCTGTCTTGATCCAATCCGGCAAAACCTTCCCACGCCCTGGTAATCAACGTCGGCTACATACGCCCGCTGCGCGCGCGAACCCGGCGCCAACTCTTCCGCGGCCAAGCCAGCCAGTGTTGCCTGCGTTTCGCACCCGCAAAGCCGCCGCGTCAGGCACGCCGCCTGCGGGTGAAGCCGGCAGCAGCCAGGGCGCCCAGCATCAACGCCAGTCCGCCTGGCTCATTGACAGCACGTGCGGTGAGCGTGAAGCTGTCGGTGGCGCCAAGCGCGCTCAAATCAATCGCCCAGTCGGTCAACGGTGCGCCCTGCGCAAATGGATCACCCAGGTAAATCTCCGTGGTCGCGGGCGCCAGGACGATTGAAGCCAGGTCATTGGCGGCATTGCCGACGGCCGCGACGGTCGCGCCGGCGAGCGTGGTGACACTGCCGTAGGTTGCGAAGACCGCTCCCGAATCCAGGCTCAGGAACACGTTGTCCAGGCCAATGCCGACCATCAACTGCTTGATGACCGAGTTGAACGACGCGGTCGCCGCGTCGCCGGTTTCGCGGGTGAAGGTGACCGCAGCTG
>JBEIFV010000042.1:0-37066 GCA_040382235.1 Burkholderiales bacterium
ACGACCTGTCGCACCCGTATCCGCAGCAGCCGCGCGCCATGGGCCAGCTGATCCGCGTGGCGGGGCGCCTGATGGACGAAGACGGCATGCCGGTGCGCGGCTCGGTCATCGAGCTGTGGCATGCCAACGCCGCCGGGCGCTACATCCATCCTATGGATGCCAAGAATCCGGCGCCGATCGACCCGAATTTCATCGGCTCCGGGCGCGTGGCGACCGATGACGCGGGCCGCTATGAGTTCCTCACGATCAAGCCGGCCGCCTACCCCTACCCGAATCATCCGACGCGCTGGTGGCGCCCGCCGCACATCCACATGTCGATTTTCGGCGACGGCTTCATGAGCCGGCTGGTGACCCAGATGTTCTTTCCCGGCGACCCGTTCAACGACATCGACCTGATTCTCAATGCCGTACCCGACCCCAGGGGTCGCGCGCGCCTGATCGCGCGCCAGGTGCCGATGGCGGACATGCCGGTACTGAACGTAGTCGGCTTCGAGCACGATATCGTGGTGCGCGGACACCGCCAAACCCCGTTCGGCCTGTGAACCCCATGAGCCAATGCATTCCCACCGCCAGCGGCACGGTCGGCCCGTTCTTCCCGCCGCATTTTTTCCGACCCGGCGACAACGACCTGACCATAGTCGAACCCGGCGCACCCTTGGCTGACGGCGAGCGCGTCCATGTCTTCGGCTATCTGTACGAGGCCGGCCGCGTGCCGCGCTGGAATTCGATCATCGAACTGTGGCAGGCGGACGCGGGCGGGCGCTTCGCTCATCCCAACGATCCGCGGGCCGCGCTGGCCGACCCGCATTTCATCGGCTGGGGCCGGCGCGCCAGCGAGAACGACGGCTACTTCGATTTCGTCACGGTCAAGCCTGGCGGCTTCGACGATCCGGTCGCCAAGGCCCGGCGTGCACCCCACATCAACCTTTCGATCACCGGTTCGGGCCTGATGCGGCGCCTGACCACCACCCTGTTTTTTCCGGACGAGCCGGCCAATGCGGCCGACCCGGTATTGACCGCGGTTACCGACCCGTCGCTGCGGCCGCGCCTGATTCTGCAAGCCGCGAAATCGGACAAGGCGCCTGCCGGCACGCGCTCCTATCGCATCGACATCGTGCTGCAGGGCGAGGGCGAGACGCCGTTTTTCCTTGATTGACTCCGCAGCGCAGCATCAAGAGCCCGCTGCCGCCGGCATGCGAAAATCCGTTTCCCGCAACCCCATCCTGGAACCGACATGTCCCGCATCAGCCTCATCGAAGAATCCGCGCGCCCCGATCTGGCGCCATTGATCACAAAAATCAAGGCCGAACGCGGCGGGCGCTTCCTGAACCTGTACCGTACCCTCGCGCACAGCCCCGGCATCGCCGAAGGCTGGCTGCACCTGTTCACCGAAATCCGCCAGCGCGCCAAGCTCGACGGGGTCTCGCGCGAACTGGCGATCATGCGGGTGGCGGTGATCAACGGCGCCGACTACGAGTACAAGGCGCACGCGCCGTTCGCGCTCAAGGAGGGCATGAACCAGGCACAGATCGACGCCCTGCCGGCATGGACGGTGAGCGACGTGTATACGCCGAAAATGCGCGCCGTGCTCGCCTACACCGATTCGATGACGCGCGAGATCCAGGTACCCGAAGCGATCTTCGCCGCGGTGCGCGCACACTTCGACGAGCGCGAAACAGTGGAACTCACCGCGACCATCGGCGGCTACAACCTGGTGTCGCGCTTTCTCGAAGCGGTGCAGATGCCGCACGAGAACTCGCCGATGAAGGCGCACGACTGACAAGAGCGTGGCTACCGGTCGTCAGACGGACACCGGACTCCGGTCAGCCCAGGGCGCCGCCTTCTCGTACAGACTTGCGGCGTGCAACAGCGCCGCATCGGCATGCCAGCGCCCCGCCAGTTGCACACCGATCGGCACGCCGTTGGCATCAAGACCTGCCGGCAGCGCGATCGCCGGGTGACCGGACAGATCGAACAACGACAGATACGGCGTCCATTCGCGACGCATGTCGCCCACGCTCTCACCGTCGATCTCGATCGGATCGAGCACGCCATGATCGGCCGCCAGCGCACCGCGGCTGGCCACCGGCGACAGGACGAAATCGCAATCGCGAAACCAGGCCTGCACGGCGCGAAAAACATCGGTGCGCTTCTGGATCGCCGCCTGCAATTCCAGGCCGGACAAGGCCGCACCTTCGGCAATGCCGTGCGCATAGCTCGCATCGATGCGCGGGCGAATCTCCTCCAGGCGAGCGGCAAAGCGCGCGGCCCAGTTCATTTGCTGCAGGGCGCGCCAGGTGATCTCGGGATTTTCCAGCGGAAAGCCGATCTCCACCAACTCGGCGCCCAGGCGCCTGAAATCGGCCGCCGCATGTTCCAGCGCCGCCAGTGCATCCGCAGCCAGCTTGCGGTTGCCGGCCATGCGCAACAGGCCGATGCGCCTGCCGGCCAGCGATCCACCGGCACCGAGCGCTGCCAGCGCGCGCGTGGCGGGGCGCGCCAGGGAGTGCGGGTCGGCATCGTGCGCACCGCTGACCGCATCGAGCATGCGCGCCAGGCCGTCGATGTCACGCGCCATCAGCCCCAGGTGGATGAAGTTGCCGAAGCCATCCGGCACCTGGTTATGCGGGATCACGCCGAGCGTCGGTTTCAAGCCGGCCACGCCGGCCAGCGCCGCCGGCAGCCGGGTCGAGGCGCCGGCATCGGTTGCCAGCGCCAGCGTGCCCTGACCGGTCGCGACCGCGCCGCCGGCGCCGCAGCTCGAGCCGCCGCAGGTGAACGCCGGGTTCCACGGGTTGCGGGTCAGGCCGGTCAGCGGCGAGCGGCCCATCATCGAATGCGCGAATTCGGTGCTGGTGGTCTTGCCAAGCAGGATTGCGCCGGCCGCCTTGAGCCGCGCCACCGCGACCGCGTCTTCCTTGGGCACGTTGTCGCGCATCAGTTGCGAGCCCCAGCGGGTCGCCACACCGGCGGTGTTGATGATGTCCTTGACCGAAAACGGCAGGCCGAACAGCGGCCCGGGATCGGCCCAGCGCGCGTGCGCCGCATCCAGTGCCGCGGCCTGCGCCAGCGCGCTCTCGGCGCAGACCTCGGCAAATGCGTTCACGCCCGGTTGCAGGGCCGCGATACGTGCCAGGTGCGCCTGGGTAATGGCGACGCAGGAAACCTCGCCAGCGACCGCCGCCTTGTGCAGCGCCTGCGCGGATGCGCCGGCGCCTGTGATGTCAGTCATGCCGGGTAACCCTATAATGATCGCGATGAAAGCAGCGCTTACGACTGTTGACAATAGCGCGCGCCGCGATCCCTCTCTTGGCCAGCAAGTGCGCCAGCAAGTGCGCCAGCAGATGCGCCGGCGGATTCCGGCGCGCAGTGCGCCATCGCCCGCACACGGCGTGCTGTGGTCGCGCCCCGGTTACCTGGTGCGACGCCTCAATCAGGTCCACTATGCCTTGTTCTTCGAGGAATGCGGCGACGCCCGCATGACTCCGGTGCAGTACGGCCTCTTGTCGGCGCTGCGCAAGAAGCCGCGCGGCATGGATCAGAACTCGCTGGCCACCGAATTGGGGCTGGACCGCACCACCACCAGCGACGTGCTGCGCCGCCTCGAAGCGCGCGGACTGGTCAGCCGCGCCAGGAGCGCCACCGACAAGCGCATGAACATCGCCCGGCTGTCGCCCGCCGGACGCAGCACCACGGCGACCGTCGAGGCATCGATGGCGCGCGCGCAGGAACGGCTGCTCGAACCCCTGCCCGCCGGCGAGCGCGAGCGCTTCATGCGCAACCTGGTTCACCTGGTCGAGAGTTTCGACCGCATCGGCCTGCAAGTGTTCAGGGAGCTTTAGCAAGCTACCGACCGAACATCTGAATCCCGACCGCTGGCGCCTGGGCGCAGTGGCGACGACTTCATACCGGGTACACCAACGCGTTGTCGATGAGCGCATTGTCGTAGATGCAATCGCGCGAGGCGATCAACAGGCCGCCGTCTGCGTCGACCCGGAACACATCGTGGTATTCGCCCATCTGGTGCAGAGTCGCGATCGGGCGGTCGACCAGCACTTGGTAGAGCAGAAAGTTGGAGCGTGCGCGCACCAGCGTACCGTCTTGCTCTACCGCATCGATGCGGATGTTCGACACGAAATGACGCATATAGCGCGGCGCGTACATGGCGGTGTTGCCAAGCGCGAACGCACGGTCGCGCAGCATGGCCTGGCCCTCGCAATACACCAGCCCCACCGGCAGGCCCAGGTCGCGGTTCTCGCGCGCGATGACGCGATAGAACGTATCCTCGGTGAAATACAAGGGCCATTCGGTCAGGCGGCCGTTGTCGAGCGCATCGCAATAGGCGGCGTGAAAGGCGTCGATGCGACGCCGCAACTGATCGACCTCGGCGAAACGATCGGGTTGAAGCGGTACGAAAGCGGGTGCGTTCATGATCTGTTCATACGCCCATCACGCCGCGCCAGTGCTGGTACATGGCGCGAATCGCCGCCTCCGAGATCAGCGTATCGGATGTACCTGCGGGAACCGCCGGATCAAGCGCCACCAGATGCTCCCCGGGCCGCCCGCGCAACATGCCGTCCTGCACGAACTTGATGGCCTCGTTGTCTTCGAGGCCGAGAAACCCCGAGGGGCCCATCAGATTGCCCTGGCGCATGCGATGGCGCGTCATTTCATCGCTGTCGCCCTCATAGCCGAACATGGTCCAGACCATGGTGAAATCATTGGGCCCGTTGGGCACGATCTGCCGCGTCCCCAAGGTATTCATTTCGCGCTGCACGATCAGGTTGGGCCAGATGGTCTGCATGGTGACCGACCACGGCGAATCGAATTCCTCGACGAAATCCATCATGCGCGGGTCTTCCAGCACCATGCCTTCCTTGTAGGCGCGCATTTCCTTCTTCTTGGCCTGGTCAACCTTGGATGCGTCCGACTTGGCCGAGGCCATGGTGCCGTGGCGGCCGCTGGGATCGCAAATCATCGCCGACTTGTTGCCCGCTACCAGGAGGCCGAACGACACCAGGAAGGTATGCAGCAGGGTCGCGTGATACGGGTCCTTCAGGTTCTCGTGGTACAGCTTCCAGTTGCCGGGCAGCGTGTTGCGGTAATAACCGAGGATGGTCAGCTTGCGGCCGTCGAAAGCGGCGTCGAAATCCTTGAGAATCTCGGGGCCCAGGTAATCCTCGAACGACTCCATGTCTTCTGCATAAGACGCGAAAACCACGCCGCGCCGCGTCGTGACCTTGAGTTTCCGCAAACCATGCTCGGATTGCTTGAAGTCGGCCGGCATGCCGCCTTTCTTGTCTACCCCGCGCCGAAACGGCACGCCCATGAGGTTGCCCTTGAGGTCGTAGTTCCACTGGTGGTAGGGACAGACGAAATCCTTGGCCTCGCCGCGATGGCTGCGACAGAATTCGGCGGCGCGGTGCGCGCAGCGGTTCTCCACCACGTGGATGCTGCCGTCTTCCGCGCGCGTCACCACCACCGGGGTCGGACCCACGTTGGAGCGCTTGTAGGTGCCGGGTTTGGGCAGCTCGGCTTCAAGCGCGACATAGTTCCAGGTGCGGCCATGAAAAATGCGCTCGACTTCGCGGGCATAGATTTCGTCGCTGGTGTAGACCCAGTCCGGAATCGCCGACAGGCCCTCCTCCGGCCAGGGATGGCGCGCTTCCAGACTGGCACTTTGTTCCACCGGCAATCGTTCAGGTGCGTTCATGGCTTCTCCTTGCAAATGTTGCGGATGTCACTGGCAGAACGGTAGTCTAGCGAAGCAGGTGTGGTCACACATAAACCCGCAGGAACTTCGGGCTGCCGGACCTGCCCCAGCGTGGCCCGGCCACGCAGCCCGACCACGGTCATTATGAAACGCGGCGGCTTGCATTTCGAGGCAATGATCGTCAGTATAATGATTGAATTGGCGTCAAGGCAAGGGCCGCGCAGTGCTGCGACGGCACCCGAATCGACGGCTTTCCAACCATTCTTCCGGAGGCATCGCATGGCTCTCATCCCCCTGGCCACCATGGGCAACTACCTGCATATCTACGACTTCCGCGTGTTGCCCGGACGCGAGCAGGAGTTCATCGAATTGTTCAACGAATTCGACTATTCCGAGGGCAATCCGATGCACAAGTCGTCGGCACAGGTCAAGGATGGCGTGTTGTGCCGTGACACCGAGGACCCGAGCCGCTTTTTCCTGATCGCCGAATGGTCGGACATCGTCGAGCACGCGCGTATCCGCAAGATCCTGGCCGAGGAAATCAAGCCGGCTTTCGTCGGCCTGATCGAAGGCAAGAAGTTCGTGCCGAAATACGTCGAAATCGTCTCCAGCACGCCGGACCACATCCTGAACAAGGCTGCCGACTGAAGATCAGAAGCATGCGCACCCTCTACACCTTCTTTCGCTCCTCGACCTCGTTCCGCCTGCGCATCGCGCTCAACTACAAGGGGCTGGACTACACGCCGCGGTTCGTCAGCCTGCCGAAGCTTGAGCATCGCGAGCCCGCTTACATGGACTTGAACCCGCAGGGCCTGCTGCCGGCCTTGATCGAGGACGGCAAGCTCTACGCGCAGTCACTGGCCATGCTCGAGTACCTGGAGGAACGCTATCCGACGCCCGCCCTGATGCCGCGCGACATCGATGAGCGCGCCTATGTGCGCATGTTGTCGCAGATCATCGGCTGCGACATCCACCCGCTCAACAACGTGCGCGTGCTCAAGTACCTGCGCGGGCGCTGGAAGCTCTCGGAGGAGCAATCCAACGAGTGGTATGCGCACTGGATCGCCGAAGGCATGCGCTCGTTCGAGCAAACGCTGGTGCACGAGAAGCGCCATGGCCTGTTCTGCCTGGGCGACACGCCGACCCTGGCCGACATCTGCCTCGGGCCGCAGATCTTCAACGCGCAACGCTTCAATTGCGACTTGAGCGCGTTTCCCATCACAAACGCCATCGCCGAGCACATTTTCACCCTGCCCGCGGGGATCGCCGCGCATCCCGGCAAACAGGCCGACGCGCTTTAAGCGGCGCGGCCTGGCGGCGGCGCGCGGCTACCGCCTGGTCACCAATTCTTCGACCGGCCGCAGCCTGCTGATGGCCCACGCAGCGCTTTCGCTCACCAGTTCGTCCCCGGCGCCAACGCGCGCCTCAAGCGCGGCGAGAATCGCCGCGACCTCGCGTCGATCCGCGTCGGCCAGGACCGCGCTCAGCAGGTTGCCGAGCGCCACGGCGATGTTCGACAGCCATTTCCGGTAGCCGATACGGCGTATAGCGCTGCCCTGCATGCGCTGGTTGAACTGGTCTTCGCTCCAGGCGAAGAGTTCAAGCAGGCTTGCCCGATCGAGTGAATTGCGCACCTCCACAAAGTCGGGCAGCGCAGCGGCTTGCGCGAACTTGTTCCACGGACAGACCAGCTGACAATCGTCGCAGCCGTAGATGCGGTTGCCGACCAGCGGCCTCAATTCAACCGGTATCGCCCCCTTGAGTTCGATGGTCAGGTATGAGATGCAGCGCCGCGCATCGAGTTTGTAGGGCCCGGTGATGGCGCCGGTCGGGCAGGCACTGCTGCAGGCGAAGCATGAGCCGCAATGCTCGTCAAGCGGCGCATCGGGCGTCAGCGGCACATCGGTATAGATCTCGCCCAGGAAGAAAAAGGAACCGGCTTCGCGCGAAATAAGGAGCGTGTGCTTGCCGCGCCAGCCAAGCCCGCCCTGCTCGGCCAGCGCCACCTCCATCACCGGTGCCGAATCGGTGAACACGCGGTATCCGAATCCGCCGATCTCGGCCGCGACCGCCTCGGCCAGCGCCTTGAGTCGAGCGCGCAATACCTTGTGATAGTCACGGCCGCGGGCGTAGACCGATACATAGGCCTGTGCCGGTTGTTGAAGCACGACCTGCGCCGCGTCCGAACTGCCAGCCATGTAGTTGACGCGCGCAGTGATCACTGACACCGTGCCGGGCACCAGTACACCCGGGCGGGTGCGGGCGCTGCCATGGCGGGCCATATAATCCATTTCGCCATGATGTCCGGCGGCGAGCCAGGCTGCCAAGCCGGGTTCGGCAGCGGTCAAATCGACGCCCGCAAAGCCGATGGCGTCAAAGCCCATGCCCTGCCCCAGCGAGCGAATCCGCGCCTTCAATTGCGCCTCACCCATACCGTTTGGGTTCTCATGCGATGTCATCGAACAATCATACAGTCACGTTGAACGGTGAAGCCGGCACCCGTGCACTGGGCGCGGCGATCGCTCCATTGCTTGCGCCCGGCATGCGGATTTACCTGCACGGCGACTTGGGCGCGGGCAAAACCACGTTCGCCCGCGGACTGTTGCAGGCACTTGGGCACAAAGGCCCCGTCAAAAGCCCCACGTATACCCTTGTTGAAATTTATGTAATTTCTGGGTATATTCTGTATCACTTTGATTTTTATAGATTCAATGACCCTGAAGAATGGCGTGAAGCAGGGTTGGACGAGCACTTCAACGAGCACTCGGTATGTCTCGTGGAATGGCCCGAGAAAGCCGCCGGTCTATTACCGGCAGCAGATCTGGAATTGCGTTTCAGTTTCGAGGCAAACGGGTCCGGCGAATCGCGCACGGTCGAATTGCTCTCGGCAAGTGAACCGGGGGACCGATGTCTAAACGCATTGCGCGCACAGCGACCCACCTTTCCGGAAAGTTGAACCCGGCCCCGCCCGCCTTTCCTCTTTCACGCCGCGCCTTTTTGCGCGCCACCAGCGGCAGCCTGCTGTTGGCAGCCACCTCACCCCTGTTCGCACAGGCTGCCTCGATTGTCGCGGTGCGGGTATGGCCGGCGCGCGATTACACGCGTGTCACGCTCGAACTCGAAGCCGCGCTCAAATACTCGCATCAGTTGCTGGCCAATCCGGACCGACTGGTGCTGGACATTGAAGACCTGGAACTCTCCGGCAAGCTGCGCGACATCGTCGCCAAGATCACCGCCAACGACCCCTATATCGGCAGCGTGCGCGCCGGCCAGTTCAAGCCGCGCGTGGTGCGCCTGGTGTTCGACCTGAAGACCGAGATCAACCCGCAGGTGTTCGCCTTGAAGCCGGTCGGCGAATACGGCCATCGACTGGTACTCGACCTGTACCCGCTGAATCCACCCGACCCCTTGCTTGCGCTGATGGACAAGCAAAGCCTGCCGGCCGACATGGTGCCGCGCGCGGACGAGGCGGGCGCGGCGCAGGCAGCACCCAGAAGCGCCGACAAGTCCGAGGCGCGCGGACGGCCGGATGCCGGCAGCGAAGGCGCGAAGGCCGAACTACGGCGCGAGGAAGCACGGGCAGCCAAACCGGTGATCACGCGCATGCTGACCATCGCGCTCGACCCTGGCCACGGCGGTGAGGATCCTGGCGCGATCGGCCGGCGCGGCACTTACGAGAAGCATGTCACGCTGGCGGTGGCCAAGCGGCTCAAGGAAAAAATCGACGCCGAGCCCAACATGCGCACCATGCTCACGCGCGACTCCGACTACTTCGTACCGCTCAACGTGCGCGTGCAAAAAGCGCGCAGAGTGCAGGCCGACCTGTTCGTGTCGATTCATGCCGATGCATGGATCAAGCCGACAGCGCGCGGATCGTCAGTGTTCGCCTTGTCCGAGCGCGGCGCAACGTCGAGTGCCGCCGGTTGGCTGGCCAAGAAGGAAAACGACGCCGATCTGATCGGCGGGGTCAATCTTGGCACGCACGACAAGGACCTGGCGAAAGTGCTGCTCGATCTGTCGACCACGGCGCAGATCAACGACAGCCTGAAGGTGGGCCGCGCGGTGCTGGCGGAACTCGGCAACATCAACGACCTGCACAAGGCGCATGTCGAACAGGCCGGCTTCGCCGTGCTCAAGGCGCCCGACATCCCTTCGATCCTGATCGAAACCGCCTTCATCAGCAATCCCGAAGAAGAGAAGCGTCTGCTAGACGAGGCCTACCAGGACCGGATGGCGACCTCCATCCTCAAGGGCATCAAGGCCTATTTCTCGAAGAATCCGCCGCTGGCGAAGTCGAAGCTGGCAACGCTCTGATCAGCCGCGGCACCGGGTGGCGCCTGTGGGTGCATGCTCAAGCGCCAAACCTGAAGCTCGACACGCTGATGGCGCCCATGAAATCATCCTCGTGGTACACCCTTTCGCATGGCTCGTCGAACGCCGCGCCGACGGCGACCATCAGCGGCAGCAGATGCTCCTCGCGCGGATGCGCGAAGCGCGCAGCTGGTGCGGATTCCCATTGCAGAAGATGGGTTTCGCGCGCCTGCGGGTCAGCCCCGAGCGCCGCACCCAGCCAGTGATCAAACTGGCGCGAAGGTTCACGCCCCGCCGCCCCCATGACGCGCAGGTTGTGATACGACAGGCCGCTGCCGATGATCAACACACCCTCATCGCGCAAGGGTGCCAGGGCCCGGCCCAGCGCGATGTGCGCGGCCGGGTCGAAGTCCTCTCGCAGTGAAAGCTGAACCACCGGAACATCCGCTTGCGGATACATGACCGCCAAGGGCGTGAAGGTGCCGTGATCGAATCCGCGTTGCCCGTCCGCATGGCTTTTGAGGCCGGCGGCGGCGAGCAAGGCGCCGACACGTGCCGCCAACGCGGGCGAACCGGGCGCGGCGTACTGCACTTGATAGGTATGCGGCGGGAAGCCGTAGTAGTCATACAGCATGGGCGGCCGCGGATGCGCCATCACCGCGAAATCCGCTTCCTCCCAGTGCCCTGAAATCACCAACAAGGCCGTGGGAGTGACCCCGATCTTCGCGGGCAAAGCGACCAGAAAGGCCGCCAACGGGCGATAAGTGTCGTTGAGTTTCTCCGGCATGAAGGGCCACGGCCCGCCGCCATGGGAGATGAAATAGGTGGGTAGTCGGCTGTGCATGCATGCAATACTACTCGCGGACCCGCTACCGAACCTCTTGCTTTTGCGCGTCGGAGCGAGTGAGGGCGCGAGCAGCGGATCTGATGTCCGCAGGTCGGAGCAGCCGTAGCTGAGCGCCTCCGGTCATGACATTGGACATTGTGCATCGCAACAAACCGGTGTAAAACTCGCATCTGGCCTTGAAGGGGCTGTAGCGCGTCGACGACTTCCGCGCCGGCAGCCTTCGGGAACAACAAACATGACACCCGCTTCCGACCAGAACGACACCCAGCGCGCTTCGCTTTCGGCGCTTACCCTGTCGGCGCTCGGCGTGGTGTTCGGCGACATCGGCACCAGCCCCCTGTATGCCTTGAAAGAGGGCATGAGCCCGGCGCACGGCATCCCGATTTCGGAAGCCTCGATCTACGGCGTGCTGTCGCTGATCACCTGGACGCTCACCCTGGTGGTGAGCATCAAGTACGCCATGCTGGTGATGCGAGCGGACAATCACGGCGAAGGTGGCATGCTGTCGATCATGTCCCTGGCCAGCAAGGGCCTGCCCGCCGATTCGCGACGGCGCCTGGCGATCATTTCCTTGTGCCTGGTCGGTGCCTCGCTGTTTTATGGCGATAGCGTGGTAACCCCGGCGATCTCGGTGATCTCCGCGGTTGAAGGCCTGGAGGTGATTTCCCCCGCCTTCAGCCACTACGTGCTGCCGATCGCGCTCACCATCCTGTTCCTGCTGTTCTTCGCACAAAAGCTGGGCACCGGCCGCGTCGGCAAGTTCTTCGGCCCCGTCACCATCCTGTGGTTTTCGTCGCTGGCGGCAGTCGGCGTGTACCAGATCGTGCAGCACCCTTCGGTGTTGGTCGCGCTCTCGCCGGTCTACGCCATCAAGTTCATCATCAGCGACCCGTTCAAGAGTTTCATCCTCCTCGGTTCAGTATTTCTCGCCGTGACCGGCGTCGAGGCGCTGTATGCCGACATGGGGCATTTCGGGCGCAAGCCGCTGCGCATCGGCTGGTTCTTCGTGGTGTTTCCGGCGCTGGTGCTCAATTACTTCGGCCAGGGCGCGTTGTTGATCTACAACCCGGCAGCGATCGCCAATCCGTTCTACCTGGCGGTGCCGGAGTGGGGTCGCATACCCATGGTGCTGCTGGCCACCGCCGCCACCGTCATCGCTTCCCAAGCCACCATTTCCGGCGCCTTTTCGCTGACCACCCAGGCGATGAAGCTGGGCTACTGCCCGCGCATGCGCGTGCTCTACACCTCTGCCACCGAAAAAGGCCAGGTGTATGTGCCCTTCATCAACTGGGCGGTGTTCGCGCTGGTGGTGGTGCTGGTGATGGTGTTCAAGACCTCCAGCAACATGGCCGCGGCCTACGGCATCGCGGTGGCCGGCACCATGGCGGTCACCTCGATCATGGTGTGCATCGTCGCGGTGCGCATCTGGAAATGGAAGCCGATAGCCTACCTGCCGATGATGGTCGTGCTCCTGGTGATCGACGCCGGCTTCCTTTCATCGAACATGCTGAAGATTCCCGATGGCGGCTGGTTCCCGGCTGTACTGGGCCTCGTCATCTATATGCTGCTGATCACCTGGAAGACCGGGCGCCGCCTGGTGGCGATACGGCTGGCCAGCGAAAGCCTGCCCTTGATCCCGTTCATCGAAAGCATCGCGATCGCGCCGCCGCACCGCGCCATGGGTACCGCTGTTTTCATGACCACCACACCCAACGTGCTGCCTCACGCCCTGTTGCACAACCTCAAGCACAACCAGGTGCTGCACGAGCAAGTAGTGCTGCTGACGATACAAACCGAGGAAGTCCCGCGCGTGAGTGCCGCCAGGCAGGTGGATGTCGAGCTGCTTGATGCCGGCTTCGTGCAGGTGATCGCGCACATCGGCTATCAGGAGAACGCCGACATCGAGGCCATACTCAAAAGTTGCGAGATGCGCGGCATGCATGTCGAGCCGATGCTGACCTCATACTTTCTGTCGCGCGAAAACGTCATCCCGACCGGCATCCCCGGCATGGCGTTGTGGCGCGAACACCTGTTTGTGTGGATGTACAAGAACGGCGCGCGCGCTTCGGACTTTTTCCGGAGTCCCGCCAACCGGGTGGTGGAGCTTGGTACCCAGGTCGAGATTTGAAGCGCCAATTCATGCGCCTCCATTCGCCGGCATTCAAACGGCCGGTTACCGAAACATCGCGATGTGGAATATGTGTTTGACAAGCGGCGGCGACAAATCGAAAATCGAGGCATGAACAATTTCCTGAACCGACGTCGCCCAAATCTCGCAAGAGAGGCGCGCTTTCGACGATAAACGGCAACTCGCACCAACGCCCGCCGTCATCGATCCAGCCGCGCCCTTAGCGCGGCTTTTTCTTTTTGTCTTAAGATTGCGCCACTTTCAAAGGAACCTTGCGATGAACTTCGAAAATTTCCATATCGATTCCCTGATGGACATCACGCCCCGGCCCGAGATCGTCTTCACCGATGGGCACGGGTCCTGGCTGACCGACCACACCGGCAAGACCTACCTGGACTTCGTGCAGGGGTGGGCGGTCAATGCACTGGGCCATTCGCCCAAGCTGATTGCCGACGCCCTGGCCGTCCAGGCGCAGCGCCTGATTACCCCGAGCCCGGCCTTCTACAACGCGCCGTCGCTGGAGCTGGCCGGGCTATTGACCGCCAACTCGTGTTTCGACCGTGTGTTCTTCGCCAACAGCGGCGCCGAGGCCAACGAGGGCGCGATCAAGCTGGCGCGCAAGTGGGGGCAGAAGTTCAAGAACGGCGCCTTTGAAATCATCACCACCATTGGCAGCTTTCATGGCCGCACCATCGCCACCATGTCGGCTTCGGGCAAACCGGGCTGGGACACCATGTTCGCGCCGCAAGTGCCGGGCTTTCCCAAGGCCACGTTGAACGACCTGGCTTCGGTGAAAGCGCTGATCACCCCCCAGACCGTGGGCATCATGCTCGAACCGGTGCAGGGCGAAGGCGGCGTCAACCCGGCGACGCCGGAATTCATGCGCGGCCTGCGTGAACTGTGCGACGAGCACAAGCTCCTCATGATCTGCGACGAAGTGCAGACCGGCATCGGCCGCCTGGGCCACCTGTTCGGCTACCAGCACTTCGGCATCGAACCGGACATCATGACGCTGGGCAAGGGCATCGGCGGCGGTGTGCCGCTCGCCGCCCTTCTGGCCAAAGCAAAGTTCAGTGTGTTCGAGCACGGCAATCAGGGCGGCACCTACAACGGCAATCCGCTGATGTGCGCGGTGGGTCTGGCGGTGGTGGGGGCGGTCATGCAACCGGCCTTCCTGGCCCATGTGAACCGCGCCGGCGCGCACTTGAGTGCCCGGCTCACCGAACTCTCGGCGGAATTGGGCCTGGGTGCCGAGCGCGGCATCGGCCTGTTGCGCGCGCTTGAGCTCAAGGACGAACTCGGCGCCGCCGTGGTCACCCTGGCACGCGACAAGCTTGCCGGGCATCCGGGTTGGGCCGGTCGCGGCCTTTTGCTTAACACGCCGCGCCCGGCCCTGCTGCGTTTCATGCCGGCGCTCGACGTGAGTCTCGAAGAGATCGACCTGATGATCGACGGGCTGCGTATCGCCATCGGATTGGCAAGGCAGCAATAGTACTGAGCTTGCTGGCGGCGCCCTTAGGGTGCTGTCAGCACTGGCTAGTTTGCGGCCAGCGCAGCAGGTCCAGTGAGCGGACCTGCGGAAAATTGCTCGGCTCAGCCCTTTTTAGCGCGACGGCCCGCAAGCCACTCGCGCACAACGACATAAACCGTCGGCAAGCCCGGAATGACGATCAGCGCGACGATGATCAAGGTCAGATTGCGGCTCACCCATGGAATGTTGCCGAACCAGAAGCCGGCGATGGTGAGCGAGGCCACCCAGAAAATGCCGCCGGAGACGTTGTACATCGCGAAGCGCGCGTAGTTCATTTTGGCGGCGCCCGCCACAAAGGGAGCGAAGGTGCGCAGGAAGGGCAGAAAGCGCGCGATGACGATGGTCTTGCCGCCATGGCGCTCGTAGAACGCATGGGTCTTGTCGAACAGGCGTTTGTTGAACCAGCGCGAATTCTCCCAGGCGAACACCTTGTCGCCGAAATAGCGGCCCACCGCATAGTTCACTGCATCGCCCAGGATGGCGGCGATCGACAGCAGCACGATCACCAGGCTCACGTCCATGTCGCCCTTGGCGGCAAACGCGCCGGCCACGAACAACAGTGAATCGCCCGGCAGGAAAGGCATCACCACCAGACCGGTCTCGACGAAGATGATGGCGAAGAGGATGCCGTAGATCCAGGCGCCATAGTCGCGGATCAGCTCCGCCAGATGGGCGTCGATGTGCAGGATGAAGTCGATGAGGGCGAGAATGATGTCCATGAGGGTGTCCGTTCGGGGCGGCCGCATCATACCCGAGGACTATAATTTCCGGATGACCGAAGTCGACTTTTCACGCGCCATCCGCCTGCTGCCCGATACCCTGATCAACCAGATTGCCGCCGGCGAGGTGGTCGAGCGTCCCGCCTCGGTGTTGAAGGAATTGCTGGAGAACGCGCTCGACGCCGGCGCCTCGGCCATCGACATCCGGCTGGAGGCGGGCGGGGTCAAGAAAATGCGCATCGCCGACGACGGCCACGGCATTGCGCGCGACGAGTTGGCCATGGCGCTGGCGCGTCACGCCACCTCGAAAATCGCCTCGCTTGACGATCTGGAGAACGTCGCCTCACTCGGCTTTCGCGGCGAAGCCCTGGCGTCGATCGCCTCGGTGGCCCAAGTCACGCTGACCAGCCGCCTGCGCGACGCCGAATCGGCGTTCGCCCTCGATGGCGGCGGCACCAAATCGCCCAGGCCGGCGGCGCTGGCACGCGGCACCGTGATCGAGGTCGAGGAACTGTTCGGCAATGTGCCGGCCCGACGCAAGTTCCTGAAAAGCGAGGCTACCGAGTTCGCGCATTGCAGCGAGGCGCTGCGGCGCATCGTCCTTTCATGCCCCGAGGTCGGCTTCACCCTCACCCACAACGGCCGCGTGGTGCAGCATTTGAAGGCCGAATCCCTGCCGGCGCGTGTGGCCCATGTGCTGGGCCAGGATTTCACCAGCGGCGCGCGCGCAGTCGACGCCTTGGCCGGACCGATCGCGCTGACCGGCTTGATCGGCAATCCGGCAGATGCGCGCGGCTCGCGCGACGCCCAGTATTTTTTCGTCAACGGCCGCTATGTGCGCGACAAGGTGTTGCAGCACGCGGTGCGCGCCGCCTATGCCGACGTGCTGCACGGCGACCGGCATCCCAGCTATGCCTTGTTCCTTTCGCTGCCGCCGGCCGCAGTGGATGTCAACGTGCATCCGGCCAAGATCGAGGTGCGCTTTCGCGAGTCGCAGGGTATCCATCAGTTCGTGATGCGCGCAGTGGCCGCGGCCCTTGCCTCCAGTGCCGCCGATGCGCCGGTGCCGATGGCCAGCGCCGGCACGCTGGCGCCGCTGCCCGCCGGTGCTGCTGTGGCAAGCACCGACGGCACGCGCATCAGCACCGGCGGCATGCCGCAAAGCCTGTTTCGCCAAGGCCCGATTGGCCAGCCGCAATCACAAGCGGCCTACTTCGCGCTGTTCTCGGCCGCCTCATCGCAACGCGTGATGGAAGCCCCCGCGCCGGGCTACATGCCCGCCGCCTTGCCGGCCGGCGATGCGCCGCTGGGCCAGGCGCTGGCGCAACTGCACGGCATCTACATCCTGGCGCAGAACCAGGCCGGCCTGGTGGTGGTCGACATGCACGCGGCGCATGAGCGGATTCTTTACGAAGCCTTCAAGAAAGACCTGGAGTCCAAGCGCATCGCCGCCCAGCCGCTGTTGATCCCGGTGGCCTTCAACGCCGAGCGCATCGAGGTTGCCACCGCCGCCGACTATGCCGAAACCCTGGGCACGCTGGGCTTCGAGATCACGCCGCTATCGGGCGTAAGCCTGGCGGTGCGCGCAGTGCCGGCCTTGCTCAAGGATGCGGACGCCAGGGCACTGGCGCGCGACGTGCTCAGGGAGTTGCAGGATTTCGGCTCGGGCGAGGTGTTGACACGCCATCGCGACGAACTGCTCTCGACCATGGCGTGCCACGCCGCGGTGCGCGCCAACCGGCGCCTGTCGCTGCCGGAGATGGATGCGCTCCTGCGCCAGATGGAAGACACCGAAAAAAGCGGCCAGTGCAACCATGGCCGCCCGACCTGGTACCAGTTCGGCCTGTCCGATCTCGACCGCCTGTTCATGCGCGGTCGCTAGAAGCCGCGGCAACAGCTTGTGAAACCGCGCGCCCTGGCGCTGATCGGCGCCACCGCCACCGGCAAGACCGGCCTGGGCGTCGCCCTGGCACAGGCCCTGGGCGGCGCAGTGATCTCGGTCGACTCCGCGCTGGTGTATCGCGGCATGGATATCGGCACCGCCAAACCGTCCAGCGCCGAGCGCGACGGCATCGCGCATCACCTGATCGACATCATCGCGCCCACCGAAGCCTATTCGGCCGCACGTTTCCTAACCGATGCATGGGCAGCCGCCGCAGCCATTCACGCGCGCGGAAAGGTGCCGATTTTCGTCGGCGGCACCATGCTTTACTTCAAGGCGCTGCGCGAAGGCCTGGACGACCTGCCGCAGGCCGATCCGGCGCTGCGCGCCGCCATCGAAGCCGATGCCGCGGCGCGTGGCTGGCCGGCCTTGCATGCCGAGCTGGCTTTGGTCGACGCAGCCACTGCTACCCGCCTGGCACCCACCGACGCACAGCGCATCGGCCGCGCGCTTGAGGTTTTTCGCATCACCGGCACGCCGCTGTCGCAGCTTCTCAAGCGTCGTGCCGACACGGCGCCCACCGACCTGCCGTTCGCACTCAAGAGCATCGCCCTGGAAGCCTCCGACCGCGCAGTCTTGCATCAGCGCATTGCGCAGCGCTTCGAGGCCATGCTGGCGGGCGGCCTCATCGATGAAGTGCGGGCGCTGCGCGCCCGCCATCCGGACCTCGACGCCGCCATGCCCTCGATGCGTTGCGTCGGCTATCGGCAGGTTTGGGAAATGCTCGACGGTCGCTTGCCGCAATCCGAATTGCGCGAACGCGGCATCTATGCGACACGACAACTGGCCAAGCGTCAGATCACCTGGCTGCGCGGTTTCAGCGGCCTCGAGCGCATCGATTGCCTGCGCGCGGACGCGGCCGGCCAGGTGATGACAGCGGCGCGACGATTTATCGAAGAGGCAACCTCATGAGCACCTTCGTACTGATTCACGGCGCCTATCACGGTGGCTGGTGCTGGGCGCGGGTGGCCAAGCGGCTGCGCGCCGCGGGCCATGATGTGCATACCCCGACCCTGGCAGGCATGGGCGAGCATGCGCACCTGCTGTCCAGGCAGATCACCCTTGAAACCCACATCGAGGATGTCACCAGCCACATCGAAACCGAGGAGCTGACGGGCGTGATCCTGGTCGGTCACTCCTACGGCGGCATGGTCATCACCGGCGCGGCCGATCGCCTCGATGGCAGCGGCAGCATCGCGCGGCTGATCTATGTGGATGCGCTGGTGCCCAATGACGGCGATACCTGGCGCAGCTTCAGCACGCCAGGGGCGGCGGCCACGCACTATGCGCAGACCGCGGACGGGCTCCTCATGCCGCCACCGGACATCGCCATCTACGGCATTGCCGACCCGGCCGACGCCGCGTGGGGCAATCGCCGTCTCCGCCCGCATCCGTATGGCTGCTACCTGTCGCCGATCCACCTGCCCAATCTCGCCGCCAGCCGCGGCGCGGCGCTGCTGCCGCGCTTGTACATCGACTGTGTGGAGCCTCACTTTTCCGATTTCATGGGCCTGAAGCAACGCCTGAAGACCGACCCGGCGTGGCAGCATGCCGAAATTCGCGCCGGACATGACCCCATGATCAGCGCGCCCGGCGAACTGACGCGCCTGCTGCTCGATTGATTGCGTCCGCGTGGACCAGCGACACCAACCCCCCATCGGTCCATGCTCTTACGACGCCACATGGCAGCTTGGAGTGCGCCTTCATCAAGCGTGATCACTTCAACAATCCGCGCCACTGGGCCACGCTATGGAGCAGCGAAGAAAGCCGCATCGGCGAACGCGCCGCTGATCAGTCTTGCCCGCGTAGCACGTTTGCTATACACTTCAGAAATGCGCTCCGCCACCTTTCCCCCCATTCGCGTCGAACCCGAGGTCCGGACCGAAGTCGAGGCGGTCTTGCGCGAGGGCGAATCGCTGACCCAGTTCATCGAGGAGGCGGTCGTCGCGGCCGCGGCCTGGCGTCGCGTGCAGTCCGAGTTCGTCACCCGTGGCGAGGCGGCAATCGAGCGGTGGAAACAAGAAGGCGGCGGGCATTCGGTCGACGCGGTCATGGCCGACCTCCAGACGCGCCTCGATGAAGCCAAGCGTCGAGCCTCCCAGCCAAGAGGCCGGTGACGACGAAATACACGGTCACGCTGCTGCAAGAAGCGGTGGCGGACTTGCGGCGTCTGGAGGAATTCGCCATCGAACGCGAGCTCGCGAGCGAGGCAGCGGATTGGACCACTCCGCAACGGGCACTCGACGCCATCCGCGAGGGAATGCGCCTGCTGTCATGGTCGCCCTATTCATGCCGCAAGGCGCACCTGGGCAATGGTCGCTCGCGCGAATTGATCGTACCGTTCGGTGCCACTGGCTACGTGGTTCTCTTCGAGATCATTGCCGACGAAGTTATCGTGGGTGCGGTTCGGCACCAGCGGGAAGAAGACTACCGGCACTGAAGCAAGTCTTCGCGAACCAACGGGCGCCAGCGCAAAATCACATTCGTCGCTGGACAGAGTGAAAACCGCCAGGGGCGGGTTCCACCGGCCATCTCCATCGGCCGGTACTTGCCGGCCAGGTGCTCTGCATGATCGGCGTCGCGGAGCACCTTCGCGGCCGCTCGCAACGGGCCGGCCGGCTGCCGGCAACGTCGCGCCAGGTCAGGGGCGCGGACATGCTCAACGGCTTGCGCATTGCGACAACGCGATGCGTACGTCCGCCGCCCTTCGCAGGTGCGTGCGGCGCTCGGCCCTGACTACACGGCCCGATCGCCTGAAGCATCCCATCCGGAGCGTCTGGTCAAAAAAAGCGGGCAAAGAGCCTCGATTGACATAAAATTACAAATCGAAAGTTAAACTTCCGATTTGTAAAAAATGATTCCCCGTACCGCAGCCGCCACCGTCCAGCGCCTGGCCAAAGGTTTTCCGGTGATCGCCGTGACCGGGCCGCGCCAATCCGGCAAGACAACCCTGGCGAAGGCAGTATTCGCCGACAAGGCCTATGTCTCCCTGGAAAATCCTGACGAACAGGCCTTCGCCGAACGCGACCCGCGCGCGTTCTTGCATCGCTTTGCTTCGGGGGCGATTCTCGACGAGGTGCAGCGCTGCCCGCATTTGTTGTCGTGGCTGCAGGGCCTGGTCGATGAACGCGGCCGGATGGGCGATTTTATTCTGACAGGTTCCGCCCAGTTCGACCTTATCGCGGGCATCACCCAATCGCTGGCAGGCCGCGTGGGGCGCATCGAGTTGCTGCCTTTCGCGGCTGGCGAACTGGCGGCAGTCGGCAAGTTGCCTGCCGTTCTGGAGGATTGCCTTCTGTGCGGCGCCTATCCCGCCTTGTACGACCGCGACTTGTCACCCGGCGACTGGTTTCCCAACTATGTCAGCAGCTATCTGGAGCGTGATGTGCGCCAACTGGTGGCGGTACGCGACCTCTCGCTGTTTCAACGCTTTGTGCGCATGTGCGCGGCGCGCTCGGGCCAATTGCTCAATCTGGCGGCGCTGGGTGCGGACTGCGGCATTTCGGCGGTGACCGCGCGGCAATGGTTGTCGGTGCTGGAGGCCAGCTACCTGGTGGCGCGATTGCCACCCTACCACCGCAACTTCGGCAAGCGGCTGGTCAAGAGCCCCAAGCTGTATTTTCTGGACGTCGGATTGATGGCCTGGTTGCTCGGCATTCGCGATGCCGCCAGCATCCAGACCCATGCCGCCCGCGGCGCGCTGTTCGAGACCTATGTGGTGAGCGAATTCATCAAACACCGGTTCAATGCGGGGAGGAGCGCCGACCTGTATTTCTGGCGCGACAACGCGGGCCATGAAGTGGACCTGCTATTCGACACGCCGCAAGGCATGCAGGCCATCGAGATCAAATCAGGCAGCACCTTCGCCTCCGACTGGCCCGAGGCGATCGGCAGATGGCGGAAATTCGCCATCGACGCGGCGCGTATGCCGCTGATCGTGTACGGCGGTGAAGGCGCTTATGAGCGCCAGGGGTGCCGGGTGATTGGATGGCGTGAGCTTCAGGGCTTTGCCTTGTAGTGTTGTGCATGCAGATCCAGGGCCGGCCGGAAATTGCTTGGCACCTGCTCGTTGCAGGTAGTATCCACCGCATGCAGTCCCGGGGAGGCGCGCCGCGCGCGCACCGAAGGGCAGGCGATGACCCTGGACTACGCGATGGCGTATGCGATGGAGGCCTTGGGTTGAAGCGGGATCGCTGGTCAGCCCTGATAAGCTGATCCGGCAGTACTGGGCACATCAACAATCCTCGCAGGTGATCCAGGCCAGTCGGCTACGGGCCCATGCAACAAACAGAGAATCGGGGAGCGACTGACATGAACACCTACGTATTGATTCACGGCGCCTATCACGGCGGCTGGTGCTGGGCGCGGGTGGCGAAGCTGCTGCGCGCACAGGGGCATGCCGTGCATACCCCGACCCTGGCGGGCATGGGCGAGCACGGGCATTTGCTGTCCAAACAGATAACGCTGGGTACCCATGTGGAAGACGTTACCAGCTACATCGAGACCGAAGAACTGGACAAGGTGATCCTGGTCGGCCATTCCTATGGCGGGCTGGCGATCACCGGTGCGGCCGATCGCCTGGACGGCAGCAGCCGCATCGCGGCGCTCTTCTACCTCGATGCCCTGGTACCGCAGCATGGCGAAGGCTGGTCCAGCTTTCACACCGCGGAAGCCGCTTCGGTGCGCCATGCCGCGGCGCGCGCCGCCGGTGGACTGTTCCTGCCGGCGCCGGACGCCGCCGTGTTCGGCCTAACCGATGCGGCCGACATCGCCTGGGCCAACCGCCGCCTGCGCCCGCATCCGTATGGCTGCTACTTGTCGCACATGCAGTTGCCCAATCTCGCCGCCGGCCGCGGCGCGGCGCTCCTGCCGCGCACCTATATCGATTGCACCCATCCACTCTATTCCGACTTCAATGGCCTCAAGCAGCAGTTAAAGGCCGACCCCGATTGGAAATACATCGAGATGCACACCGGCCACAATGCGATGATGAGCGCGCCGGAAGAATTGGTGCGGCTGTTGCTCGCTTGAGGCTTGCCGGGAGGGGCCTCTGCCCGGCGGCTGATACATGGCGCAGAATCAGGGTCTGACGCCCGGAAAGACGGTCGCAGCAGATCACTAACGGAGACAACACCATGCGCCCTTCAACCAGCGCCGGCACGCACGCGCGCCGCCGAACCCTGCTCAAGACCACGCTGGCATTGCCGCTCGCAGCCCTCACCGCAAGCGCCGGCGCGCAAGCCTGGCCGGTGCGAGACATCAAGCTGGTGCTACCAAGCGGCGCCGGTGGCGGCGCCGACATTTTCGGCCGCCCGCTGGCCGAATTCCTCTCCAAAAGCCTGGGCGTACCGGTGCTGGTGGAAAACCGTCCCGGGGCCAATGGCATCGTGGCGCACGAGGCGGTGTTGCGCGCGCCGCCCGACGGCCATTCGTTGCTGATCTCTTTCTCGGCCGCGTACCTGGTCAACCGCCTGTTGATGGCCAAGATGTCGCATGACCCCTTGAACGACTTTGTGCCGATCGGCCGCATCGGCGGCGGTGGCGGCAATGTGTTGATCGTCAACCCGGCGGTGCCGGCGCAGAACCTCAAGGAACTGGTGACGCAGGCGGCAAAACAAGGCGGCAAGATGAGCTACGGCTCCTGGGGCGCGGGCTCAGGTGGCCACCTGGTGATGGAGATGATCAAGGCGCGCACCGGCATGCAGATCGAGCATGTGCCCTACAAGACGGTGGCGCAGATTCCGCCGGCGGTGGTGGCGGGCGACGTGGCGGCGGCCTGGATCGACGCGGCCACGCCGGTGGCACTGGTGCGCTCGGGGCGCATTCGCGCCATCGCCACCTCATCGCAGACCCGCCTGCCGCAGTTTCCCGAGGTGGCAACCCTGACCGAACAGGGCGTGCCCTTCAACGTGACCTCCTGGTACGGCATGTTCGTGCTCAAGGGCACGCCGGCACCGATCATCCAGCGCATGAATGCGCTGCTCAACCAGTGGCTGGCCTTGCCCGACACCATCGCGTTTTTCGAACAAAAGCAGAATGCACCGGCGCCGATGCCGACCACGCCCGCCGAGTTCGCGCGGGTGTTGCAAAGCGATTCGGATGGCTGGAAAAAGCTGGTGGAAGACGCCAGACTCACCCCCTCGTAGCACTGGAACGAACATGCATCCTGTCATCATCGAACGCCACGACGGCTGGGCCGAGCTGGTGCTCAACCGGCCCGAGCGGCGCAACGCGATCGAAGGCACGCTGGCGGAAGCCATGCGTGAGGCCTTGGTCGCACTCAATGCCGACACCAGCGTGCGCGTGGTGCTGCTGCGCGGCGCCGGCGGCGCCTTTTGTTCCGGGCTCGACATCAAGGCCTTCAATACCGATCCACCGCCACCCTGGGCCAAGACCTTCAGGGAGTCATGGGACGAAGTGCACTGCCTGTTGATCGAATCGCCCAAGGTATTCGTGGGCGCGCTGGAGAAATACGCGATCAACGGCGGCGCCGCGCTGGCGATCGCCTGCGATCTATTGGTCGCCGGCCGCAGCGCTTACCTGCAGGTGGGTGAAATCCAGATCGACATGGCGGCGCCGAAAAACGTTGCCTGGCTTGCGTTGAAGCACGGTGAAGCAGCGGCCGCGCGCCTGTGCTTCCTGGGCGACCGCATTGATGCCGACACCATGCTGCGCGAGCATCTTGCCTGCGAAGTGACGGACGATGATCAGGTGCTTGCACGTGCCCGCGCGCTGGCCGGGCGCATCGCCGCATTTCCGCCCAACGGCGTGCCGCGCATCAAGACGTCGTTGCGAGCCGCGGCCGCCGGCATGCGCGCACGCGACTGGTTCGCCCATGCTGCGGCACATGATCCGCTGGCGGACATGGCGGCGGCGGTCAAGCCAAAAGCAATGGGACGCGGCGGACAAGGCGCAGGCGAGCCGCCCCGACAGCCTTAGTCCACGAGCAGCGCCGCCCGCACCGCCCGCCAGCTTGTCTCATCCGGCGCATAGATCAACCCGCCGCTCAAGTGCGTGGGCAAATAAGGCGTGCCGTCGAAATGCGCGCAATAGCCGCCAGCCTCGCGATGCAACAGCCAGCCGGCCGCATGGTCCCAGGGCATCAGCTTGTTGTAGAAAAGGATGTGGCAATGGCCGGCGGCGATGGTGCGGTATTCATGCGCCGAGCAGCGCAGCCAGGTGGTGTGGGCCAGGCGCGACAGGCGTGAATTGACTTGCGTACGCAAGGGCTCGGGCAGGAAGGTGGTGCCGACAATGCCTTCCATTTGCGCAACCGGCACCGGCGCTGCTACGCGCATCTCGACCCGCGTGCCATCGGCGTGCTCCAGCCATGCGCCCGCATCGCGCAGGGCGTAGGCGAAGTCGCCGCGCAGCGGGTCGTGGATCACGCCTGCCAGCACCTGGCCGCGTGAAGTCACCGCCGCCATCACGCCAAACAGCGGCAGGCCGCAGGCGAAGTTCTTGGTGCCATCGATCGGGTCGACGATGAACGCCAACTCGGCCGTGGCGATGGCGTCGAGCAATGCCGGGTTTGAATGGGTAGCCTCCTCGCCAATCACGATCGCGCCGGGAAACGCCGCTTGCAGTTCGCGCGTGATCAAGGCTTCGGCGGCTTCGTCGGCCTGGGTGACGACATCGAAGGCCGAGGTCTTTTGCCTGATCTGCGCGGAGGCCAGTCGGCGGAACAGCGGCATGATTTCGCTTGTCGCCGCACGCGCCAGGATGGCGCCGACGCGGTGCAGGTCGTCGTTTGAAAATTGCATGGTCGGTCTGGAATCAGGCTTGATGGGCGGCGGAATCTGTCCTACTCAGCGGGAATCATGCCTGCAAATGATGACAGGCTTCTTCTCGCCGCACCCGGGCTCGCGTCAAGCGGCAAGCCCCGGCTCCAGCGCGGTGCGCAACACCGCCAGAAAGCGCAGCGCCGGCTGCGGCAAATGCCGCCCTTTCAATTGCGCCACCGTCAGCGGCTGGCGCGGAAACGCGCGCTCCTCGATCAGGCGTGCGGTCACGCCGTCCTGGTCGCGCAGCAATGGCGTCCCGATCTGGATCTGGAACGACACGCTGTCGTTGGACCGTACGTAATTGCGCAGCATCTCGAAGGAGTTTGATTCGAGCACGATCTGCGGCTTCAATGAACTGCGGGCGAAAAACCCGTCGAGAATCGCACGGCCGCCGAGGCCGACGTCGGGCATCGCCAGAGGGTATTGGAGGCAATCGCGCATCTTCACTGTCGTCTGCTGCGCCAGCGGGTGGCCGCTTGCCATCACCGCGCACAGACGCTGCTCCACCTGCATGATTGTGGTGAGATCCGAGCCGGGCTGCACGTTGTAGACCAGGCCCAGGTCAGCCTCGAAATCGCGCAAGGCGGCCACCACACTCTGTCGATCGCAGATCCGCACCTTGAACCCGATGCCCGGATTGGCCTGGCGAAAACCGTTGAGCAATTCCGGCAACACCGTGAACGCCAGCGCCTGGCTGGCTGCGATGGCGACGGTGCCGCGGCGCAAGCCCTTCAGATGCTCGATTTCGCCATGGATACGCTCGAAATCGGCGCGCTGCGCACGCACATGGTGCAGGAACAGTTCACCGGCTGCGGTCAGTCGCATGCCACGCGCATGACGTTCGAAAAGTTCGGTGCCGAGTTCCGCCTCCAGGTCCTGCACGCGCCGATCCAGTGCCGAAGGCGTGATGAACAGCGACTCTGCAGCCTTGCGCACCGAACCGGCACGCGCCACCGCGTCGATATAGGCAAAGACTTTCAGGTACTGAAGCGACAAGCGATGTCTCCCCCCCAATCACCCCGGCAGGCGCGAGTGTTGCAAAAAAACGAACAGGTCCTGATGAATATAGCACTGGTAACGCAGCACTCCCGGCATTCATCATGCATGGAATACTCTAGCGCTGCGCGTCTCGCGTCGCGCGCATGACCTCAACCCGGAGAATCTCCATGAAGCGCCATTTAGCAGCAATCCTTGCCGCCTGCACTCTTGCCATGACTGCGTATGCCCCGATGGCAGCTTCGCAGACCAAGATCAAGATGGTTCTCAACTGGAAATACCAGGGCCCGCAGGCCTGGTTTTTCTTGGCCCAGGACAAAGGCTATTTCAAGGCCGAAGGCTTGGATGTCGAAATCGACCAGGGCGAAGGCTCGGCCGCCTCGATCATCAAGGTGGCCAGTGGCGCCTACAACGTGGGTTTCGGCGACATCAATGCGCTGATCGACCTGGCCTCGAAGAAGCCGGCCGAGGCACCGATCGCGGTTTTCATGCTCTACAACGTGCCGCCCTTCACCATCGTGGTGAAAAAGGACAGTCCGATCAAGAGCCCCAAGGACCTAGAAGGCAAGACCATCGGCGGCCCGGCCAACGACGGCGCCTTGAAGCTGTTCCCGGCTTTCGCCAAGGCGGCAAAGGTCGATGCCTCGAAAGTCAACATCACCAACATGACCCCCAACCTGCGTGAGCAGATGCTGCGCCAGGGCCAGGTCGACGCCGTTTTCGGCTTTGTCAACACAGTCTGGTTCTCGGCCAAGGCGATCGGCATGGACCCGGAAAAGGACCTGCGCTTCATGATGTATTCCGATCACGGGCTGGATCTGTACAGCAACGCCATCGTGGTCTCCAAGCAACTGGCGAAGGACAACCCGAACGCGGTGCGCGGCCTGCTGCGGGCGATCAACCGCGCCGTCAAGGACACTCTGGCCAACCCCGAAGCGGCGATGGATACAGTGATGAAGCGCGAGCCCCTGGTCAAGCGTGACATCGAAAAAGAACGCCTGCTCTACACCCTGAAGGAAGAGATGAGCGGCCCCGAAATCGCCAAAATCGGCCTGGGTGATGTGCAGGACGATCGCCTCGAGCGCGCCATCGGCGTGGTGGTCGAGTCCAATGGGCTGGCGCGCCGGCCTGCCCGCGACGAAGTGTTTTCGCGCGCCTTCCTGCCGCCGCGCGCCGACCGCCCGAGCAACCTCACCGTGACCGGAAAATAGAAAGCGCCGCATGGACTTGAGACTTACCAACAAGGTGGTGATCGTCACCGGCCCGGCCAAGGGCATGGGGGCGGCGATCAGCCTGGCCTTCGCGCGCGAAGGCGCACGCCTGGCGCTGGCCGGGCGCGACCTGGCGGCGATCGAACCGGTGGCGGCCGAAGCGCGCGCCATCGGCGCCAAGGTGATCGTCGTCAAATGCGATGTCACCAACAGCGCCGACTGCGCACACTTGGCGCTGGAAGCCGAAAGGCTGGGCGAAGGCGTCGACATCCTGGTCAACGTGGCCGGCGGTTCCGGGCCGATCGGCAAGACCGGCTGGGAAACCACGCCCGAAGAATTCGACCAGATCGTCGAGCTCAACATGAAAGGTTGCTTCAACACTATGCGCGCGGTGCTGCCGGGCATGATCGCGCGGCGCTACGGCAAGATCGTCAACGTCGGCGGCACCTTCGGCATGCGCGGGCGCGCCGGGCGCATGGCCTATTCCGCCTCCAAATGGGGCCTGCGCGGCATCACCAAGAGTTTCGCGCTTGAAGCCGGACCGCACGGCATCAATGTCAACTGCGTGGCGCCGGGCATGGTGGACGGGCCGCGCTTTCGCGACAAGGTCTGCGCCGAAATGGCGGCGCGCCTTGGCATCTCTCCCGAGGAAGCGGCCACGCGGCATGCCGCCGACTATGCCTTGAAGCGCATCACCAACGATACCGATGTGGCCAACGCCTGCCTGTTCATGGCCTCCGACGTGTCGCGCCAGATCACCGGGGTGGATCTGCCGGTGGATGGGGGATGGGCGAGTTTGTAGCGGGCAAAAGTAAAAACCTACTTTTGCCCGATTTATTCGTCCAAAAAATCACCGGCGAAGCCGGCTGATTTTTTGCTGGAAACATCAACGAAAAGACCTCGTGAGGCTGCCTGTGCAACAAACTGATGATTTGGTCATACACGGGGGACTTGTTGTCTCCGATAGCGCGGTGATCGAAGCATCTGTCGCTATTCGCGGCGAGGTGATTGTCGCGGTCGGGGCGGACGATGCGATGCCAACGGCCAAGGCGCGCTTCGATGCGCGCGGACTGCATGTGCTGCCAGGGGCGATCGACAGCCATGTGCATTTTCGCGACCCCGGCTATACCCACAAGGAAGACTGGGCGACTGGCTCGGCGGCCGCGGCGTGCGGCGGCGTCACCACGGTGTTCGAGATGCCCAACACCAACCCGCCCACCGGCACGCTCGAAGCGCTGGCCATGAAGCAGAAAAGCGCCACCGCCTCGCATGTCGACTACGGCCTTTACGGCCTGCTCGACGAGGACAACATCGACCAGCTCGAAGCGCTGATCGATGCCGGGGTGACCAGCTTCAAGTGCTTCATGGGCAACACCTTCGGCAACCTGCCGGCGCCTTCCGACGGCGCGATCCTCGAAGGCTTCGAGATCCTGGCGCGACGCGGTATCCGCTGCACCGTGCATGCCGAGAACCCCTCGATCATGGCGCGCCGCCAGGCGCGCATGGAGGGCGCCGGCCGCGCCGATCGCCATGCCCACCTGGCGGCACGGCCGGAGGTGTGCGAGATCGAGGCCATCGGCCGCGCCATCGCCTTCGCCGAATGGACCGGTGCGCGCCTGCATATCGCGCATCACAGCGCCGCCGACTCGCTCTACCTGTTGCGCGACGCCAAGCGCCGCGGCGTGGACGTGACCTCCGAGACCTGCCCGCAATACCTGTTGCTCAACACCGGTGACATGACGCGGCTGGGCAGCGTGCTCAGGGTCAACCCGCCGATCCGCGACGCACGCCACAACGCGCCCTTGTGGGACGCCCTGATGGAAGGGGTGATCGACATGATCGCCACCGACCATGCGCCGCACGCGCCGGATGAAAAAACCCGTGAGCGCATCTGGAACTGCGACTGCGGTTTTCCCGGCGTTGAAACGCAGATGTCGCTGATGCTGACCGAGATCAACCATGGGCGCGCGGCGCTCACTGACTATGTGCGCTGGAGCGCGGTCAACCCGGCCAAGGCCTGGGGCCTGTACGGCACCAAGGGCGTGATCCAGCCTGGAGCACATGCGGATTTCGCCATGGTCGATTTAGAGCGCGAGGCGGTGATCGCCAATGAACGCCTGCATTCGCGCAGCAAGTTGACGCCGTGGAACGCGCGCCCGGTCAAGGGCGTGCCGATCCACACCATGGTGCGCGGGCGCTTTGTCATGCGCGACTCCGAACTGGTCGCCGAAACCCAGGGCTGGGGCCGCTCGGTCAAGTCGGTGCAGAACATGCCGACGCCGGCGCCGCGCAATGTCGACAAGACCATGAGCGCGATCGTGGCGGCCGGCGGCCCGCATGTCTGAGGTCACCGAGTTGCTGGCCGAACTGGTGGCGCGGCCGTCGACCACGCCGCCTGGCTCGACTGAAGCGATCTGCGAATTCATCGCCACCACCCTCAAGGCTTGCGGCTATGCGGTGGCGATTCACGTGCGCGCGCCCGGTGTGGCCAACGTGGTCGCACAAAGCGGCAGCGGCGCGCCGGTGCTGGCCTTCAACAGCCATGTCGACACCGTCGCCCCCGGTGCCGGCTGGGCGACCGATCCGTACGTGTTGAGTGCCACCGGCGGCGGCCGCCATGCTGGCCTGGGCGCGGTCAATTGCAAGGGCAGCGCCGCGACCCAGCTTTGGGTGGCACAGCAGGTTGCGCGCGCCGGTGGCCCGCAGCGCGGCACCCTGGTGTTTTCCTTCGCCGGTGACGAAGAGCGCCTGGGTCCGGACGGCACGCAATTCCTGGCCGAGGCCGGGCACCTGAAGCCCGACATGCTGGTGATGGCCGCCCCCACCTCCAATACCCTGATGGTCGAAGAGCGCGGCGTGCTGTGGGCGCGCCTGAGCACGCGCGGCCGCGGCGCGCATGCCGGCGACCCGTCCGCCGGCGACAACGCGATCCTGCGCATGACGCGCCTGTTGAACCATCTGGACCTGGCGCTGGGCCGGGAGCTCTCCAGACGCGTTCAAGGCGCCCATCGTTCCACGCTCAACATCGGCACCATCGCAGGCGGCGCCAACACCAACGTGGTGCCGGACGAGTGCGTGGTCACCCTCGATCGCCGCCTGCTGCCGGCCGAGGAAAGCGTGGATTCCGGCATGCACGAATTGCAGCAGGTGTTGGCAGCCGCGGGAGAGCCGGCCGATTCCTGGCTGCTTGAACGCATTACCGGCACCAACGGCTTTCGTATGTCGCAGGAGCAGCCGTTGGTACGTGCGTTCGCCGATGCGGTGCACCACGTTACCGGCATCGCCGCGCAATTCCGCGTGCCGGTGGGCGCCAGCGATGCACGCTTTCTTTCCGATAGCGGCGCGCAGATCGTGATTTTCGGGCCTGGGGACGACCGCCAGGGCCATGCCGTGAACGAGACCGTCGAGGAAGGCGCGCTGGTCGAGGCTTGCGCGATCCAGTATGAAGTGGTGAACCAGTTGCTCGGAGTCAAGGCATGAACCAGCTAGTGGGCATTCACAAAATACTCTGCAGCGGCCCGGCCGATCTGACGGGGGCCGAACGCTTGATCGCCAGTGGCGAGTTGCGACCCTCCGAGATCGTCGCGGTAATGGGCAAGACCGAAGGCAACGGTTGTGTCAATGACTTCACCCGCGACTTTGCTTCCCAGGCGTGGTGCGCGCTGCTGGCGCCGCATCTGGAAATCAGCGCGCAGGCGGTGCACCAACGCGTGGCATTCGTCATGTCCGGTGGTACCGAGGGCGTGTTGTCGCCGCACTTCACGGTGTTCACCCGGCGGGCCGGCGGCCAGCCACAAGCGGGCCGGCCGCGCCTGGCGGTCGGCATCGGTTTCACGCGCGACTTCCTGCCCGAGGAAATGGGCCGCATGGCGCAGGTGAACGAAACCGCAAAGGCGGTTGCAGCCGCCATGCAGGATGCCGGCATCGGCCACAGCCGCGACGTGCATTTCGTGCAGATCAAATGCCCGCTCTTGACCGCGGCCAAGATCGGCGCGGCGCGTGCGCGCGGCGTCGATACGGTCACCCATGACACCTATGAATCGATGGGGGCTTCGCGCGGCGCATCGGCGCTGGGCGCGGCGCTGGCCCTGGGTGAGGTAGAAGCGCAAGCCCTGTCGGATGCCGCCATCTGCCGGGACTGGGCATTGCATTCGGGTACTGCCTCCACCTCCGCCGGCATCGAACTGGAAAACAATGTCGTCATCGTCATGGGCATGAGCGAGAGCGCCGCCAGCCCCTACGTGATCGACCACGGCGTGATGCGCGACGCGGTCGACGCTGCCGCCGCGCGCGCCTGCCTGCGGCGACTGGGCGTAGACCCCGATGGCGATGCCCGGGCGATTGCCGAGCGCGTGGTGAACATCTTCGCCAAGGCCGAAGCCGCGCCGGACGGCATGGTGCGTGGCGCGCGCCACACCATGTTGAACGACTCCGACATCAATTCCACCCGCCATGCGCGCGCCGCGGTCGGCGCGGTGCTGGCTTCGGTGCTGGGCCAGACCGCGATCTACGTCTCGGGCGGCGCCGAACACCAGGGCCCGCCCGGTGGCGGCCCTTTCGCCATCGTGGCGCATGCCTGAGGGAGCGCCATGCCGTCGATGATCGAACTCAACAACGTGTCGCTGCGCTATCCGGGCGGCAACGTGCTGGCGCTGGACGCCACCGACATGAAGATCGCCGACGGTGACTTTGTCGCCATCGTCGGCCCCAGCGGTTGCGGCAAGTCGACCATCCTGAAGCTGGTGTCGGGCCTGATTCCGGCCACCACCGGCACGGTACTGGTCGAGAACCGCGAAGTGCGCGGGCCTTCCAAGGGCGTGGGCATGGCGTTCCAGAACCCCACCATGCTGCCCTGGCTCACCGTGCGCGAAAACGTGATGCTGCCGCTGAAGATCGTGGTGCCGTTCCGCCACGACTACGCCGCCAAGAAGAAAGGCGAATATGCGGACCGTGCCGAGGCGCTGCTGGCGAAAGTGGGATTGGCCGGTTTCGGCGACAAGCGCCCCTGGCAACTCTCGGGCGGCATGCTGCAGCGCGCCTCGCTGTGCCGTGCATTGATCCACGCGCCGCGCCTGTTGCTGCTCGATGAGCCCTTCGGCGCGCTCGACCAGTTCACCCGCGAAGAACTGTGGTCGATCATGCAGTCGCTGTGGATGGAAACCAAGCCGACGGTGATCCTGGTGACCCACGACCTGCGCGAGGCCTGCTACCTCGGCACCCGCATCTACATGATGAGCCCGCGCCCGGGGCGGATTGTCGATATCCGCGATATCGGGTTTGCGCGCCCGCGCACCCTGGCCTTGAGTTTTTCGCCCGAATTCACCGCCATCGTGCAGCACCTGCGCATGCAGATCGCCGACTCGCGCGGCGTCTCACTGGAGCAAGCATGAGCGCGCCCGCTCGGCCGCCCGAAGAAAGCGCTCATCCTTCCTCGGGGAGGATGGCACGCAGTGACTGGAGGGTAGTGCAATGACTTTCTCTGCCAAAGGCCGCCAGCGCCTGCTGTCGGTGCTGTCGATCGTGATGATGTTCCTTCTGTGGGAGCTGATCTGCCGCGCCTTCAGCATCAGCGACCTGATCCTGCCCAAGCCCGGGCAGGTCATCAAGGTGCTGATCGAACGCTTTCCGGCCCTGCTGCCGCATGCGACACAGACGCTTTTCACCACCTTGGTCGGCTTCGCTTTCGGGGTGCTGGCGGGCATCCTGATCGGCGTGATCATCGGCTCTTCCAAACTGGCCTATGACGTCGCCTATCCGTTGCTGGTCGGCTTCTCGTCGATCCCCAAGGTGGCGGTGGTGCCGATTTTCGTGGTGTGGTTTGGCGCCGGCACGGTGCCCGCGATCCTCACCTCGATGGTGATCAGCATCTTCCCGGTGGTGGTGAACGTGGCCACCGGCTTGGCCACCACGGAGCCGGAGCTGGAAGACGTACTGCGTGCCCTGGGCGCCTCCAAGCGCGACATCCTGTGGAACGTCGGCCTGCCGCGCACCATGCCCTACCTGTTCGCCTCGCTCAAGATCGCCATCACACTGGCCTTCGTGGGCACGGTGCTGTCGGAAACGGTGGCGGCCAATCGCGGCATCGGCAACGTCATGATGATCGCCTCGGGCAACTTCGATGTGGCGCTGGTGTTTGCCGGCCTCTTCATCCTGGCGATCCTGGGTGTGGGGCTGTACGCGATCTTTTCGCTGATCGAACAACGGGTCACCGGCTGGGCGCAACGCAAGACCGAATTCGCGATGGTTTGACTTTTGATCAATTCAACGGAGAGCAGCATGCAAACAATCAAACACCTGGCACTGGCACTTGGCTTGTGCATCACAGCCGCCGCGCCTGCCGGCGCGCAGGACACCAAGATCAAGTTCACCCTCGACTGGAAAATCCAGGGCCTGCACGCCTGGTACTACTGGGCGCAGGACAAGGGCTACTTCAAGGCCGAGAAGCTGGACCTCTCGATCGACCAGGGCGAAGGCTCGGCCGCCACCATCACCCGCATCATGTCGGGCACCTACCGGGCCGGCTTCGGCGACATGAACGCGATCGTCCAGAACGCCGCCACCAAGCCGGGTGAAGCGCCGGTGATGGTCTACATGCTCTACAACCGCGCCCCGTTTGCGCTGGTCACCAAGGCCGACAGCGCGATCAAGTCGCTGAAGGATGTCGAAGGCAAGACCCTGGGCTCGCCGGCCGGCGGCGCGGCATTGAGAGTTTTCACGGCGCTGGCCAAGAAGAACGGCATCGACGAAAAAAAGGTCACCTGGCTCAACATGGCCCCCAACCTGCAGGAGCAGATGCTGCTGCAGGGGCAGGTGCAGGCGTCCGCCGTGTTCTCGGCCACCAGCTACATGAACCTGGTGGCGCAGCGTATCGATCCGGATAAGGATGTGCGCTGGTTCTACTATGCCGACTACGGACTGGATCTTTACAGCAACGGCGTGATGGTCTCGGCCCAGATGATCAAGGAGCGCCCGCAGGCGGTGGCCGGTCTGGTGCGCGCCATCAACCGTGCGGTCAAGGATTGCGCGGCGCAACCCGATGCCTGCATGGACAACCTGACCAAGCACGAACCGCTGATCAACCGCGAGATCGAGAAGCGGCGCATGGTCTACACCTTCAAGAACCTGATGCTCACCCCGGAAGCGGCCGAGATCGGCATGGGCGACATCAAGGATGACCGCATGGTGCGCGCGATCGGCCAGTTGAACGAGAGTTACGGATTGCCGCGCAATCCGGCGGTGTCGGAAGTGTTCAACCGCAGCTTCCTGCCGCCCAAGCCAGAGCGCATGGTGAAGGGGGCGTTCTAGAGATCCAGCGTGAGAGGGATCGAAACGGGTCGGAGCGTCACAGCGAACGCGTCGGCACCCGATGGTGCCGGCGCTTTACGCTGACCGAACAGGTCTTCGGCCGCTTGCGGGCCCCGAGCCTTGAAGAGTTCCATCCGATCCGGTGTCAACTACCGGATTGCACAATCTCGATGGAGACGCCATCGGGCGCGGCCAAGTAGCACAACACCAGGCCGGGCTTGAACTCCCATGGCTCCACGGCCATGCGCACACCCTTTGGCTTGAGCTTGTCGCAAAACGCACGCAGGTCGCCGCGGTAGGTAAAGCCGAAATGGTCGATGCCCCACTCGTTGTGGCTGGAGTAAGCATCGAAATGCCGCATTGGCAGGGTCTCGGCATGCTCTTCGCCAGTGCGCTGGCCGCGAATCAGGATCGTCAGGCCATTCACCCTGACGTCGATCTGCGGCGCGCCGCGCAGGCTCTCCTGAACGTCGGTGATTTCGCCATCGAAAATGTCGCAATACCATTGCGCAGCGGCGTGCGCGTCGCGGCTGATCAGATGAATGTGGTCAATGACAAGTAGATCATTCATGCGAATTGCGCCTCTTCAATAAGCGGGTCGGGCGCGTTTGCCCGCTGCGCGCAACAGCAGGCGCGAATACAGCCGATGGAAGCCCAGGAGCGCCATGAAAAGCCAGCCCATGCCTGCCTTCCGACCGCCCCGATGCGGACACGATACGACCGCCGAGCCAAAGTGAAGGCGGGTGCCGACGGCCCCAGTGCCGCCACCGACCGGAGAGGCCATGAGCCAGGATCTGGTGCAGCCGGTGAAGTCAGCCAACAACAACTCGGATGCGGATTGTCCTTCCACACGCCAGGCTGCGAAGCGGTCTGCGCTGCCGTTGGCAAGCTGCCTGGCTTCAGCATCGGTTGATGGCTTCGACGCCAGATGCTTGAGAATTGCTCGCTCCACCTTGAACAGGGGTGAGGTGTAAAAGGCTTCGATAAAAGCCGCTTGCGAGACCCGGCCCGGCACCTCGATCACATAGCAATCCGCATAGCCGTTGTCGTTCTTGTACTTGCGCAGGAGCGAGTCGAGCGGTACTTCGCATGGCTTGATGGCTGTCATTCGACGGCTTTGGTGTGGCTTGCAATCGACTGTGGTGAAGCCTGCGGCCGGCCCAGCGGTCACGCAAAGCGCGCCGGAAATCTGATAACGGGATCGAACGCGGCGAACCAGCGTCGCGACTCGACCAGCTTTGCCGCGCGCGATGCCGGGCGCGTCATTGCGTCGGCTTGATGCCGTTGGTGCTGACCTGGACGCGCACCGCCGTCAGCTTGCCGTCCGCTTCGCGGCGCGCCGCGACGAACATGGTCTCGCCCGGCTTGATGGCCGCGCGGTTGCCGGGCACCGCCTGCGACATCGGTGTGCCAGCCGGCACCAGCACCTTCAGCGCACCGCCGCCGGGGTTGACCACCAGCTCCGTGCCGCCCGCCGATACCACCTGACCCTCAAGCGTGGCGTTTGTCATGGTCGACTCCGGCTGCAGGTCGAACGGCGACAAGCCCAGGCGTGCGGTCGGCGGTATCGGGCGCACGTCAATCGCCACCAACTGGCCGTCAGCGCGCTTGATGGTCGTGACCCCCAGCGGCGTGCCCGGCTTGAGATCGGCCAGGGTGATGGCCTTGGTGCCCGATACGTTCACGTTTTCGGGCAGTGTGACCGTGACCGGCTTGCCGTCGCGGCTGGCCACCACGATCGTCTGGCCGTCAAAGGTGGTGACGGTGCCGCGAATATTGGTCGTTTGCTGGGCCCAGGAGTGGGTCGCAAGGCCGCAAAGAAGGGTGAACGTCAGGCTACGGGTCAGTCGGGTCATCGTGATCGCCTGGTGAAGTTGTGGGATCAAGGATGAAATTGATGCGCGTGGAGTGCCTTGCGACTCTCCGCAAGAAACTGATGATGCTTGACTCAAGTTTACTGTGACACCCAATTCGAGCGCGGCCCCTCCGCCGTTCGCGCGCAATTCAATGCGAGGCCCGATTGTTCGATTCAGTTCGTGGCTTCGCATGATCCGACCTTTTCCCGTCAGGCTTCAATGCGTGCGCCTGCCGCCAACTCGGCCTTTGAAGCCATCTTGTGCTTCGCACACGAAGGATTGAAGCTGGTCGCTTGAAACGGGCACTCGCGTGCCGAGCTGCGGATTCGCCGCAATGATTCGCGCTGCCCGCATGAACTCGGCCAGAAACGCCATTGCCACAGAGGTACTGGCCCGTTGGGTTTAAAAAGCGACTGCTTCAGCAAGTTCTTCTGCTGCCTCGGGCGAAAGGAAATAGCTCACTTCAACTGCGCGTGCAGGCGGGCTACAACATCTTCACCTGGAAGCCAGGCCGTTTTTCCCGCTGCGATTTCGGCCTCGCGCCGATCCACTTCCTTAGCCCATGCCTCTTCCCACTCGGGGTCGGGATCAAGGCTGGCCAGCAGTCTGTCGAGAAGGCGTGAGCGCTCCGCAGGCGGGAGACTCAGGACCTCAATTTCCAGTACTTCAACGGGAATCGACATAGGGCACCTGTTCGGTTTTCAGTTCGCGACTGCGAGCATG
>JBEIFV010000043.1:0-36623 GCA_040382235.1 Burkholderiales bacterium
ATTCCGAGCCGATCAGGGTGCCGGCCCCCGGCTTGTTGTCCACCAGCACCGGCTGCCCGAGGCGGGCCTTGAGCTTGTCGGCAAACAGGCGCGCCAGCACATCACCACCGCCGCCGGCCGCATAGGGCACGATGATGCTGATCGGGCGGGCCGGAAAGTCGGCGGCTTGCGCAGCGATTGCGGGCAGCAAGGCCAACAGGCCGCACAGAAACAATCGCTTGAGGGAACGCTGGGTCATGCGGGTCTCCGGACGTGCTGTTGTGAAGCGGTTCCGTGCTGCGCAATGGGCCACGAGCGCGTGAGCATAGCAAGAGTGCGGGTGATGTGCGGCGCGCCTCACGCAATGCCCGCCGTCGGCGCGGCGCGCTTGGACGCTGCGCGGCTGCTGTGGGCATCGCGCGTCAGCGCCCGATACACCTTGGTCAACTCCGCCGGCAGCGCGGTCACATCATCGATCACCAGATAGCGTTTTTCCGCGCACATGCGGCGCAGGTAGTCGTGACCGGCCGGGTCGATGGTGATGCAAAAGCTCGTGATGCCGGCACGCTCGGCTTCGAGCAGCGCCCGCGCGGTGTCCTGTATGCCGTATTCGCGGTCGCGCCGGTCGGGGCCGTAGTCGCGGTCTTCCGGATAGCCGTCCGAGACGATGATCAGCACCTTGCGGCGCATCGGCTGGCGCTTGAGCTTGGCCGCCGCATGGCGGATCGCAGGTCCCATGCGGGTGGAGCGGCGCGGCTGCATCGCCGCCAATGCAGCCCAGGTGCGCGGCGACAGGGCTTCGTCGAACTCCTTGATCAGGTTGAACTCGACGTTTTCGCGGCCGTCGCCGGAAAAGCCGTACACCGCGTGGCTGTCGCCCAGGGTGCGCAAGGCATCGCACATCAGTGCCAGTGCCTCGCGTGCGACGTCGATCACGCGGCGCCGCGGCGGGGCGGCCGGGGCTTCGATCGGCCCGCCGAAGCGACCCCAGATGTAGGGGTCGTGTTCTGTTGCAGCGCTTGCCACAGCGGCGGCGGCCGGGTCCGGAATCGGAAAATCGGTCGAAGCGCTCATGTCGACCAGGAAGGCCGCCGCTACTTCACGCAAGCCGCGGTCGCGCCTGATGTACAGGTGCTCGTCGCCCGCGTGTCCGGTGCGCCGGTCGATCACCGCCTCGATCAGGCTGTCGAGGCCGATCTCGTCGCCGTCGCTCGTGCGATGCACGCGCAGCCAGGATTCCGGGCGGATGAAACTGAACTGCCGGCGCACCTGCCGCGCCAGGATTGCGTTGCGCCGGCGCGCTTCATCCAGGAAGCCGAAATCGTCGCCGCGCAGCCGGTGTTCGTACAGGCGGCACCAGCTCTTGAGATAGCGCTCCCCGTGGTAGTCCCACTCGTCGTAGAGAAAGCTGCGCGGTCCGGCATGCGCTGCGGCACGCGCAGCGCTTGGGCGCATGGCCTTGGCCGCGCCCGGCGCAGCGCTCTTGTCGTCCGTGTCGGGAGGCGTAGTCGGTTGGCCCGCATCCGCGTCGGCCGCGTCCTGCGTGACGCCGGCGGGCGTGCCGCCGCGCATGCGTCGATACACCAGGTCTGGCCGCAGTTCACCGCGAAACTCCACGCCCGGTCCGTCGAAATCCTCGTCGGCCGCTTCGGCGTCGCCGTCGTCCGCGGCCGCTGTTTCGCCGCCGGCTTCCTGCGGCGCGTCACTGCCTTGATCGGGCGGCAGGTCCGCCAGCAGCGCCGCGTCGGGCCTGAACCTGCGCGGCGGGCGCCTCATCAGCGATTCGAGCATGGCACAGATGGCCAGTGCAGCGCGTGCGCTGTCGTAGACACTGGCGGTCGTTGTTTGCACGCAGGCGGCGGCATCCAGCACGGGCGCTGCGAGTCCGCTATGGTCAATCGCCAGCAGGCCTGCACGATGCGCACCAAGGGAGTACTGCACCAGGCTTTCGATCAGCGCGGCCAGCGGTCGCAAGGACGCGACCTGCGGCCGCGCCGCCAGCGCATGGCCCAGCACCCGGTCGAGATCGGCGCGCGCACCGGGATAGTCGCGTCGCAGCGCGGTATCGATACGCAGGTCCTCCAGGGTGACGAACAGGCGTCGCAACAAGGCCGGGCGCGCAGCGGTGGCGAAGAAACGATCGAGATCGGCGATCTTCTTTTGCGGGATCAGGCGCGCCAATGGGCCGGATACTGCGGCGCCCGCCGGACTGGACGCCGGCAAATCCATCAACATTCCTGCCCGCTTCAAATCAAATTCGAAGGTGCCGTTCGCAAGGTAGCCGATCTGGTGCAGCACTGCGATACGGTAGGCACCCTGGTTGTGGCCGATCGAGGCGAAGTCGGCAATCGCAGCCGGCAGGTGGATGTTGGCGCCGTCAGTGGCGATTCGGTGGGCCGCGGCGGCGCCGACGTCGGCACGAGGGGATGCCGGCGTTGCCGCGGCCCTGCCTTGCCCTGCCTCTGCGGCGCGACCGGCTGCGGGCGGCAGCTCGATCGGCTTCAAGTGCAGGTGGCGCCCGGTCAGGCCTTCGGTGAATAGCGCCAGCACGCGCTGGATGTCGGCGAAACGAACGCAGGCGTCCTGCGTCGAGGGCGCGGCCGCGCTCACGGCAACAGGACGTCGACGATACTGGCGATCGCCTGCTGCACCTCGGCATCATCGGTCACCGCGCGCGCGATGGCCACGTCACAGGCACGCCGCGGCGCGATGCCGGCGGCGGCCAGTTGCGCCGCGTAGACCAGGAGGCGGGTGCTCACGCCCTCTTCGAAACCATGTTCGCGCAGGTTGCGCACCTTCTCGCCGATCAGCGCCAGTTGTTGCGCGAGTTCGGCATCGATGCCGCTTTCATGCGCGATGATGGTCGCCTCCACTGACACCGCGGGATAGTCGAACTCCAGGCTCACGAAGCGCTGGCGGGTCGAGGGCTTCAAGTCTTTCTGCACGCTCTGGTAGCCGGGGTTATAGGAGATCACCAGCAGGAAATCGGCATGGGCATCCAGCAGCTCGCCGGTTTTCTCGATCGGCAGCACGCGGCGGTGGTCGGTTAGCGAATGGATCACAACCGTGGTGTCCTTGCGCGCTTCCACCACTTCGTCGAGATAGCAGATGGCGCCGCTGCGCACCGCGCGCGTGAGCGGTCCATCCAGCCACACCGTGGCGTCGCCGGAGAGCAGGTAGCGGCCGACCAGGTCGGTGGCAGTCAGGTCTTCGTGACAGGCCACCGTGATCAGCGGGGTTTCGACCGCGCGGCGCGCGCTTTCCACATCCCGGAACAGGCGCCAGGCCATATGCTCGACGAAGCGTGTCTTGCCGCACCCGGTCGGCCCCTTGAGCAGCACCGGCAGGCGCGCCCGGTAGGCCGCCTCGAATACCTGGACTTCGTCGGCCAGCGGCAGGTACCAGGGCTCCTGGTCGAGTCGGCTGGAGGCGATGTTGGCGGGGAATATGCTCGGATTCATGACGGCCATGCGGTTTCTCTGGTTCGTATGGGCCTTACTTTACCGGCAAGCAGTGTCACCCGACCGTCGGGACTGGCGTGCCGGGAGCGCGCGCATCGAATCGGTGCGCGCCGGACGCTGCCAATGGCAGGAATCTACGCCGCGGCGCGCGGCTTGCGCGAAGCCAGCAGGATGCCGATGGCGATGAGGGCGATGCCCGCCAGGTGGTAGGCGTAAAAGCGTTCACCCAGGAACAGCACCGCGAGAATGCTGCCGAACACCGGCATCATGTGCGCCGACTGTCCGGCACGCGCCGCGCCGATCAGTTCGATGCTGCGGGTGTAGAAGAAATAGGCGACGAACGAGGGCAGCACCGCGGCGTAGGCCATGGCCGCATACGAGGTCCAGCCACCGCGAATGGTGGCGCCCTGTGCCGCCTCGAACAGGTAGAAGGGCAGCATCATGAGCGAGGCCAGGCCCATGGCCGCGACGATGAAGCTCATCGGATGCACATCCGGCCGATGTCTCAGCAGTGGTCCATAGACCGCGTTGAGCGCCAGTGCGACCAGGATCCAGGTGTCGCCGCGGTTGAGCGACAGGTGCAGCAGCGCGTCAAGCGATCCGCCGCTGGCGATCGCCGCCACCCCGGCCAGCGAGATTGCCACACCCGCAGACTGCAGGACGCCGGGTCGCTCGCCATAAAGAGCGAAGGCCCAGATCAGGACCAATACGGGCAGCACCGATTGCATCAACAGCGCATTGAGCGCGGTGGTGTATTGCAGGCCGATGTAGGACATGGTGTTGTAAGTGGCGAAGCCGGTCATGGCCAGCAACAACATCATGCGCCAGTGCTTGATCAGAACCGGCCAGTCACGTTTCAAATGCGGCCAGGCGAAGCCCAATGCCAGCAGGAAGGCGCCGGTCCAGCGCCAGTAGGCGAGCGCGACCGGTGGCACCTGGCCGGCAACCGCGCGGCCGATGATGATGTTGCCGGCCCAGAACAGGTTGACCAGCACCAGCAGTGTCCAGGCCGAGGACCAGAGGCGATTGGCGGCCTGGATCACAGCGGACGATGCTGCATGCTGGCGCGACCAGGCGGGTTGATAAGCGCATCAAGCGCAAATGCGCGGATCACGGGCTCGTCGACCCAGGCTTTGGAAAACCCGTCTGTATCTGCATGGTGGCGTTGCCGCGCACCAGCACGGCGCCTTTGGGGTCGCGCAACTCACCTTCGACAAACCCCACCGCGCGGCCGCGCTTGATCACCCGGCCGAAGCCTTCGATTGCGCCCAACTGTGCAGCCTTGAGAAAGCGCGACCCCAGATCCAGGGTGACGTTGTATTCACCCTCGTGCATCACCACGCCCATGGTCACGGCGAGCAGTTCGTCCAGCATCGCCGCCAGCATGCCGCCATGCACCGTGCCGCCAGGGTTGATGAAGGACGGCAACGCGGTGAAGCGCATGTGTACCTCCCCGGTTTCGAGCTTGTAGTCGAGGTATTCGGAGCCCAGCAGTTGCCCTACCGGCGGGCGCGGCATGCGGCCCGCGAAGATCGCCGCGATCAGGGGGGGCGAGTCGGTATCCGCGGCGGGTTTGGGTGATGTCAAGGCCGCACGCCAACCACCAGGCTCACCACCGTGGCAGTGCTGCCGCCGATGTTGAGGGTAGCGAAGGTCCTGGCGCCTTCCACCTGGATCGGTCCGGCTTGCCCGGTCACCTGTTTGGCGGCATCGAACAGCATGCGCGCGCCGGTGGCGCCGACCGGATGGCCGCAACCGATCAGGCCGCCCGAGGGGTTGATCGGCAGTTTGCCGCCGGGCTCGATCACGCCATCTTCCACCGCCTGCCAGCTTTGCCCGGGTGCGGTCAGGCCGAAATGGTCGATCGCCATGTATTCGGTGGTGGTGAAGCAGTCGTGGGTCTCGATGCCGTCGAGTTGCCACACATCGGCCAGGCCGGCGCGGCAGAACGCCTGGTCGACCGTGTCGCGTACATGCGGCATGACCAGGGCTTGCCCGCTGCTGCGTTCGATTTTCTCCATGTAGGGCAGGCCGGCGGTACGGTGGCCCCAGCCCAGAATTTGCGGCAGCTCGGCCAGCTTGCCGCCGCGCTTTTCGGCATGAGCCTTGGCAAACGCGGCCGAAGCCAACACCACGCCACAGGCGCCGTCGGTGATCTGCCCGCAGTCCTGGCGGCGGGTGCCGGGTTCGATCACGGGGTTGGCTTCATCGTCATCGGTAAAGCTTTTTTCGTTGAACTGCCACTTGCGGGTTTGCGACAGCGGGTTCTTCTTCGCATTGCCGTAGTTGATCTCGGCAATCCGGTTCAGGTACTTGCGGTCCAGTCCGTAGCGCTTTTCATACTCCAGCGCCATGTGGCCGAACACCGCCGGCCACAGGAACTTGCAATCGAGTCGTTCATGCCCGACCCAGCCCGCCGCGTTCTGGTTTTGCGAGGCGATGTCGCCGGCCAGGTTCTTGAATTCCTCGGCGCCCAGTACCAGCACGCAATCGTAGCGACCTGCCTCGATCTCGGCCATGGCCGCCAACACCGCCAGCGAAGCCGAGGCGCAGGCGCCCTCGTGGCGGCCGGCCGGCACGCCCCACAGTTCCGGCACCACCGCCGACACCATTGCGCCCAGGTGCGCCTGGTTGCGCTGCAATTCGCCAAAGGCGTTGCCGACATGGATCGATTCGATCTCGTGCGCCTCGAGCCGGCAATTTTCAAGCGTGCCCAGGGTGGATTCGCGCATCATGTCGGAAATGTCCTGGCCCTGGCGTGACCACACTTTGGCGAAGTCGGTCTGGTAGCCGCCGAGGATGTAGACGGGTGGGGTCATGGTTCTTCTCCAGTGGGAGCGGGCGATGCGGGCGGCTCTGCGACCGTGAGGTTGGCGCGCATTGCGGCTGCGAGTGGCTCGATCAAGCGGGCGCGGCAACGGCAACCGGCCGCCGCGATTGTACGATTCGAAAACGGCTGGCAACAAACGCCATGTCGGTGAGTGATGCATTGCCTGCAGGATTGAGACCGGTGACGTGATAGTCACTGTAGGCGGCGGCGAAGTTGAGCGGCATCGGGCCGGTGAGATTGATGGTGAGCTGCGCGCCGGCGCGCGCGTAGGCAGCTTCGGCGCGCGCGATGTAGGCCTCGTCGGTGGAGTACAGGAAGGCGGTGAGGCCGCCGATCTGTTTCACATCGGTTACGGCCTGCTTGAGCGCATCGTCGGCATCCAGGGTTTCGATGCAGAACGAAATCGGCCCGAAACGCTCTTCACGGTAAAGATCACGCTCGGCGGTCGTGACCCCCAGCATGAGCGGCGTGGCGGTGCGAGCCGCGGCAAACTCCGGGTGCGGATAGGCGCGCGAATCAAGCAGCACCCGTCCCCGTTTGGCACCCTCGTCACGCATCTGGGCGATCAGGGCCAGTGTTTGCTGGGACTGGATGGTGGCCAGGATCATCGCCGCCTTGCGCGGTTCCTGCACCAGCGCCGCCACCGCCGCAGCGAGTTCGCGCGCGACCTCGGCCGCCGGAACCAGGCGCGCATCCGCGCCGCGGCCGACCCGAACGCCCGTCTTCGGCACATAGATGTTTTGCGGGCTGGTGCACATCTGCGCGGAAAACATGCAAAGGGTGGTGGCCAGGCTGCGCGTCATGGCACCCAGGTCGTCGCAGGATTCGATCACCACCGTGTTCACGCCGGCGGTTTCGGTGAAACTGATGGCCGGATGCGCATTCTGCTCCACCCATTGGCCGAAACGAACGCTGCCGGTGAAATCGATGATGGCGGCGCCCGCATGCTTGACGATGCGCTTGCCGATCGGCTCGGCCACGCTGTCCACCGCCAGGGTGACCAGGTTGGGGTCGAAGCCGGCTTCCCGCAAAACGGCACGAAACACTTCGACCGAGATCGCCATCGGCAGCACGGTGGCGGGATGGGGTTTGACGATCACCGCGTTGCCGGTGGCTAAGCTTGCCATCATCGAGGGCCAGGCGTTCCAGGTGGGAAAGCTGGCGCAGGTGAAGCACACCGCCACCCCGCGCGGCACCAGCCGGTAGGTCTTCTCCAGGGTGATGCTGGCAGTGCCGAAGCTGCGCTGCCAGGTGGCGTGGCGCGTGACGCCGGCCATCGCGGCCTGCGCATAGACCAGCGCTTCGATGCCGCGATCCAGTGCGTTGACGCCGCTGCCGGCGTAGCTCATGTTGTAGCTTTGACCGGCGGTGTGCATCACTGAAAAGGTGATCTCGAACATGCGGCCGAACAGGCGTTCGATCACCTCGAGCAAGATGCCGATACGCAGCTCCGGTTCGGCCTCGGCCCAGCCGGCATCGATGGCGCTGCCAGCCGCGCTGAACAGGTGATCGAGATCGGCGCGCGGATAGGTGATGCGCAGCGGCGCCTGGGTGTAGGGCGAGACTTCCTCGCCCAGGCGGCCGATCTCGCCGGCCTGGTCAAGCGCGAAGGCACGGTTCAGGTGCGCCTCGAAGGCGCGCTTGCCAGCGGCTTGCGCTTGGTCGGCCTGTGGATATTTGTTCGGCAGTTCCGGGAACGGGCTCCAGCACTCGCGCGTGCGGCAGGCTTCCCGGGCGCGCTCGAAGCGCGCGCGGTGGGTCTCGGTGAGGCTCATGGCTGGCGTTGCCATACCAGGCGGTGATGCCGCATCACCTCCGAGGCCGGCACCTTGTCGCTGGCCGAAAGCGTGAGCCCGTGCTTGCCGTCGAACGCCATGTGGCGCCGTTGCTCGGTGCCGACCAGGTTGGGGTTGTGCGATTGCGTCACGCTGTGGATGACGTAGTCGCCTTCTATCCGGTAACGCCCGCCGTAGCTGAAAAAACTGTCGAATGCGGCCACGCGCTCGGCCGCCGGCGCGGTGCGGGCGGATTCGCTGGAGAGGTTCTTGCGCCCGGCGCGCGACATGCTGGCATTCATCCAGCCATCCGGCGTGTAGGCGATCAGTCCGGTCGCGTCCGGTCCCAGCGCATGGGTGGGCGGGCGGCCGTCGTCGTAGGTGGTTTCCCAGCGCACCAGGTGCCAGGCGCCGATCAGGGGATTTTCCATGCAACTCCCGGGGTCAAGTAGTGAAGTGCTATTCCTGCAACTCTGCGAGCAAATCGGGATGCTTTTCGAGCAGTCGGAAAAGATTGACGACTGCGGGCATCGGCTTGGCCTGTCCACGCTCGTAACGCGAAAAAGCGTTCTTGCCGCCGCCGGTGAGTTTGGCTGCGTCTTGCTGTGTGAGCTTGAGTTGCTTGCGAACGCGCGCGAGTTGCTTCGCGTCACGTTCCTGGGCACGCACGCGCAGCGAGTCGAGTGCAGTCGCATAGCGCTCTCCCTCTCCGGCGGCAAATTCGACCTCCAGGCAGCTCGGGCAGTGCCAGCCGCGCACATCGCGGACGGTGCCGTCCAGGCCATCGTGCCTTATCGCAACGTCGCGCTTGCCGCGCGTCATGCCGGGATTGCCGCAATTCAGGCATTCGCGCTTCATTCTATTTCTCCTTGAACTGAATCACTATCGCCCCGTCCTCGCGCAGCGTGAGCTTGACATACGCGACCCCCGTCGGTGTCGATGCGTGGTACACGTCTTGCCATACCTTGCTCGACATATGCGTAGTCATGCTCTTGTAAAAGCATTGGCGCGTCATGCCGCACACACAGTCGATCAGGTCTTGCGCCGAGAGCCCCATGGCGAAGCCGTTGTCAATCGCGGTCCGGGTGAAAGCGCTCATGCCAAGTTTCCCGACGGCGCGCTGCACTGCCGACAGGGAATAGTGGGGGACATGCTTTTCCAAGTTTTATATTACCCTATTAGGGGAATTCATGTCGCATGCGTCCGCCTTGTCGATCGAGGCCGGGAGTCAGTCCGCAAGGTCCCGTCCGTTGGCCCAGGTCGAATGCGTGCCGCTGGCGATCCGTTGCGGCAGGATCACGCGGCATACCGGGCCGTCGGTGAAGCGTTTGGCATCGATGAGCCAGCACTCCGAGCGATCGTTCTTCATGTCGGTGATGAAAGACACCAGGTAGCCGTCGTCCTCGTCGCGGGCGCCCTCGCGCGGCGCGAACGGCGACTCGCTGCCGTAGACCTTATCGCCGAAGTCGATCGACTGCGAAGTCTGGTCAAGCAGATCGTGCTTGACCAGGCCGGTGAACAGGAACCAGCCGGGCTTGGCCACCGCGCTATAGGCATAGCGATAGGGCCGGCCCGCATACTGCATGTTGAACATGCCGAATTCGAGCACCCGGTCGTCGAGCTTCTCTTCGCGCGTGGACCCGGTTTTCAGGTTGAAGCGCCAGCGGTGCAGGTGCGGCTTCATTGCGTGCTGGTCCAGGTAGACCATCATGCGCTTGTACATTTCCGGGGCGTCGGGCGGCGAGGTCGGCATCGGCGAGTCTTCGAAATAGCCATCGAGCACCAGTTCATCGCCGTCTTCATAGGCGTTGAGAAAATGCAGCACGAAGGTCGGTTCGGCTTCGAACCAGCGGATGTCGGCACTGCTGCCGTAGCGCGGAATCACCGCGAAGCGCGATTTCAGCTCGGGGTGGAAGCGCACCACGTGCAGGTTGCGCGTGAGCATCTCCGGGTCCCAGAACAGCGGGAAGTCGTTCAGGATCGAATACTTGGCGGTGAACGCCATGTCGTGCGGCAGGCGCGGGCCCGGCAGCGGCACCGGCACATAGTGCTTGAGCTGGTTGTCGGCACCGACCACGCCATAGTGCATGTAGGGCGCCTGTTTTGAATAGTTGAAGAACAGCAACTCGCCGGTGTGTTCATCAACCTTGCAATGGGCCGAGATGCCATCGCGCGGGTAGCCCCCGCCCCAGGTTTCGGGGCCGAATTGCTCAAGCGTGGTGGCCGACAGGCGATAGGCCTCGCCGCACTGGTAGTAAGTAGTCAGCGCACGGCCCGCATGCACCACCACGTCGGTCGACGAAGCATCCTTGAGGAAGCCGTGCGCGCCCCAGCCCGGGCGCGACTTGGCCGGCGGCTCCATCAGGCCAGCCCACAAGGAGTGCCCGACCGCGCGCTCGGCCTCGAAGCCGGTGGTGCGGATGGCGCGGTTGCGGTACTCGGCGCGGCCTTCCTTGAAGCGCATCATGTGCAGCATGCCGTCGGAATCGAAGGGGTGAAAACGCCCCAGCGGCTGGTGAATCTGGTTTTGCGTGTTGCGCAGGTAGACGCCGTCGATGTCGTCGGGAATGCGGCCGATCACCTGCATGTCGGTGGCGTTGATCTCCAGCAGATTGGGCGCGAACGCGCCGGTCAGGTAAGGGTGATCGCCCGGTTTCAGATCGGAGGCGATGCGGCCAACGGTTTCGACCGGCATATCAACGGCCTCCCAGATAGGCTTGCGGCACCCAGATGCCGTGAAAGCCGGCCGGCAGCCGTTGCGGGATGTGAATCTTTGCCAGCGGTCCGGCGGCGATCCTGCGCGCGTCGAACAACCAGCATTCGCCTTGCCCGCTGGCCCGGTTTTGCAGAAAGGTGACGACATAGCCGTCGTCTTCCGCGGTGGCGCCGTCGCGCGCGCAGAATTGCGGCTCGCTGCCGTTGTAGTCGGCGCCGAACTCGAAGGTGTCGGTCGTGCGGGCTTGGGTATCCCAGCGCATCAGGTTCTTGAACCGTACCGGCACCTCGCTGTAGTCGAAGCCGTTGCCATAGACATAGCGTGTCGGGCGGCCCATGTGAGCGGTATTGATCATGCCGAATTCGCCGATGTCGACAGTCACCGCTTCCTCGGTCGTCTTGCCGCTGGCCAGGTGAAAACGATAGCGCTGCAGATGGGCGTTGATGCGGTGGTTGTGCAGCATGCGGTCGAATTCGCTGGCGCCGTCGGGATAGTCGGTGAACGGGCGCTCGAACTTGAAGGCCTCCATGACGATGCATTTGTCCTCGCCGTCGCCTTCTTCCCAGGCGTTGGTCGAGTGATAGATGTAGCAGGATTCGGCGCTGAACCACTGCACGTCGCCAGTGTCGCCAAAGCGCGGCAGGATGCCGAAGCGCGCCGGCATGTCGGGGTGCCAGTCGGTCTTCCAGCGCCCGGCCCTGGCGGCTTCCATGTCCTGGTAGACCGGCAGGTCCATCAGGACCGAATAATGCTCGGTGATCGCCATGTCGTGCGGCAGGCGCGGGCCCGGCAGGTCGATCGGCACATGATGCTTGAGCACGCCGTCGGCCCCCACCACGCCATAGGTGAGGTAGGGCGCCTTGATGCCATAGTCGAAAAACATCAGGTCCCAGTTGTGCTCGTCGACCTTGATGTGGGCCGCTACCTTGGTCTTGAGCTTGCCGGCGAAGCTGTCCGGACCGATGGTGTCAAGGGTGATCGGATCGATGCGGTAGGGCGTGCCGCACAGGTACCACGTGCTGATCAGCGTGCCGTTGTGGAACTTGACATCGGTGTTGGAGGTGTCCTTGAACGGCTGCTCGCGATGCTCGCGGTTGGCGCGCTCGCGGATGCCGCGCCAGATCGGCCCGCCTTTGGCCTTTTCCTCAGCCAATGCGCCGGTCGCGATCCAGCGGTTGCGATAGCTGGCGCGCCCGTCCTGAAAGCGCAGCGCATGCAGCATGCCGTCGCCATCGAACCAGTGATAGCGGCCCTCCGGCCGGTAGAACGCGTTCGGGCCGTTGCGAAAACAGATGCCGCCGAAGTCGCGCGGGATTGTGCCCTCGACACGCAAGGCTTCGGGGGGCAACGCGGCTTCTTCGCGCACGGCCGCGAAGAACTCGCCATCCAGATAAGGGTTCTGCTCGATCACGGCATCCATGCTTGCCTCCAGCAAACGACCGGCACCGACTGCGGGTCGTTGATTTTACGAAGGATTGAAATGGGGAGAAAGCCACTCGGGGTAAAGCCGCTTTGCGAAGTCCGGGTCGGCCCGCTCAGGCGATGTCGCGCGCGCGCGCGCGCGCCTCGTCATAGCCTTGTTCAAGCTCGTCCACGATCTGTGCCACCGGTTGCACAGCCCGGCTGGCACCGACCCCCTGACCTGCAGCCCACACAGAAAGCCAGCGCTTGTCCTTGAACCCGGTGTTGCTGTCGTAATCGCGTTTGGGCACTTCGGGCAGGTTGTCCGGGTCCAGGCCGTTGGCCGCAAGCGAGGGTTTGAGCCAGCTGGCGCGCGAGCCTGTGATGGCGGCGGAGACCAGCAGGTCATCGGCGTCGCAATCGACAATCATCTGCTTGTAGGCGGGTTCGGCCATGCTTTCGGCACTCGGGATGAAGCGCGTGCCCATGTAAACCAGGTCGGCGCCAAGCGCGCGCGCCGCATAGACGCTGGCGCCATCGGCAATGCCGCCACCGATAATGATGAAGCCGTCGAAAAACTCGCGCACCGCCGGTACAAACGAAAACGGCGTCAGGCTGCCGGTGTGCCCGCCGGCACCGGCGGCCACACAGGCCAGGCCATCGACCCCGGCAGCCGCCGCCTTCTTTGCCAGTTTCAGGTTGATGACATCGGCGAACACCAGACCGCCATAGCCGTGCACCACCTCGATGGCAGGCTTCGGGCTGCCCAGCGCCGTGATGACGATCGGCGGCTTGTATTTGGCGATCAGCTTCAGGTCTTCAGGCAGGCGCGAATTGGTCGAGTGCGTCACCAGATTGGCAGCCCAGGGGCCGATGATCGCGTCCGGGTTGGCCGCGCGCGCATGCGCCAGCTCGGCGGTGATATGCGCCATCCATTCGTCCAGCACTTCGATTGGACGTGCGTTGGGCGTCGGAAAGGCCCCGATGATGCCGGCTTTGCAGGCGGCCAGCACCAGCTCAGGGCCGGAGATCAAGAACATCGGCGCGGCAAACACCGGCAGCCGCAGAGGGTAGGGAAAAGGTCTCTGGTTCAAATCGGATCCTTGAAAGGCGACGCGGGTTATTCGGAAGCCTTGAAACCCGACAGGCGCACCGCTTCCTGCCAGCGCTTCGAATCGCGCCGCATGTACTCGGTGAATTCCTCGGGCGAGGTGGGCATGGGCACAAAATCCATGGCGCGAAACTTGTCGCGCACTTCGTCGGACTTGAGCGCGCGGGTCAATTCGGCATTGAGCTTTTGCACCAGCGCGTCGGGGGTGCCGGCTGGCGCCAGCAGTGCCGCCCAGGTATAGATGGTCATGTCGGTAAAACCGGATTCCTCGAAGGTCGGCACGTTCGGCATCAAGGGCGAGCGTTTGTCGGCGGTGATCGCCAACAGCTTGACCCGGCCGGCATCCACATGCGGCTTGACCGCCAGGAGCGGCAGGTAGGCGGTGTTGACCTGGCCGCCGACCAGGTTCTGCACCGCCGGCGGCGTGCCATTGAACGGCACATGCAACATGTCGATGCCGGCGCGCCGGTTGAACAGGACCCCGGCAAAGTGCGAGGAATTGCCGGCCGTGAACGAGGCGAAGGACACGCGGCCCGGATTCGCCTTGGCATGCGTTATGAGTTCGGCCAGAGTGTTGGCAGGCAGTGACGGATGCGCCGCCAGCACCAGGGCCGTGCCCAGGAAATTGGTCACCGGTTTGTAGCTCTTCTCGGGGTCGTAGGGCAGCTTCGAGAAGGTATGCGGGTTGATCACCATCATGCCCGAGCCGGCCAACAGCAGGGTGTAGCCGTCGGGGGCCGCCTGCGCGCCGGCTTGCGCTGCGATCAGGCCGACGCCACCGGGTTTGTTGTCGATCACCAGCGGCTGGCCGCCGGATTCCTTGATGCGTTCACTGACGATTCGCAGAGCCTGATCGAGGGTGTTGCCGGCGGCGAAGGGCGTAATCACACGGATCGGCTTGGCCGGAAAATCCTGTGCCGTCGACGGCGCACCGGCCGTCATACCGAACACAAAAGCGGCCAGCAGTGCGGTGCGGCGTGGTCGCATCATCAAGCTTTTCATTTCTGTCTCCTTGCCTCACGGGCTTGTTGTTTCCAGCCAGCCTTGCATCACGCGTGTCAGGCTGTCCGGCGCTTCCATTGGCAGCATGTGTGCCGCATTGTCCATCAGTTCCAGGCGAGCGCCCGCTATGGCGGTGGCCAATTCTTCCGAAAGAGCGGGCGGTGTGACGCGGTCTTCGCGGCCGCAAACGATCAGGGTCGGGCAGCGAATGCCGGCCAGCAATTCGCGGCTGTCGGCGCGACCGATCACCGCGCGCGACTGGCGCACGAAGGCCTCGGGCCCGACCGCATGCATCATCTCGTCAAGCCGGGTATTGAGCCTTGCGTTGCCGACGTTGGCCGCGGCCAGCATGAATGGCCGCATGCCTGCGAGCATTCGCGCGAAATCCTTTTGCGCCAGCGCGATCATCTTTTCGCGCCCCGGCACTGCGCCGGGGTGTTCCGGACGTGCCGAGCTGCTGATCAGCGCCAGTCCGGTGATCCGCGGCGCGGCCAGGCGCAACACCTCGAGCGCAACATAGCCGCCGAGCGAAAAGCCGGCCAGCGCGAAGCGCTGTGGTGCGCCGGCCAACACAGCTTCAGCCATGGCGACGGTCGTTGTCTGCGTCGTGATGTCGGCGATACGGATGTCGGCATGCGCGGCCAGACCGTCGGCCTGGGCGTCCCAGACACGTGCGTCGTTGAGCGATCCAGGGATCAGGATCAGTGCCTTGCGCGCGCTCATTGCGCAGCACTCCTGCTGCGTGACACCCTTCCCAAGGGAGGATGGGCGCTCCCTGCGGGCGGCCGGCAGTGAGCGCTCATGTACTTGCTCCCAGATCGCGCGCAACATGTTCACGCAAGACGCGCTTCAACACCTTGCCTACCGGGTTGCGCGGCAGGTCATCGATCAGATGCAGGCGCTCCGGCAACTTGTAGACGGCGACCCGTTTTTCGTCGCGCAGGAACGAGGTCAGATGCTCCAGGGTCAGTGGCTGTTGATCGACAGCGACCACGCAGGCGCAGAGTCTTTCGCCCATGATCGGGTCCGGATAGCCGACTACGGCGGCCTCGCGCACCAGGGGATGGGCCAGGATCAGGCTTTCCACTTCCTCGGACGAAATGTTCATGCCGCCGCGAATCACCAGATCCTTGGAACGACCCGTATAGCGGTAATACTGCAGGTTGTCGCCGCCGATCTCGAACAGGTCGCCGGTGCGGTAGTAGCCTTGCTTGTCGAAGGCGCGCGCGGTCAGCTCGGGTGCATTGAAGTAGCCCGAGAATATGGTCGGCCCGGAGAAGCGCAGTTCGCCTGCACGCCCTGCTTCGTTGATGTCCTGGCCGCTTTCAAGGTCGACCAAGCGGGTGGAGATCTTGCGCGTGGTCGATACCGACCATCGGTAGCCGGGCACGCCGGCCCGCGGAAAAAAGCGCGCGCGCAAGGCGGGATCGGCAACGTCGCGTGGCGCACCGGTCAGGCTCGCACCTTCGTTGGAGCCGAAATAGTTGACGATCGCCACGCCATATTGCTCGTGAAACCCGCGCACCATCCAGTCGGACAGGGGCGCGCCGCCCGAACCGATGCTGGCCAAACGTTTGAAATCGATGCCGGCCAGCAATTCGGGGCGCTTGAGCAACTGGTTGAGGATCGCCGGCGCAGCGACGGTGTATTCGATCGCTTCGTCGCGAATTTGCCGCAGGAACACCTCGAGATTGAACGGCTGGTGTTGCACTACCGTGCCGCCCAGGATCAGCCATGCCGCGAAGTTGGTGGAAAGCCCGGCCATGTTGACCAGTGGAAACGGATTCAGCAGCCGGCAGCCCGGTGCGAGTTGCGCGCCTTCGATGATGGCCGGAGCGACAATCAGCCATTCGTTGTGATTGCGCGGCACGCCTTTCGGCGTGGCTTCGGTGCCGGAAGTCCAGCAGATGGTGAATACGTCGTTGGCGCAGACACGCGTCTTGGCAAGGTAGTCGATGACCCGTTGTGGCGCCTGCGCAGCCGGCAGCGCCAGGTCAAGCGAGACCACGCCTTCGGGCACTTGCGCACCCCATGCGAGGATCCGGGAGATCGATGGATGGCGCGCGCTCAACTGCTGGAACATGCTTGCATGCCCGTGCTTGCCAATGCGCACGCAGGTCACGATCGCGCGCGCACGGGTGATGCCCAGAATGTGTTCGAGCTCGTGCTCGCGATATTGTGCCGGGACTGGGGATACCACGATGCCCAGCCGCGCGCAGGCCAGGTAGATCACGAACTGCTCGACCCCGTTGGGCAACTGCACGACGACGATATCGTCCTTGACCAGGCCGTGGTCCAGCAGCACCTGCGCCATGCGCGTGACCTGCGTGTCGAGCTCGGTGTAGGTGAAGCTCCGCGGCGCGCCGTCGGTGAAGTCCTGCCGATTGAGTGCGTCGACCACCGCCTGGCGCTGCGGGTGCGTTGCCACGTGGCTGCGAAAGCAGTCGTCCAGCGTGTGTGTGCCCCACCAGCCGCGCTCAGTGTAGTGGTCGATCTTTTCCTGCGGGACCAGGATCATGTTGTAGGTGTGGCGCGCCGTCCGGGTGCAACGAATGCGGGCCGGCAGCGGCCCGCCAATTAACTTGCATTGTTAGACGCATACTACTAGACTTGAGTCCATTAATGCAAGTTATCGATTGCATCGGTCGGCATGACAAACCCGCCCCCGCTGTGGGTGAGGCTTGAATTTTGCGGGTTTCAACGATTTCAAACATCGATGGCGCAGGTTGCGTGAGGGGCATGTAATGCGGGCGTCAATCGAATCCGGCAGACCATGACGGCGACGACAAGATCGCTGGTGCCAACTGCGGTGCGGCCGCGAGCCGCGGCTGGGAAATCATCCTTGCGGGTTGCGCACCATCTGCGCGGCACCTCGCTCAATCGCGCGCTCGACGTGGTCGGTGACTGGTGGACCCAGCGCATCCTGCGAGAGTGCTTTCTTGGCGTACGCAATTTCGAGGCGTTCCAGGGCAAGCTCGCGGTGCCGCGCCAGACCCTCAGCACCCGACTGAAGCTGCTGGTCGCCCATGGCATCCTCGATACCGCCCGCGGCAACTACCGGCTCACAGAGTGCGGCCGCGCGCTCCATCCGTGGGCGCTGATGGTCTGGGCGTGGACGAGAAAGTGGGGCGGCGGCGGCGATACCCGTCACCCGACCGTGCTGACGCACGCGGCTTGTGGCCGCGCGATGCGTCCGCTATTCGCCTGCGGCGCATGCGGTGAGGAAGTTCACCTGCGCGATGTCGAAGTGCGTGATGCGCCGGGCGTGCGCCTGATGGCACCGGTGAACGCGGCCGGTGACCGGCGCTGGGCTGCCGGACGCTTTGTGCAAAATCCGCGCGAGGGCGGGCGCCATATCGCTTTTGTGACCGCCGATCGCTGGAGCCATCTGATTCTCTCCGCGGTGTTCCTTGGCTGCCGCTCGTTCGACGTGCTGGCACGCGAGACAGGCGCGGCGACCAACATCCTCTCGCATCGTCTGGGCCTTTTGGTGGCCGCCGGGTTTATCGACAAGCGCCGCCTGGCCGCCGACGGCCGCCGTTTCGACTATGCGCTTACTGATCGCGGGCGGGACATTTATCCGCTCACCATCACCCTGGTGCAGTGGGCGGATCGCTGGTTGCCGAGAAAGGGCGGCGCACCGATGCTTAGGCTGCACCGTAATTGCGGCTCGCCGCTCAAGGCGCAGGTGGTGTGTTCCGAGTGCGGCGGGATCTTGCTGCCGCAAAGTGTGGGATTTGAACTGCCGGCAGTGCCGGCGCCGGATTGAGCGACATTTGGAAACACCCGGAGGGCGGTTTGCCGCGGCCGGGGCAGTGTATTTTCGGAAAATGTGCATTTGACAAGACGGGAGACTGACATGGCTGAAATGGTGATGGACGAATTGACTGACGACCTGCCGCCGGTGCTGCGCGGCGGTTTCGAACCAGTGGTCGAGGAATTGAATGTCAGCGACCTTGAGGTGATCGGCGAGGTGCCGCGCGACCTCAACGGCGCCTATTTTCGCAACGGGCCGAATCGAAAGTACGCCGCCGACGGGCGCTATCACTGGTACGACGGCGACGGCATGCTGCATGCGGCGTACTTCGATCACGGCCGCGTCAGCTACCGCAATCGCTGGGTGCGCACCGCGCCATTGATGGAGGAGATCGCCGCCGATCGCGCCCTTTGGAAGGGCTTGCGCGAGTCGCCGCGTGCCGACACGCCGGACATGCCGGTCAAGAACACTTCCAACACCGATGTCAAGTTCCACAATGGAAAGCTTGTGACCATGTGGTACTTGTCCGGGGGCATGTACCACGTCGACCCGATGACGCTCGAAACCCTGGGTCCGGTGAGCTTCGAAGGCGCGCCCAATCTGCGCGCATCGGCCCACTCCAAGGTCGACGAGCGCACCGGCGAGTTCCTGTTTTTCGATTACCAGAAGGAAGCGCCATACATGCACTACGGCGTGGTCTCGGCCGAGGGCAGGCTCAAGAGCCGCATCCCGGTCGAGTTGCCCGGGCCGCGCCTGCCGCACGACATGGCGTTTACCGAGCATTACGCGATCCTGCATGATTTCCCGCTGACCTACGACATGGACGCGCTGAAGACCGGGCGCCACAAGCTCAAGTTCCACGCTGACTGGCCGTCGCGCTTCGCCATCGTGCCGCGCAATGGCACGCCCGACCAGATCCGCTGGTTCGAAGCGGCGCCGACCTACCTGCTGCATGTGATCAACGCCTGGGAGGAGGGCGACTGTGTGGTGATGCTCGGCACGCCGTTTCGCCTGCCGCGCGATCTTGCAGGCAACATCGAGGCCGACAAGTTCGCGCGCGCCTGGTCGACCATGCAGCACCGCGACTACCTCACCTACGAATGGCGCTTCAACCTCAAAACCGGCAAGACCGTCGAGCGCATCATCGACGATACGTTCTGTTGCGAATTCCCGATGATCAACACGCATTACCAGGGATACAAGTCGCGTTACGCCTACGCCATCAACATGGTGCGCGGCAGCCTCAACCAGCCGCGTTTCTCGGGGCTGGCGAAATACGATTTCGAAACCGGCGTGATCCAGGCCTACAGCGAGGGGCGCGACTTCTTCTACAACGAGGCGCCGTTCGCGCCGGCCGACAATCCGCAGTCGGAAGACCATGGCTACGTGGTGAGTTTCGTCTGGAATGCGCGCGAGCACCGTTCCGAGCTGCAGATTTTCGATGCCCGCAATTTCGGCAGCGGCCCGATGGCACGGGTGCTCATGCCGCAGCGCGTGCCCAACGGTTTTCATGCGACATGGGTGACCGCCGAGCGTCTGGCGGCGGGCGCTCGCATGCCGCGCTAGGGGGTGATCCCGCTGCGGGGGCGGATTCAACGGGTTGCTAGATCGATACCTCGAGGTTGTCGATCAGGCGCGTAGCGCCCAGTTTGGCGGCGCCCACGATCACCAGGTCGCGGTCATCCTCGATTGGCGGCAACAGGTCGGCCTGACGGCGGATGGCGATGTAGTCAGGCTGCCAGCCGCGCCCGGCCAGATGCGCCATGGCTTCGAGTTCAATGCGCAGGTAATCGCGCTTTCCCTCGCGCAGTTCCTCGCGCGCACGCAGAAGCGCGCGGTTGAGCGCCGGCGCCTCGGCCCGCTCCGCCGGCGACAGGTAGCCGTTGCGCGACGACAAGGCCAGGCCGTCGGAGGCGCGCACGGTGTCGGCCAGGATGATCTGGATCGGCAATGCCAGCTGGCGCACCATGTTCGTAAGGACGATGCACTGCTGGTAGTCTTTCTTGCCGAACACTGCGGCCCTGGGCGCGACCATGTTGAAGAGCTTGAGCACCACGGTTGCCACACCGCGGAAGTGGCCCGGGCGCACCGCGCCGTCGAGGATGTTGGCGATTTCCGGCGGTTCGACCGCGTAGGTCTGCGGCTCGGGATATATCTCGCTTTCGCCGGGTGCGAACACCACATCGCAGCCGGCGGCTGCCAGCTTGTCGCAGTCGCCCGCAAAGGTGCGCGGATACTTGTCGAAATCATCGCGCGGGCCGAACTGCATGCGGTTGACGAAGATGCTCACCACCGTGCAGGGGCCGCGTCCGTCGTCGCCGGCCAGGGTGCGTCTGGCATTGTCGACCAGTTGTATATGCCCTTCGTGCAGGTTGCCCATGGTCGGCACCAGTACGTTCCTGGGCTCGCGCGCCAGGCGTACGCGCAGGTCGGCGACGGAATCAATCACATCCATTTCGGGTCTCCGGCTTTCAGTCCGCGCGGTTGAAGTATTCGCGCCGGCCGCGCATCTCGCGCACGCGCTTGAGCAACAGCGCGAAGTCATCATCGGCATCGACGAAATTGAAATGATCGGAATTGACGATCATGAGCGGCGCGGCGTCATAGTGGTGAAAAAAGCGCGTGTAGCGTTCGCCCAGGCGCACCAGATAGCTTTCGGCGATCGGCTGCTCGTGCGCATGGCCGCGGCGGCGTACACGTTCGATCAGCGTCGCAGGTTCGGCCTGCAGGTAGATCACAAGATCCGGCACCGGCGCCTGCGGCTTCAGGTGCCGGTACATCTGCTCGTAGAGGCCCAGCTCATCGTCGGTGAGCGTCAGGCGCGCGAACAGCGGATCCTTCTCGAACAGGAAATCACCCACCGTGCCGCCCTTGAACATGTCGGGTTGCTTCAATTCCGCCAGCTGGTGAATCCGCTGGAACAGGAAAAACAACTGGGTCGGCAGCGCGTAGCGCGCCATGTCGCGGTAGAACTTCGCCAGAAACGGGTTGTCCTCCGGCGCTTCGAGCATCAGCGCCGCGCCGGTCACATCGGCGATGCGCCGCGCCAGCGAAGTCTTGCCGGCGCCGATCGGACCTTCGACTACGATGTGGCGATATTTTTCGGGCAGGACTGGCATGGCGGTGGATGATCTTTGGAGGCAGGCGACAGGAGAAGGCTTTGAAAGATCCCGGTACCGCAGGCTGTGGAACGGCAGACCCGACTCAAGTCAGCGTGGGGCAAATGCGACTTTCGTGGCGGGCAGGTTTGTCCAGCGTTTCCCCGGCGGCCGGCAATCATACACAAGCCCGCGTTGCCTGCGCCGGTCAGCGAAAGATGAAATAGACCGCGCCCATCATGCAAAGCGCCGCCCACAGGTAATCCCATTTCAGCGGCTGGTTCATGTAGAAGACCGCGAACGGCACGAACACCGTCAAGGTGATCACCTCCTGCATGATCTTCAGTTGCGGCAAACTCAGCGCGGTATAGCCGATGCGGTTGGCCGGCACCTGCAACAGGTATTCAAACAGCGCCACGCCCCATGACAGCAGGGCGGCGATCCACCAGGGCTTGGCCGACAATTCCTTCAAGTGGGCGTACCAGGCGAAGGTCATGAATATGTTCGAGAGAATCAAGAGGCCGGCCGAGGTGGCCAGTACGTTCCAGTTCATGGGCATGGTCCTGGCGGAATGCGGGTGAGTCGCTGGTCGGCCACCGCCGGCAACAGGTTGGCGATGGTGCGGCCATCGGGCAGGCGCAGTTGCGGTGCAATTTCGGCCAGCGGCAGCAGGACAAACGCGCGCTGTGTCATGCGCGGATGCGGCACGGTCAGTGCGTCGTCCTCAATGCTTTCGTCACCGAACAGCAACAGGTCGAGGTCGAGAGTACGCGGGGCGTTGCGATACGGACGTTCGCGGCCATGACGGCCGTCGATTTCTTGCAGTTCGGCCAGGAGTGCGTGTGGCGCAAGGGTGGTTTCGAGCGCGGCCACGGCATTGACGAAGTCCGGGCCGGTGGCATCCATCGGCGCGCTGGCGTACAGGCTGGAACGGGTCGCAAGGCGCGTGCCGGGCAGGCGCGCCAAGGCGTCGCATGCAGCTTCGAGCGTTGCGGCGGCGTCGCCCAGATTGGCCCCCAGGCCCACGTAGGCGCGTGTCATGCCGGGTTGCAGCGTGTGCCGTGCGGGTCTGCTTACTCACCCAGCGCCGGCGCGCCTGCGCCGGATGCACCGTCTTCAGCAGGCTTGCGGCGGCGCCGACGCCGCCGCTTGGGCGCTTCGCCGTCGGACATCGGCGCATCATGCGAAAGCTCGTCGCCGCTTGCTGCGACCTTTGCCGGCGGGCGGGTGCTGCTTGCCATCTGGTTGCGCGTCTCCGGGTCGGCGTCGATGAATCGGGTCCACCAGTCGGCAATTGCGGTTTCGATCTCGCCCGACTCGGCACGCAACAGCATGAAGTCATAGGCGGCGCGAAAGCGCTGATGCTCGATCAACTTGAATGCGGTGCGCCCGCCGCGTCCGGAGGCGACGCGGTCGAAGCGCGGCTGCAGCGCCCAGATCTCGCGCATGTCGGCCGAGATCCGGTTCTGGATCGCCAGCTTGTCGCGTTGCGCGTCGATCGCTTCGGTCATCGCCTGGTGCAAGGCCGGCATCGAATGCTCGCCGCGCGCCTTGAGCTCGTTCCAGCGCGACAGGGCTTCATGCCACAGAAGGGCGGCAAACAGGAAGCCGGGCGACACGCCCTTGCCCATGCCGATGCGCTCGTCGGTGCGGGCCAGGGCCAGCATGACGAACTTCTCGTCCATGGGTTGTTCGAGGATCACATCGAGCAGCGGCAACAGGCCGTGGTGCAGGTGCTCGTCGCGCAATTGGCGCACGCAGGCCACTGCATGACCGGATAGCAGCAGCTTCATCATCTCGTCGAACAGGCGCGACGAAGGCACGTTCGACAGCAGTTCGGCCATGGCGCGGATCGGCGCCCGCGTCTTGGCGTCGATCTTGAAATCGAGCTTGGCGGCGAAACGCGTGACGCGCAGCATGCGCACCGGGTCTTCGCGAAAGCGTGCCTCCGGGTCGCCGATGATGCGCAACACGCGCGCGCGCAGGTCCTTGATGCCGCCGTGGTAGTCGATCACGGTTTCATCTTGCGGGTCGTAGTACATGGCGTTGACGGTGAAATCGCGCCGCTCCGCGTCCTCCACCATCGAGCCGAAGGTGTTGTCGCGCAACACGCGCCCGTGTTCGTCGGTCTGCGCCTCCGACAGGTCGGCGGTGCGAAAGGTCGAGACTTCGACCTGCTCCTGCCCGGACATCACATGAACGATGCGAAAGCGCCGGCCGATCAGGCGCGAGCGGCGGAATACGGCATGCACCTGTTCGGGTGTGGCGTCGGTGGCGACATCGAAATCCTTGGGCGTGCGGCCCAGAAGCAGGTCACGCACGGCACCGCCGACCACATAGGCTTTGTAGCCGGCCTTCTGCAGGCCTTCGACGGTACCCAGGGCGCCGCGCGACAGGCGGGTGCGATCGATCCCGTGATCGGCGGCCGCGAGAATGGTGGGCTTGTGCTTGCGCGGCTTGGCGCCGGGCGCTTTGGCGGGTGCGGAAACGGACTTGTCAGCCTTGCCGAAAACCCTGGAGATAAACTTTCGCAGCATTGATCCGATTTTACTCTGTCCGTTGCCCGCAGCGCGGCGCCCGGGGCGCGCAAGTCAAGTTTGCCCGTCGCGGCGCAGGCTGATCACCGGCCAGCGGCGAGCCATGGCGAGCATCTGCAGGGTGTCGTCGGGATCCACCGCCACCGGGTCGCTCACCCGTTCAAGCAGCGGGATATCGTTGCGCGAATCGCTGTAGAAATAGCTCTTCGGATAATCGGCGAGGCGCCGGTTCATGCCGGCAAGCCAGGCTTCGACGCGGCGGATCTTGCCTTCCTGAAAGCTGGGAATGCCGCGCGGCTTGCCGCTGAATACGCCCTCGTGTTCTTCAAGGTCGCAGGCGATCAGGTGCGGAATGCGGAATTCGCGCGCGATCGGCGCGGTCACGAAGGCATTGGTGGCGGTCACGCAACAGCACAGGTCGCCGGCGGCCAAGTGCTTGTCGACCAGCGCGCGTGCCTTGGCGCCGATCGCCGGCAGGATCACGCTTTGCATGAAGTGCTCGTGCCAGGCGTCGATCTCGGCGCGCGGCCGCTCTGCCAACGGCGCCAAGGCGAACAGCAGGTATTCGTGGATGTCCAGGGTGCCGGCCTTGTATCGCTCGTAGAAGTAATCGTTCTTGCGGTCGAATTCGGCGGAGTCGACAATGCCGCGTGCCACCAGGTAGCGGCCCCAGGCATGGTCGCTGTCGATGGAGATAAGCGTGTTGTCCAGGTCGAACAAGGCCAGGTTCATAGCGGCAGGGATTGGTTCTGGTTGAGGAGCTCACGCAACAGCGGAGTGGTGATGGCGCGCTTGGTTTCCAGCGAAAAGCGGTCCAATGCCCCGACCAATGCGATCAGGGAAGGCATGTCGCGGCGCGCCCGGGTCAGCAGGTAATCGAGTATCTCGGGGCTCAGGCGCATGCCGAGTTGCTGTGCATGCTGCGCCAGCGCGGCGCGCTTCTCGGCATCGCTAAGGGGCAGGATCTCGAAGGCCAGGCCCCAGGCGAGCCGGCTTTTGAGATCATCACGCAGGGCGAGTTGCGCCGGCGGCTGATTGCCGGCCACCAACAACCAGGCCTCGCCTTCGCGTGCGCGGTTGTACAGGTTGAAAACGGCGATCTGCGCGGCTTCGTCGAGACCCTGTACGTCGTCGATCGCATGGCTTGCGACACAGCCGGCGCGGCTGGCGTGCCAGGCGGCGAGCAAGTGGCTGCGGCCGCTGCCTGCCTCGCCCCACAGGTAGACGCAGCGATCGCTGACCGCCGCTGTGCCCAGCACGCGTACAGCGGCGACCGCGGCCTGGTTGCGCCCGGTCACGAAATTGTCGAAGCTCGGCGGTGGCGCTTGCGCCAGGCCCAGCAACATCTGGCGCATGGTCATCTCGGTAGCCGGTAAAAGGGGCTTTCGAAATAGGCGCGGTTCAGATGGCGCAGACCGACCAGCAGAACGGCCGAGGCCGGCAGCGCCAGCAGGATGCCGAAAAAGCCGAACACCTGGCCGAACGCCAGGAGCGCGAATACGACCGCCAGGGGATGCAGGCCGATGCGGTCGCCGACGATGCGCGGGGTCAGGTAAAAGCTTTCCAGCAACTGGCCGATGCCGAACACGACACCTACGATCACCAGGCTGTGCAGGCCGTCCAATTGCAGTGCGGCAACGATCAGGGCCAGCACCAGGCCAGTGACGAAGCCCAGGTAGGGCACGAATACCAGCCCACCGGTAATCAGGCCGATGGGCAACGCGAAGTCGATGCCGCCCAGCCACAGCGCCAGCGTGTAATAAAGCGCGAGAATGCCCATCACCGAGAGCTGTCCGCGCAAGAATTCCGCCAGAACGGCATCGATCTCGCCGGCCACGCCGCGCACCGCCGCATGCCAGCGGCGCGGGATGGTGCGGTCTACGCGGGCGATCAGGGACGGCCAGTCAGCCAGGAGGTAAAACAGCACCAGCGGAATCAACAGCAGGTTGCCCAGCACGCCGGCCAGCGCCAGCCCGCCCAGCTTGAGCGAGGCCAGGAGTCGTGGCACGATGCCGTCGGTGCTTTGCCAATTCTCGGCGATGAAGGCCTTGATCGAGGCCACGTCGAAGTGGATGTCCCAGCCGAACCAGGCATTGAGCTTGGGCGCCACCACCGAGTCGAGTTTGGATAGGAAACCCGGCACGTGCAACGACAATTCCGCCACCTGCTTCTGGATCAAGGGCGCCACGATCAGCAGCAGCAACAGCAGCACGAACACCAAAAGAAGAATCATCGACAGCGCACCGACTGCGCGCGGTACGCGCCTTGCGGCCAGTCGATCGACGCCCGGATTGAGCATGTAAGCCAGCATGGCGCCGGCCAGGAAAGGCGTGAGGATCGGGCTCAACAGCGCCACCACCCAGGCCATCGCCAGGCCGATGCCGATCCACCACGCGGTTTGCAGTTGCTCCGGACGAATCGGGTTCAAGTTGGGGCTCGCAAGGGCAAGAGGGAAATGCGGTGGGCGGGTGGGCTAAAATCCGGGGCCTTGTCGCCAGCCGGTGTGGCAAAGCCGGTTTTGAGGGCTTCGCCAACGACCGTACCGCACGATTTTCCGGTACTTCCGTGCCGATTCTACCCGCCGGACCCAACCGCAAGATTTGCCTCCGCCATGAGCCAGCCCCCACTTTCCTACCGCGATGCCGGCGTCGATATCGATGCCGGTGACGAACTGGTCGAGCGCATCAAGCCATTGGCCAAAAAGACCATGCGCGAGGGCGTGCTGGCCGGCATCGGCGGCTTCGGAGCGCTGTTCGAGGTGCCCAAGCGCTACAAGGAACCGGTGCTGGTGTCGGGCACCGACGGCGTTGGCACCAAGCTCAAGCTGGCTTTTCACCTGAACAAGCACGACACCGTCGGCATCGACCTGGTGGCCATGAGCGTCAACGACATCCTGGTGCAGGGCGCCGAGCCCTTGTTTTTTCTGGATTACTTTGCCTGCGGCAAGCTGCATGTGGATACCGCGACCCAGGTCATCGCGGGCATCGCGCGCGGCTGCGAACTGGCCGGCTGCGCGCTGATAGGTGGCGAGACCGCGGAAATGCCCAGCATGTACCCGCAAGGCGAATACGACCTGGCCGGGTTCGCCGTCGGCGCAGTGGAGAAGTCGCAGATCATCAACGGCAGCAGCATCGCGCCGGGCGATGTGGTGCTGGGGCTGGCTTCCAGCGGCGCGCATTCCAACGGCTACTCGCTGGTGCGCAAGATCATCGAACGTGCCAATCCCGATTTCAATGCCGACTTCCATGGCCGCGCGCTGCGCGATGTGCTGATGGAACCGACGCGGATCTATGTCAAGCCACTGCTATCGCTGATCAAGAGCCTGCCGCTCAAGGGCATGGCGCATATCACCGGCGGCGGCCTGACCGAAAACCTGCCGCGCGTGCTGGGTGAAGGCCTGACCGCACTGCTGCAACGCGATGCCTGGCCGATGCCGCCGCTTTTCACCTGGCTGCAACAGCATGGTGGGGTGGCCGACGCCGAAATGCATCGAGTGTTCAATTGCGGTATCGGCATGGCGGTGATCGTCGCTGCCGCGGATTGCGAGCGGGCGATGACCGAGCTTGAAGCGGCTGGTGAAACCGTGTGGCGCATCGGCGCGATCGCCGAGCGCGCGCCGGGGCAGGCGCAGACCGTCGTCGGCTAACACCCTTCAGGCTGCGGAACGCGCCGCGTCGGCGCTGCGTTGGCGGGTCTCAGCCGGGCCGAGCGTAAAACGAAAAGTGGCGCCGACGCCGACCCGGGCCTCGGCCCAGATGCGCCCACCCAGGTTGCGGATGACCCGCGCGACCGTGGCGAGCCCGATGCCGGAGCCTTCGAACTCGGCGGCCGTGTGCAGGCGCACGAAGGGCTTGAACAGATCACCGGCTGCGCGCATGTCGAAGCCCGCGCCGTTGTCGCGCACGAAATACACCCGGTTGCCGTCTGCGCTGTCGCAGCCGACCTCGATCAAGGCCTGCGGCGTGCGTGCCGAATACTTCCAGGCGTTGCGCAGCAGGTTGTCCAGCACGATACGCGTCGCATTGCGATCAGCCGTGCTGCGCATCCAGGGCTCGATACGCACCTCGACCTGGCGTTGCGGTTCAGCCTGCCGCAACTCGCCGGCAAGTTCTTCGGCCATGGCGGAGATGTCCACCAAAGTGGGATCGAGGCGCGCGGCACCGTGCTGTGCCAGCCCGATCATCGCCTCGATCAACTGGCTCATGCGCCGGCAATTGTCGCGAATTCGCGCCAGGTAGTCGCGCGCCGGCCCCGACAGGGTGTCGCCGGCTTCTTCGGCCAGCAGCGCGCTGAAGCTGTCGATCGCCCGCAAGGGGGCGCGCAAGTCATGCGACACGGAGTAGCTGAATGATTCGAGGTCGCGCGTGCGATCCTGCACCTGCTGCTCCAGCGAGACGTTGAGCTCCTTGAGCGCATGCTCGACGCGGCGCAGATCGGTCAGGTCATAGAGCGTGAACACATAGCGCAGGCCGTCGCGCAACTCGACCCGGCTGGCGTTGACCGATGCCAGCAGCGGCTCCTTCTGCCCTCTCGGGAAGGTCATCTCGCGATTGCGCACATCGCGGCCGCCGGCCAGTTCGGCATAAATCCAGTCGCGCGCGGCGCGATCGGCGATCACGCCCGATTCGAGGCCATTGCGCCCGACATAATCCTTCGCGTCCATGCCGAAGACTTCGAGGGCGCGCTGGTTGATCCGCTCGACCCGCCCCTCCGGGGGGCGCGAAATCACGATCGGGATCGGCACCGTGTTGAACAGCGCGTCCATGGTCTGTTCGGAATCGCGCGCCTTGGCCAGCGCCCGCTGGTGGGCGATGATGAAAAACGCGATCATGGTCGGCAGGGCGGTCAGCGGCAGGATGATCGAGGTGACAAAGCCGCGACCCAGCACGGCGAAGCCTACGATCCAGATGGCCACGTTCAAGCACATCGCACCGACGGCGATGCGGTAGGCGCTCAAGGGATTGTGGCGATGCGCCCGCCAGAAGAGCCAGGCACCGACAGCCCACGAAAACAGGCTGGCGACACCGAAGATGGTCAGAACTCGCCCGAGCCACAAGCCGGCGACCGTCAGGCCGATGCACAGCAGGAATAGCGTGCCGCCAAGCGCACGCAGGCCGACGCGCCGCTCGGGTGTGAGGCTGTAGGCGCCGACCAGGTTGAGGGTGATGGTAGCGCCCGCGCACAGCGCGGCGAGCGCTTGCGCGGGCAGGCTGTCGGCGACCACCGCCGGATAGGTGAGCATCCAGCGCGCGGCGCTGAACAGGTGGGCTGTGGACCAGAAGGCCAGATAGCCCTCCGACCGGTCGCGCCACCAAAGGTAGTAAATGACCGCAAAGGCCATCAGATCGAGCAAAACGCCGGACACACAGGTCTGGCCCAGCGTGCCGAGCATCGACCCCTGGAGTTCAGCGAGCGTGGCGGCGCGGCTCAAACATGGTACCTGTGCGAATAGGGCATAAGCGTTACTCTACCGGAGTTTGGAAGCGTGTCGCCACGCGGTAGCCGGTGACATTGCCTGTTAACGCTTAAGTCGTGCTTAAGCTTCCTGGGGCAAGATGGAATTTTTGCCGTGAGGCAGCGTGCACAGTCGAAATTGACCAGGGATGCTGCGCTGCCGGCACGGCAACCTTCGAACGGTAGCTCCCGAAATGCGACTGCTTCTGGTGGAAGACGATGCGATGATCGGCACGAGCGTTCGCAAGGGCTTGCGCCAGGACGGCTTCGCCGTCGATTGGGTCACCGATGGTGAAGCTGCCGAACTGGCGCTTGGACAGGGGGTCCACGACCTGATGCTGCTCGACCTCGGCTTGCCCAAAAAGAGCGGCCTGGCGGTGTTGAAGAGCCTGCGCGCGCGCGGCGGCGGCCTGCCGGTGGTCGTGACGACAGCGCGCGATGCCGTAGCCGATCGCATCGCAGGCCTTGATGCGGGCGCCGACGACTATGTGGTCAAGCCCTTTGATCTGGACGAGCTGGCGGCACGCATTCGCGCCGTGCTGCGGCGTCGCGCCGGCCGCGTTGACCCGCTTGTGCGGCATGGCAAGCTCGAATTCAACCCGGCCAGCCGCGAGGTCCGGTTCGACGGCACCGTGGTGAGCCTGTCGGCGCGGGAACTCACGCTGCTGGAGGCTTTTCTGGATCGGCCGGGTGCGGTGATGTCGCGCGCCCAACTCGAGGAAAAACTGTATGGCTGGGCCGAGGAGGTCGAGAGCAACACCGTCGAGGTCTACATCCATGGCTTGCGCAGGAAGCTGGGCGCCGACTTCATCCGCAATGTGCGCGGGGTTGGTTACATGTTGGGTAGCCCGCAATGAAGCGGCGCAGAGCGGCCGACCGCGACGCCACCTGCTCGCCCGTGCAGGATGCATGTGTTGAATGCGCATGAGCTCGATCCGTCGCAATCTGCTGATATGGCTGCTGGCTGCACTCTCGGCCGGCTTGCTCGCCGGCGCCGTCGGGGTCTACCTGCAGGCGCGTGCGGATGCCAATGAACTGTTCGACTACCACCTGCGCCAGGTGGTGGCCTCGCTGCCCGGCGGCAGCTTTCCGGCGATCGTTGGCCACGAAACCGCGATTCTTGAAGACGGCACGGTGATCCGCATCTGGGACCAGAGTGGTGCACGCCTGTATTTCTCCCACCCGCAAGCGCGTTTGCCGGAGCGCGCCGAGCTGGGTTTTTCCACCGTCAATACCGGCCAGGGGCGCTGGCGCGTATTCAGCGCGGTGGTCGGCAGCAATGTGGTGCAAGCCGCGCAGCCGCTTCGCGCGCGCGGGGAAATGGCTGCCGCTGTGGCCTTTCGCACCACCCTGCCATTCCTGATTCTGTTTCCGGTATTGGGTATCGCGATCGTGTTCGCGGTGCGCCGCGGCCTGGCGCCGCTCGACCTGTTGGCCGCGGATGTGGCGACCCGCTCGGCGCAGTCACTCGAGCCGATGCCCGAGGTCGGTGTGCCGGAAGAGGCGCGCGGTCTGGTGCACGCGCTCAATGGCCTGCTGGTGCGCTTAGGGCAGGCGCTGGCGGGCCAGCGGGCGTTCATCGCCGACGCGGCGCACGAACTGCGCACGCCACTGGCGGCGCTCAAGCTGCAGATGCAATTGGTGGGCCGTGCGCAGGATGCGGATGAGCGGCGCGTGGCCCTGGCCGATCTCGAGCGCGGGCTGGCGCGCGCGGCGCACTTGGTCGACCAGCTCTTGATGCTGGCGCGGCAGGATCCTGGCGCAGCGCTGCCGGCCACGCCGTGCGCGCTGGCGGACATCGCGCGCGAGATCGTGGCCGCGCGCGCGCCGCTGGCACTTGAGGCGGGCATCGACCTCGGCGTCAAGCGCGCCGCGGCGCTGGTACTTGAGGGCGACGCAACCGCGCTTGCGGTCATGCTCGGCAACCTGGTCGATAACGCGCTGCGCAATACGCCCGCAGGCGGCGTCATCGATGTCGAAACCTATGCCGAGGATCGCGCCTTTGTTCTTGAGGTGGCCGACAACGGCCCGGGTATTCCGGCGGTGGAACGGAAGCGTGTGTTCGACCGCTTCTACCGCGTGCCGGGCAGCACCGGCATCGGCAGTGGTCTGGGTCTGGCGATCGTCAAGCGCATCGCGCAAAGTCATGGAGCGAGCGTGTTGCTCGACGAACGTCCGGGCGGCGGCCTGCGGGTACGGGTGCGCTTTCCACACATCACCTGAGCGGGCCGGCAGGGCCTCTTCGCGCCAGGTAAACCGGTCGAACGCCGCAGGCAGCAACATCCTGAAACAACTTAAGTGGCTGATTTAAGTCTGGCTTAATGCGCTGGCGCAATCATGCTTTCCATCACGCGACGCCGCACGTGGCCGTCGCGTTCAACCGGATCCATGAAGGAGCGTCACATGACCAGCATCACCTTGAAACGCAGTTTGCTCGCCATCGCCGTGGCAGCGGCACTTGGCGCAGGTTACGCCGGCAGCCAGGCGCCGGTAATCTCGCAGGCCCAGGCTGCGCCCGCCGTCAGCGCAGCCCTGGCGCCCTCGATGCCGGCGGTGACACCGTCGGCCTATCCCGATTTCGCCAGCATCGTGCGCAACTACGGCCCGGCGGTGGTCAATATCGCGGTCAGTGGCAAGGCGCGCGCAGCCGAAAGTGATGGCGCGGACGAGCAGATGTCCGAATTCCTGCGCCGTTTCGGGCCGGGCTTCCCGCGCGTGCCGCAGGGGCCGCGCGTGCAGCGCGGGCAGGGCTCGGGCTTCATCGTCGCAAGCGACGGCCTGATCCTGACCAACGCGCATGTGGTCGACGGCGCGCAGGAGGTGACCGTCAAGCTCACCGATCGGCGCGAGTTCAAGGCGCGCGTGGTGGGCCTGGACAAGCGCTCGGACGTGGCGGTACTGAAAATCGAGGCCGCCGGTCTGCCGGTGGTCAAGCTGGGTGATCCGGCGGCCACCAGCGTGGGTGAATGGGTGCTGGCGATCGGCTCGCCGTTCGGCTTCGAGAACACCGCGACCTCGGGCATCGTGAGTGCCAAGTCGCGCGCGCTGGAAGGTTATGTGCCTTTCATCCAGACCGATGTGGCGGTCAATCCCGGCAACTCCGGCGGGCCGCTATTCAATCTCAAGGGCGAGGTGATCGGCATCAATTCGCAGATCTACTCCGCAAGCGGCGGCTATCAGGGCTTGTCGTTCGCCATTCCGATCGATGTTGCCGTGCGTGTGCGCGATCAGCTGGTGGCGCACGGCAAGGTGACGCGCGGCCGCCTCGGCGTGGTGATTCAGGAAGTCAATCAGGGATTGGCCGATTCCTTCGGTTTGAAAAAGCCGCAGGGGGCGCTGGTGAGCGCGGTCGAAAAAGGCGGGCCGGCGGAGCAAGCAGGGCTCATGTCCGGCGACGTGATTCTCAAGGTCGATGGTCGCGAGATCGAGCGCTCGACGGATCTGCCGGCGCTGGTGGCCGAGATGAGGCCGGGTACCAGGGCGCGTCTGGAGGTGGTGCGCAACGGCGCGGCCAAGACTCTGGAGGCCACGGTGGCCGAAATGCAGGAGCCCAAAGTGGCTGCGAAGAGCGATGAAGCCGCGCAGGGCCGCCTGGGGCTGGCGGTACGGCCGCTCGAAGCAGGCGAAGGGCGCGCCGCCGGCATCACAGGCGGGCTGCTGGTCGAGGATGTGACGGGCGCGGCGGCGCGTGCCGGCATCTTGCCGGGCGATGTGATCATCGCGGTCAACGGCCGCGCTGTCGGCAGCATCGACGAGTTGCGCGAGGCGTCCACCAAGGCCGGACGCAAGGTGGCGCTCCTGGTGCAGCGCGAGAATGCGCGCATCTTCGTGCCGCTCGATCTGGGTTGAGACCGGCAGTTGCAGTACAGCAAGGCGGCGTGCACGCCGCCTTGCATCAAGGGCGCGGCCCGGCATGTGCGTTGACAGCGGGCGGTGGCGATGCAATCATCGGGGCATGTCAACCCTTGCCGCCAGCCCTTGCTGTGTGCTCCCGGCGGCGCCACCCACGAGAGGAACCAATCCATGAAACCCGCCGGAAACGAACGCATGCTGACCCCGTCAGGAGTATTTTTCAGAAGCGGCGCATCGGTACCCGATGAGCACATCACCGCGGTCGAGGGTGTGATCGAGGAGCCTGGACAACTCACCATCAAGCCGCTTTTAGTCGGCGACGACATGCTGTTCCTGCAGGCCTTCAAGGGCAAGGGGATGAAAGACCCGATCCATCAGCACGACGATCATGAATCGATCGCCTACCTGGTCAAGGGGCGCATGCGCCTGGTGATCGGCGGCAAGGAGTTCATCGCCGAAGCTGGCGATGCGTGGATGCATCCGCGCGGCGTGCCGCATTTCAGCGAGGCGCTCGAAGACTGCATCCAGGTCGAGGTGAAGAGCCCGCCGCGCAAGACCTGGGTGTCGCAGGCGTAGGAAAGCAAGGCAGCAAGACAAGACCAACAGGATCGTGCCGGGCCAGGCCACGGCGCTGGAGGAGAGACCAAGATGCGCGTACTGCCCGCAATGGCTTGGCTTGTCACCTCGATCGCGGTGAGCGGCGGCACTTGGGCGCAAGCCCAGGCGCAATTGCCCGATCGCCCCTTGCGCCTGCTGGTGGGCGCACCGGCTGGCGGGCCGACCGACATCGTCGCCCGCGTGCTGGCCGACCGCCTGGCGCCGGCGCTTGGCCGCGCGATCGTGATCGACAACCGCGCCGGCGCCGGCGGCAACATCGCCACCCAGGCACTGGTGCAGGCGCCTGCCGACGGCAGCACCATGTTCATGGGCTCGTTCGCCAACGCGGTCAATCCGGCGATGATGAACGTGCCCTACGACACCCGGCGCGACTTGTTGCCGGTATCCCAGGTGACGCGGGTGCCGCTGGTGGTGGTGGTGCCTGCCGCCTTGCCGGCGGCGAACGTCGCCGAGCTGGTGGCGCTGGCAAGGCGCGCGCCCGGGACCGTCAACATCGCCTCCGGCGGGATCGGCACGTCGGCGCATCTTGCGGCCGAACTATTCAAGCGCATCGCCGGGGTCGACATGCCGATCATCCAGTACAAGGGCGGCGGCCCGGCGCTGCAGGACGTGATGGCCGGCCGCCTGCAGGTGGCGTTCGACAACATGCAGACTTCGTTGCCGCAACTGGCGGGCGGGAAGATACGCATGCTGGCGGTGACCACGGCGCAGCGCATGGCGGACTTGCCGGCACTGCCGACGGTGTCGGAAACGCCGGGGCTCAAGGATTTCGTGGTGCTTTCCTGGCATGGCGTGTTCATGCGCAGCGGCACGCCGCCACCGATTGTCGAGCGCATCGCCAGGGAGATCGCTGCCGCCTGCGCCAGTCGCGAATTGCGTGAGCGCTTCGCGCAGTTGCAGATCGAGGCGATCGGCAACACGCCGGAGGAGTTCGCGCGTTTCTTTTACGCCGAAATGGATACCTGGGGACGGGTGGTGCGCGAGGCCAATATCCGCGCCGAGTAAGGTGCGTCCGCGGCGCGGCGATCGCCGCTAGCGCAGCACTTCCGTGGTGTTGTGCCTGATCAGGTCGAAATCGATTTGCGCGCCCAGGCCGGGGCCGTCAACGGCGTGCACGTAGCCTTCGCTGTCAACTTCGATGTCATTGAGAATGGCGTACTTCTGCGCCTCTCCAGGCAACAGTACCTCGAAGTACTCGCAATTGCCGATCGCCATCATCACGTGCAGGTTGGCGAAGTTGTTGAGCGAATTTCCGCCGTGGTGGATTTCGTAGTTCATGCGGAAGGCTTCGGCCAGGTGCGCCCCCTTGAAGATGGCGGTGAGACCGCCCTTGATGGCGACATCTCCCCTCAGGTAGTCGGTGGCCTGCGCGGTGATCCAGGGCGCGTAGGCGTGGAAGCCGCCGGGTGAGTATTCAGTCGCCATCAGGGGTATGTCGAGCTTCTGGCGCAGCTTGACGTAGTTGTAGGCATCGTCTTCGGCCAGCGGATCCTCGTACCAGTAGAAATCGAGCTCTTGCAGAACGCGCCCGAGGCGCAGGGCGTCGGGATAGGAGAAGCTGCCTGCCGGATCGATCATCAACCGATAGTCCGGGCCCAGCAGGTCGCGCAGCGCACGGCACAGGCGGATGGTGGCTTCCAGGCCCGCTGGCGGATGGATCTTGTAGGCGCGAAAGCCCCTGTCGCGCATCGCGGAGGCCTGTTCGAGATAGGCGTCGTGCGAGGCCAGCACCGACGAGCTCACGTAGGCCGGCACCTTGCGCCGGCAGGTGCCCAGCAGCTGGTGGATCGGCAGCTTCGCCACCTTGCCGGCGATATCCCATAGCGCCACGTCGATGGCGCCGATGCAGCGGTAGGTGGTGGCGCGGATGCGCTTGGACAGCGCCTGCCAGAGGCGCTCGCGGTCCATCGGGTCCTGGCCAATCACTGCCGACTTGAGGTGACGGGTGAGGGACAGCACGTCCAGGCGCGCGCTGCGAAACGAGGCGCCGAGAAATGCATGGCCGGTGATGCCGGCGTCGGTCTCGATGGCGACCAGGCCCAACTCGGGCGTGGCGGCGGCGGCCGGGTTCTTGTCGCTGTATGACGCGGCGGGCAGGCCGCGCCATTCGAACATGGTGACGCTCAGGTCGGTGATGCGCATTGCGATACCTCTTTGTATGGATGGGTCAAACCGGTACTGGTCGGCGCAGTTGCCGATTTTCGATGTCCGGTTGGTGTGCGTTGCCGGCTCATTCCGCCTTCGCTCCCGAACTGCGGACCACCCTCGCCCACAACGCGAACTCGTCGGCGAGGATCGCCGCCGAGCGCCGCGGGTCGGCGCCCACCATGTCCATACCTGCGTCGCCGAGTTTGCCGATGACCTCGGGCATCGCGGCCACTGCCGCCAGAGTGTCGTGCAAGGTGCCGAGCACCGCGGAGGGCGTCTTCACGGGAACCATGAAGCCCACGATCAGGCTCGCATCCATGCCGCGCACGCCGGACTCGGCGAAGGTTGGCACCGCGGGCAGGCCCTTGAAGCGGCGTTCACCGGTAATCGCCAGCGGGCGCAACTTGCCGGCGGCGATGTGGGTGCGCGCCGTGCCCGGCACGGCGAACATCATCGGCACCTGGCCGCCGATGACATCGAGAATCGCGAGCCCCGCGCCCTTGTACGGCACATGCACGATGTCCAGGCCGGCGGCGGACTTGAGCATCTCCGCGGCCAGGTGCACCAGTGTGCCGCTGCCGGCCGAGGCATAGGAAAGAACGCCGGGCTTGGCGCGCGCCAGCGCCAGCAGATCGCCCAAGTTGTTGGCCGCCAGCGTCGGGTTGACCGCCAACACCAGCGGCGTGCGCCCGACGATCATCACCGGCGCGAGATCGCGCTGCGCGTCATAGGGTAACTTGGCGTACAGCGCGGGATTGACCAGCAGCGCGGTATCAAAAAGCAGCACCGTGTAGCCGTCCGGTGCGGCCTTGGCCACATAGTCGATGCCGATGTTGCTGCCGGCGCCCGCGCGATTCTCTACCACGATCTGCTGCTTGAGCGTC
>JBEIFV010000044.1:0-36587 GCA_040382235.1 Burkholderiales bacterium
ATCCAACTCCTGGCCAATTCCGCCGCATATCCGATTGTGAACGCGGTGAAAAATGCGTCTATGGCGCCCATCTTTTTGCTCCGCCGATTCCGCGCAACGGCCGATCAGGACCGGCAGCGCGTTCGCCGTTGCTTCTCCCGGTCGCACCCTGTTCAGGGGCGTTTTTCGGGTCGCTTGGGCAAGCAAACCCATACGTCATGGACAGTGAGGACTGCAACTTCTGCGAGCGCCACTAGCGATGTCGCGCACAGAATTCCAAAAACTGGAAGCAAGTCAACACGGGGCAGGCATTCGCCGTGACAGAAAAATTCTGCACGCATGGCAAATTCAAATGGGATGTAGACGACCCAAAGCGCAGCTGCGACTACCAACCTTGACGTGCGAAACCATGCGTAAAGGGAGAGCGCAGTGAACGCAGGCACAAGCGCCCAGAACGGACTGAGGGCCAGAATCCCGGTTGCTACGACGAGATATTCAAGTGAGTTCGCAAAGGGCATCTAGCAATTATGCGAATGCCAGGAAGACGCCTGTGCAAAGACTCGTTAAGTTGACCGGATTTATAGGTTTTCAGGACATTGGCTGCTTCGTTGCCGACACAGGACGGACAACCCAAATGTCACCGTCGGACGACAGATGTTAAGGGTTGTCCGACACCTGCCCGGCGCATAACACGGACGCGCGCAAGTCACCGAGCTGAGGGCAGGTGTCGGACAAGCCTCGGGGGAGGAACCCGCGGCCTGTTGCGACGGTGGTCCGAGGGAACTGCAGGACCAAGGTGCTATGGCGATAGTGGCGAGCGCAGTGGTTGCTGCGGCGGGGAGGGAGGCGACGGACTGGGTGGAGAGGTCGCCGTAATGGCGGGTTGTTGACTTGACATTGGATTGTGCGAAAAAATCTGTACTTGGAAATCACCAAAAGCGCAGGGGGTGTCAGGAATTCTGTGTGTGAGGCGTGGGTAGGCTTATCCACGGCGGCCGGCGCCGGTCCATGTACAGACCTGAGGCGACCGCCGCGGTGGATAAGTCGGATTTCATCTTACGCGACAGCTTGAATGAATCGGTCTTGGTAGAGGATCGCAAATTGGTTCATGGCGGCCTTCCAGTCGTGCGCCGCACGGCTCCAATCGGCGGTGATGTTGCGCAAGGCCAGCCAGATCAGTTTGCTGGGCGCGTCATCGCTGGGGAAATGGCCACGCGTCTTGATGATCTTGCGCAACTGCGAGTTCACGCTCTCGATGGCGTTTGTCGTGTAAATCACCTTGCGAATCTCCGGCGGAAATGCAAAGAACGGAATCACATGTTTCCAGGCACGGCGCCAGGACGCCACCACGGTCGGGAATTTCTGCCCCCATGGACCGACCTCAAATTCATCGAGCTGCGCGAGTGCCGCTTCGGCGCTGGCAGCCTTGTAGATCGGTTTGATCGCCGCGGCGAGTGCCTTGCGCCCCTTCCAACTGGCGAAGTCCAGGCTGTTGCGAATCAGGTGCACGATGCAGGTTTGCAGGGTGGTTTCCGGATACACCGCAGCCAGCGCCTCGGGCATGCCCTTGAGGCCGTCAGTGTCGGCGATCAGGATGTCGTTGACGCCACGGGTCTTGAGATCGTTGAAGACCTTCATCCAGAACTTGGCGCCTTCGGTGTTCTCGATCCACAGCCCAAGGATGTCGCGGCTGCCGTCGGAGCGGATACCCAGCGCCAGGTAGACGGCCTTGTCGCGCACCACGTTGTCCTCGCGAATCTTGACCCGCAGGGCGTCGAAGAAGACCACCGGGTACATGACCTCCAGCGGCCGGGCCTGCCAGGCGGTGATCTCGGCCAGTACCTCGTCGGTCACCTTGCTGATGAATTCCGGGGTCACTTCGGTGCCGTACATCTCGGCCAGGAAGCCCTGGATCTCGCGCACCGTCATGCCCCGGGCGTACATGGCGATGATCTTGTCGTCGAAGCCGGTGAAGTGGCGTTCGTGCTTGCCGATCAGCTTGGGCTCGAATCCCGCTTCCCGGTCGCGCGGCACCTCGATCCGCAGCGGACCGTCGTCGGTCAGGAGCGTCTTGGCGCTCTTGCCGTTGCGATGATTGGTCGCCGCCTCCGGCTTGTCGGCGCCGGCCGGATAGCCCAGATGCTGGGTCATCTCCGCGCCCAGGGCTCGTTCGATCAGGGCCCTCTTGAAGGCCATCGACGCTTCCTGGACCGATTCGGCGGTCATCGGCCCCTTGACGAACTGGTCAAGCAGCTCTGGCGAGATCTTCGGCATCCGCGCCATTGCCGCATGTGCCGCAGCGTTGGCCTTCTGCATCTTCCTTACAGGTTTCGGCATACATTGTCCTTTCAGACGTCATGTTATGCCTCACACACAAAACTACTGACAGGCTCATCGTGCCGGAAGCCATGGCGCCGGATCTGCGCCGCTATGTGGCCAACAACGGCTGAAATCAACACCAGCGTGCCTTGGTAGCGTTGCCAGTTCCATTTGCAGCAGAACGCCCAGGCCTATGTCTCCCGCCTCGACCAGCGCGAGCCGATCGGCCGGCGTATCCGCGCGATCTTCAACGCACCGGATCGCGCCGAAGCGGAACGTCTGCTCAAGCAGGCTGTCGAGGCGTGGTGCACCGATGCGCCGAAACTGGCTGCCTGGGCCGAGGGGAATCTCGTCGAGGGCTTCACGGTCTTCAACTTCCCGCAGGCCCATCGCATCCGATTGCGCACTACCAATGGCCTGGAACGCATCAATCGCGAGATCAAGCGCCGCACCCGCGTGGCGTCGATCTTCCCCAACACCGCCTCTTGCCTGCGCTTGGTCTCGGCGCTCCTCGCAGAGTCCGACGAGGAATGGCTCGAAGGCAAAACCTACCTCAACACGAAGGCGCGCTGATCGGCCCCATTCCAATATCTCGACCAAATCGCCGATCCACTTTTACAGAAAAGATGTTGCACAACCGGTGCTCACGCAGATCACTCAAATCGAGAAACCGATTGATGCCTCTGAGCAGGTGACCCGGCGAAACGTGAGTATCCAGATTGAATGAGTAAAACAACCGATCCTGCTGGCCACCCTGTTGTCCCAACATCTCGCAGCGCTCTTTCAATGCACCGCAAGACTGGACTCCTCCGGTCGACGAAAATTGCTTACTCGGGAGGGTTTTTCAACACGATAGACCCATTCCGGACGGCCAAGTTCCTCCAAAGCGGCCGTTCGAGCGCGCCGTTGCCGACTATTCCCCGCTGTCTTGATTGAAAGCTACGGACTATTCGCGCATGTACGGTACCGAACAAAACTTTACATTTTTCCCGTGACAGTTTCGACAAACTGCGAAAAGCGTTCAAGAAGCGATTCGGGTCCGCGGGCGCATATCGGTTCATAGCATCCATGGGAGGTGTAGAAATGACCGTCTCAAGTCTCAAACCGTCTGTTTCAAGGCGGACATTCATCAAGACCGCCGGCGCCGTCGCCTCGGGTATTGCACCGCAGTTTGCGGGGTCGGCACGCGCGGCTTCCCGCAAGACCCTGAAAATCCTGCAATGGAATCACTTCGTGCCCACATTCGACGAATGGTTCAACAAGGTCTTTATCAAGCAATGGGGCGAAAGAAACAATACCAATGTCCTGGTCACCAATATAGCGATGACCAGCATAGAAAGCCGCGCGTCCGCCGAGATCGCAAAAAAACAGGGCCATGATCTATGCATGTTCCTCAGCCCGCCGGCATCCTATGAGGATTATGTCGTCGACACCCGTGACGTCTATGCCGAGTGCGAGCGCCGCTACGGAAAACCGCTGGAAATCGCCACCCGCAGCACCTACAACCCTGTCACAAAAAAGTACTTCGGCTTCTCCGACAGCTACGTCCCCGACCCGGTGAACTACCGCAAGGACTTGTGGGAGGAGGTAGGGGTGGTGCCCTCTTCATGGGATGCCATTCGCGAAGGCGGGCGCAAGATCAAGAAACTGCACGGCATTCCCGTGGGGATCGGCATGTCCAACGAGCTCGACAGCAGCATGGCGCTACGCTCCATACTGGCCAGTTTCGGCGCCTCGGAGCAAACCGCCGATGGCCGCCCCAGCCTCAAGTCGGTGCAAAGCCTCGAAGCCCTGAAATATGCGAAGGCGCTGTATCAGGAAACCATGACCGATGAAATATTTTCCTGGGATGCCTCATCGAACAACCGTCTGATGCTGGCCGGCAAAGGCTCTCTCACGCTCAACGCCATTTCGATCACGCGCACCGGGGAGAGCGAAAAAATCCAGCTGGCCGACAAGATCACGCTGGGCATACCGGCCAAGGGGCCTGCAGCCCAGCTCGGGGTAATGCATCTGATGAATGCCTACGTGATCTGGAAATTCTCCACGAACATCGATGGCGCCAAGAAATTCCTGGTTGACCTCGCAGGCGAATCACGAAACGCGTTCATCGCCAGCGGTTTTTACAACTTGCCCACCTATCCGCAACTGGTCCCCGATCTAAACACGCTAATCAGCCGCGACCCGAAGGCAAAGCCCGCTGACAAGTACAAAATATTCACCGATGCCGCCAAGTGGACCATCAACGTCGGCTATCCGGGCTACTCCAATGCAGCGATTGATGAGATCTGGAAAAGCTGGCTGATCCCCCGCATGTTTGCCGATGCCGCCTTGGGGCGCTTGTCACCGGAGGCCGCGCTCGACCTGTATGCCGGGCAGTCCATCAAGATTTTCGACAAATGGCGCACCCAGCGCAAAGTGTGATTGAGTGCCAGGACCGTCGCGGTCGACCCCATGGGAGATGCTGACATGCGCAAACTGATTTCATCCGGACTCGCAGTCGTCCCGCTGGCGCTGCTGTGGCTCGTGCTGGCGGCGCTGGCGCTGGCGCTGCCGGCCGCGGCGGCTGCAGCGGAAAAGAAAAAGCGCATCTTCATCGTCAGCAGCTATCACAAAGGCTATATCTGGTCCCAATCGACGCAACGCGGGGTAAGCGCGGCGATGCACAAGCATGGCTATTTAGAGAACGACTTGCAGGCAAAGCGCCTTGCCGATACCGACACGGTCGAGACCCCGAAGGTGATCGTGAAAAAAATGTGGATGGACACCAAGAGAAAAAATTCCCGGCCAGAAATGGCGAGCGCAACCTCGCGCATCATGGCCGAAATACGCAGATTTGCCCCGGACCTTGTATTGCTGGGCGACGACAATGCCGCCAACTATATCGGCAACCAGTTGCTTGACACGAAAATACCGGTGGTGTTCTGGGGCATCAACGGTCTGCCCCTGAAATACGGTCTGGTCGACCGTCTGGATGCGCCCGGACACAACGTGACCGGTGTCTGGCAATCGGGCTATCACAAGGAAAGCCTCGACCTGCTCAAGAGACTGGTACCCAAGGCGCAGACCTTCGGCATCCTCGCCTGTGATTCCGAGTCCACGCGGCCCAACGTGAAGATGATAGAGCAATTGGCACAGCGCGGTTCGCTGCCCCTGAAGCTGGTGGACAAGGTGGTGACCAATTCGTTTGAGGATTGGAAGGCTGGCGCACTGTCAATGTCCAAACGCGTCGATGCGCTGTTCGTGCTCAACCACGACACCCTGCGCGACAGCAAGGGCAATCACGTCGACATGCTGACCGCAGGCCGCTGGTACCTCAACAATATCAAAATACCCGAAGCCTCCCATGAGGACCAGTTTGTCCTTGAGGGAATGCTGTTGACCGCGAACGACTCCGGATACAACCAGGGATACCTCGCTTTCGAGATGGCCTACAACATTCTCGAGCAAGGCCTCAACCCGGCCAGAATGGCGGTCAAGACACCCGAACGGGGACCCTACCTGGTCAATCGAAATCGCGCCAGGGCGCTGGGCATTCGGATCGAAGAGACGATGTATCTGATAGACGAAGTGATCGAAAGATCCGCCGCACTCGTTAAATAAGGGCGGCCAATTCGTGCCCGCCAGAAAACAATCCATATTCAACCGGCTGCTGCTGGCATTTGTCGCTGTGGGTATCGCCACCGGCGTGCCGCTGGTGTTACTGGCCATCAAGTTCAACAAGGACTCCAGCGCACTGCGGCTGGAACAAAGCGTTACCCAGCAGCTGGCCATTATTTCCGACAACTTCACCCAGGAATTCAGCACCGGCCTGCAGCGCTCCCTGAAGCAGGTCGCCGAATCAGATGCGCTCAAGGGCTATCTGTCAGCATCCGGAGACGAGCGAATCATCACGATCAAGACCCTGGAAACCAATCTGCTGCGCATCCAGGGCGAATACCACGATTATTCGGGCATCTATTACGTCGATGCCGATGGCGAGCTGATTGTCAACGTGGTCGATGGACAGCGGCAAATCGAGACCGGCAAACTGACCGAGGAAGTAGCTCCCGAGGCGAACAAGCCGCCCTTGGCCACGCGAGTCCATTTAAAAAAACTGTTTCAGACGGTCAAGACCACACCGTTGCTGCTGTCATCGGGCAACATGGAGTGGTTCATGCCGCCTCGCGTGGTAACGATTGAAGGCCCGTTCCTCGACGAGAAAAACCGGTTGACGATACTCGCAGGCTTGCCCACCATCGACTACGACAACGGCGGTTTCGGCGGATTGGTCATCATTCGGATGCGACTGGACACCTTTGTGAATCGCTTGAAGTCGGTGAAATTCTACGAATTGAACCCGGTATGGTTGTTCACCTCGGCAGGCCAACTGCTGGTCGCGCCGGCCGAGGAATCCCTGGGTCTCAACCCGGGCGCGTTCCTGCCCAAGGACGGCGCAAAGGAACTGCAATTTCAGCGCATCGACGCAGGCCTGATTGCGGTCCAGGATCTGTCCATAGTCAAGGACAATCCGCTCATCCGGGTCGCCTACGCCATTCCGTCGTCGCTCATCCTGAAGGATTATCAGCCGGCGATATATTACTTTCTGCTGGTGCTGCTGATTTCGCTTACGGCGATTTGCGCGCTTGCGTTTTTCGTTTCGCGCAAATTTTCGACGCCGATCATCGAACTGGCCCAGGCGGCCTCCAGGCTCGCCGAAGGCGTGCTTGCCACGCGGGTGACAGTCAAAGCAACCGGCGAGATCGGCATCCTGGTCAATAGCTTCAACGAGATGTCGGAGCGGTTGCAGCTCGCTTACACAAACCGCCACAATGCGTTCGATGTACTGCGCAGCACCATCGCAAAGATGCAAGACGACGGCAAGCTGGCGCCGCTCGGTGCCGAAGCGGCAGATATGCCTGAAAACCGGAAGGGCATCGTCACCGACGGCGAAGACTCCGAAGACCTGCGCGCGATCGCCGCGGTGATCGACAAACTGATTGGGGAGCGCGAGGAAAACCTGCGCGGCATTCAGGCGGCGAAAAACAGCGCTGATGAGGCCAACCGGACCAAAGGCGATTTTCTGGCGACAATGAGCCATGAAATCCGTACTCCCCTGAATGTCGTAATTGGTTTGTCCGACTTGCTGAGCACCACCGAATTGAACCCCGAGCAGCAGCGCCTGGTAAAAACGATGGAGACCGCGGGGGAACAATTGCTGCAGATCATCAATGACGTGCTGGATTTCTCGCGCCTGCAATCGGGCAGCATAGAGTTGAGCGACAGTGTCATCGATTTGAGCGCATTCATGAACCGCTTGATGTTGTTGATCGAGGGCTTGCCCGGCGCTTCGCGCCTGGACATTCAATTCACCATTGACCCCTCGGCCCCGTCGCTTGTGCTTGCCGACGATGCGCGTTTGATGCAGATCCTGATCAATCTTACGAGTAACGCGGTCAAGTTCACCAAAGAAGGCGGCATACATATCGATGTCGGCGCAGCCATCGGCGCCGACGGTGCACCACTGATCCGGTTTGCGGTCGCCGACACCGGCCCGGGCATTCCCGAGGACCTCCGCGAACAGATTTTCGAGCCGTTCAAGCAAGGCAGTGCAGAGCGCCTGCGGCCGCATGCCGGCTCCGGACTCGGCCTGGCGATCTGCCGCAAGCTGGCTGCGGCGATGGGCGGAGCGGTCGAGCTTTTGCCCGACACCGGACAAGGCGCCTGTTTCACGATCTCGCTGCCGCTCAGACAAGTCGAGGCGACCAGCGAAGTGAGCCCGGCCGTAAGCAGCGCGCCGTCCGCAGGGCTGTCCTTGCATATCCTGGTGGCCGAAGACACGCCAGCGAATCAGTTGGTGATTCGCTTGATTCTGCAAGGCATGGGCCACACGGTGACATTGGCCGGCAATGGTCTGGATGCGGTGAACGCTTTTGGCAGCGAGCGTTTCGACGTGGTGTTTCTCGACATCCAGATGCCGGTCATGGACGGCTATGAAGCGGCGAAGCAGATACGATCGTCGGGCAGTGCGGGCCAGGCAGTGCCTATTGTTGCGCTCACCGCGTTTACCCAGAATTCCGATCGCGATAAGGCCCGGGAGAGTGGCGTTAACCATTTCCTGTCAAAGCCGATCCGGGCAAAGGACATATCGCTGTTGCTCCAAACGATCACCACCACCGAGGTCGTCTAGGGCGCGTCAACACTAGTTGACTTGACAATGGATTGTGCGAAAAAATCTGTACTTGGAAATCACGCCGGCGCAGTTCGCGCAGATCGAACATTGTTTGCCGAGACAAGCAACGCAACGCGCGCTGTTTTCTGCAACGCCTCCTTCAGAATTTGCAGGCGCTTTGCGGTCAATTCGCGAGTGACGTTTGCCATCCCAGTGACGTTGCCACCGGGCCGGGCGAGGCTCGCAACGACAACATCCGCCGGTCAGATTTTCCATCCCCGGTTAGCCCAGGATTTTTGCTCGCCGACTCAAGCCATGTCGGTGAGCAACTCGTTGACCACTCGCACGTCGAGCGGCTTGGTGAGAAAACCGTTGACGATTTCGAGACGGCCCGCGCGCGCACGATCGTAGGGGTCGCCTGAAGACGTCAAAATGATCAGAACGAAAGAGCGATGGTTATTCAGCAGTGGTGCTGCGCGTTCAGCCACTTCGAACCCGTTCATTCCCGGCATGTTCACGTCGAGGAACATCAGGGTCGGCCGGTCCAGGTCGGTGGTCTCCAGATAACGGAGCGCGTCGGCGCCGTTTTCGATGATCACGATCTCGCCGGAGAATCCGGCTTGTCTTAGCTTGATTTCGTGAAGTTCGTTGTCGTCATCATCGTCGTCGACCAGGATCACGCGGTCAACACTCGTGATTGATTTTTCGTGCGGCAGCGCCGTCGCTGTCTGATACGGTAGGTACAGCGTGAAGCAGCTGCCCCGCCCGACCTCGGAGGCAGCCGTGATGCTGCCGCCATGCATCTGGACGATCTTGCGGCAGATCGACAGGCCCAGGCCGGTCCCTTCATAAGATTTTCGCGAATGCAAGCGCACGAACTCGCCGAAAATATTTTGCAGATGGTCGGCCGCCATGCCGATTCCGTTATCGCAGACGCGGATTTCGTGACCTTTGTCGATGCGGGCGGCTGTGACCTTCACCAACGGCGGGACGCCTTCGCGCGCGAACTTTATCGCATTGGATACGAGATTCTGGAAAACCACGCGCAGCAGGGATTCGTCGCCTGCCACCACGGGCAGATCTGCTGATTCGACGCATCCGGCGCTAGGGGAGAGCTGCGCCGCCAGGTCGTCTTCGACGCCTGACAACACCCTGGCCAGTGGCACAGGCAGGAAGACGATCTGGCGCTGCTCGAGGCGCACCAGGCCAAGCAGCGTGTCCAGCAATGCCTGCATGCGTTCGCCACTCTTGCGGATCCGGCGAACGTTCTTGATGGCGGTTTCCGGCAATTTATCGCCGCATTCGTTTTCCAGAATCCCGCTGAAGTTGACGATGGTGTTGAGCGGCTGGCGCAAGTCATGTGAAAGCATGTGCAGGAAGGTGTCCCTTTCCACGACCCTGCTTTCGATTTGCGACATTGCGCCGAGCAAGCCGCGCTCGCGCTGCCGGTAGCTTTCCCGCTGCCGCTTGTCGTGTTCGAGAAGGGTCATCACGGCGCGCGACAAAGTGCGCAACCCATCGATCTGATCGGGCGTCAATTGGCGCGGTGCGCTGTCGACCACGCAGACGGTTCCCAGCGCCAGGCCGGCCGCGGTCACGATGGGGGCGCCGGCATAGAAGCGCACATCCGGCGACTCTCGCACCAGCGGGTTGTCGGAGAAGCGCGGATCGGTGGTGGCGTCTTCCACCACCATCACGGTCATCGGATCGAGGATGGCGTGGCCGCAGAAAGAAACCTCCCGGCTGGTGTGTGTGGCGGTAATGCCGACGCGCGCCTTGAACCACTGGCGTTCGGAATCGACCAGGCTTATCAGGGCAATTGGCGTGCCACAGATGGTCGAAGCAAGCCTGGCAATGTCGTCGAACGCGCTTTGCGGCAGGGTGTCGAGAACCTCGAAGCTCTCGAGCGCGGCCATTCGCGCGTCTTCGTTCGCGGGCTTGGCAGGGGCTAGCATGGCGCAGCCGTTTCTGGTGGCCCGCCGCGCTGCCCGTTGTCCGCGGGCGCAGGCAGATGCACGCGTCGCCTCTCGGCGTTGCCGCCATTGCGGATTATCCTGATGCGCCGGGCGGTGATGTGCTCCACGGCTGACGCATCGGATGAAACCGGCCGCGACGCGAGCATGGCGAATATGTCATACGGCAGTGGGATACGCATGCGATCTTGAACTTCCGCAAAGGATGCAAGCGCGACTTCGGCAATGGATGGAGGCCGATGAGCGCCGCAAAATCCCATGGTACCTTCGTACCCATGCGGCATTTCCTAAGAAGTGTGAAGCGCGAGGCGGCGCACCGCCGGTCGCATCGGCGCAGCAGGCGCACTTTTCCGCACTTTTCCGCACTTTTCTTTACACAGCCGGCCTGGTAGCGCGCCTACCATCTTCCTCCACGGTGGCCGTACCATCGCCATCAATCCCCGGGAGAAACCTGTGCAAGATCGCATCGCTGCCCCCAAGCGTACGCCTGCCGAAGCCGGCACGCTGCCGCACTTCCGGCATGGGCGTTTGAGGCGTGGCTGGCCCGTCATGGCGGCAGGCTTGTGCGTGGTCGTCCTGACCCTGGCCAGCGCGGCCTGGTATGTCTACGCAGAGCGCGAGAGCACCCTGCGGTTCTGGCAACAGGCGGCCGAAGGCGAGTCGCGCTCGCTCGCGGCGCATGCCACGCAGACGCTCGTGGCGGCCGATCTCGTCCTGCGTTCGGTGACCGACCGGGCCAACGATGCCCGGGTCAGCAGCGTCGCGGAACTGCGCGCCGCGCTGGGATCGGCCAATGTCCACGAAATGCTGAAGGAAAGAAAAGGCGGCGCGCCCCAGGTCAGCGTGGCATCGATCGTGGAGCGCAACGGCGACATGGTCAACTTCACGCGCTCCTTTCCGCCGCTGTCGAACGATGGGAAAAAAATCAATCTGCTCGAGCGCGATTATTTCCAGGCGCATCTGGCTGACCCGGCGCTCGAGCTGTTTGTCTCCCGGCCGGTTCAGAACAAGGGCAACGGAACCTGGACCTTCTACATGACGCGCAAGATCCGCAGCCCGTCCGGCGAAATGCTGGGCCTGGTGCTGGCAGGTATCGAAAGCTCGTATTTCACGGATTTCTACGCAGCCCTGGCGGCGCCCGGCAAGCAGTATTCCCTGTTCCTGGCAGACGGTACCAATCTCGCCAGGTTTCCCGGATACGCGGGCCCGATGGGCGCGCCCGGCAAAAACTTTTCCAGCAGCCAGATGTGGCAGTCACTGCGCGCCGGGGCGGTGTCGACCGTCATCGCGAGCGGCACCGGCTCGCTGATCGACTCCAACCAGTCGGAATTGCGTATCGTCGCTCCCGCATATGTGCACGACTATCCGCTGGTTGTCAATGTGCGTATTTCCGAGCAACTCATTTTCGAGTCCTGGCGGCGTTCCGCACGATCCACTTTCGCGATCGCTCTCACGCTGTCCGGGACCGTCCTGCTGCTTACCCTGTTCGTCAGGCGGTTGCTGAAGATCAACGATCGGGTGATCGTCGAACTGGGACGCGCGCGCGAGCAGGCAGAATATGCAAACCAGGCCAAGGGTGAGTTCCTCGCCAACATGAGCCACGAAATCCGCACACCGATGAACGCGGTGGTCGGTCTGACCAGCGTTCTAGCCGAGTCGAGCCTTCCTGCGGAACCGCGGCGCCTGGTGGAAATCATCTCGAATTCGGCACAGCATCTGCTGGTGATCGTCAACGACATATTGGATTTTTCCCGTCTCGAGGCCGCCCAGGTCCGCCTTCTTGAAGAAAATTTCGAATTACGCGTGCTGGTGGAAACCGTCATGGACACCACGCGCGGCCTGGCGGGCGCACGCCACCTGCGATTGACGAGCGCGGTGGCGGACGACGCGCCGCGCTATGTGTGCGGTGACCGCGGGCGCCTCATGCAGGTGCTGTTGAACATAACCGGCAACGCCGTCAAGTTCACCGCCCAGGGCGAAGTGCGGCTGGAAGTGACCGTCATCGGTCGCGACGCCGATTCCTGGCGCCTCGCGTTCGCGGTCAGCGACACCGGATGCGGTGTCGCCGAAGATCGCCGCGAGAGCATTTTCCATGCGTTTGAACAGGGTTCGGGCGGGAGCCTGGCGATGCGCGAGGGCACCGGGCTCGGCCTGGCCATCTCGCGGCGCATCGCGGCGTTGATGGGCGGAACGGTCGAGTTGGCGCCTGCCGGCCCGGTTGGCGCGACTTTCGTGTTTTCAGTGGCGCTCCGCCCCGGGGTCGCGCCCCGGGTTGAACCCGGCATTCGTGGTGGGCGCGTGCGTGGCCTCAGGATTCTGGTCGCCGAGGATTCGCCGGCCAGCCAGGTGGTCATCGATCTCATGCTGCAGCGCCTGGGTCATTCCGTGCGGATGGTCGCAAACGGCGAAGAGGCGGTACGCGCATTCGCCGAGGAACGTTTCGACGTGGTCTTCCTGGATTTCCGGATGCCGGTGATGGACGGCCTCGGGGCGGCCCGGGAGATGCGCGTTGTAGCGCCCGCCGGGAAGCACGTGCCGATTGTGGCGCTCACCGCCAATGCCTTGCCCCGCGATCGCGAGGCTGCGCTTGCCGCCGGCATGACCGGCTTTCTCGCCAAGCCGGTGAACATCGGCACGGTGGCCGAAATGCTCGAAAGCCTGTTCGACGGCACCGCGCTGCAAGCGCAGGGCTCGCAGTCGCGTGCGCCGTCCAGCGCGCCGCCGGAAGGTGCCATTGACCTCGCCACGCTGCAGGACCTCGTGGATTCGCTGGGCAGTGACCAGATCGGGGGCGCGATCGATGCCTTCGGGCGGGACGTGGATGCCGCTTCGGCACAGCTGCAGGCAGCACATGCGCTCGGGGATGCGCACGCGATACGTCGCCATGCGCATCGACTGAAAGGTTTGTTCGCCCAGTTCGGGGCGCGCGAAGCCGCCGGGTTTGCGAGCGCGGTGGAAAGCGATGAATCCGACGCGGTGTGCCGATCCGCTGCGGCGCTGCTCGAGCTTGCGCCCGGCGCAGTGGCAGCGGTGCGGGCGGCCGTCGTCGCTTCCGCACTGGCGGCATGAGTCCGGGCGGCGCGCTTGAGCCGCTGCGTCCGCGGCCGCGCGCATGCGTCTGAACTCATTCGCGAGCGCCTTGATGGTGTTGCCACCGGAGGTGCTGCCCAGGGCAGGCTCGCAGCGCCATGCGCGAGCCGGCCGGCGTTCACGACCCGCGGATCGGGATCGTGACATCGGTGTCTTTGCGTACCTAAGTGTCGAAGGATTTGCGCACCGCGCGCGCCAGGTCGCTCTTGCGATACGGCTTGTTGAGCAGCGCGCCGGGAATGGTGTCGTCCTCCAGCAGGCCGTCCGCGTAGCCCGAGCAGTACAGCACGCGCAGCCCCGGCTGGGTGCGGATCGCTTCGCGAGCGAGCGCGACGCCATCCATCCCTCCGGGCATCACCACGTCGGCCAGCAGCAGGTCGAAACGCCGCTCGGCCAGGCGCGCGAGCGCATCGGTTGGCGAGTGGGTTTGCGACGCTTCATACCCCAGCGACTCCAGCCAGGTACAGGCAAGCGCGCACAACTCCGGCTCGTCGTCGACCACCAGTATGTGCCGTCGCTCCAAGGCCTGCGGGTTCATCTTTGCCAATGGCGAGGTCTGGGCCAGCTTGTCCTCCGTGCCGGCTGCGGCTGCCGGGTCGAGCGGCAGCCAGACGCTCACCGTGGTGCCGGCGCCCGGCCGGCTGTCGATGCGCGCCGTGCCCCCGAGCTGCTCGGCGAAGCCGTACACCATCGCAAGTCCCAGCCCCGTGCCCCGGCCGCGTTCCTTGGTGGTGAAAAACGGCTCGAACGCCTGCGCGCGCACCGCCTCGCTCATCCCGCCGCCGGTGTCGGCCACTTCGATGACCGCGTATTCGCCCGGCGCGAGGGTCTGCCCGGCGTCCGCGTCGACCCGCTCGGCGCGGGTGCGCAGCGTGACAACGCTTTCGCGCGCCTGGCCCTGCATCGCGTCGCGCGCGTTGATCACCAGGTTGAGAACCACGTTGCTCAGGCCCGCCGCGTCAAGCCGCGCCAGCAGCGCGCCCGCACAGAACTGCGAGCGCACCTGCACCGCGGCGCCCGCCGACGAGCGCACCAGCGGCATCATCTCCGCGATCAGCGCGTTGACGTCGTATTCGCCGATCTCGAGCGGCTGGCGCCGCGCCACCGCCAGCAGCGAGCGCGTCACCTCCGCCCCGCGCAGCGCAGCGCCGCGCGCCGTATCGAGCCGCCGGCGCAGACGCTCGCCGCCCGGCAGCTCATCCTCGATCAGGTCGAGGTTGCCCACCACGATGCCCAGCAGGTTGTTGAAGTCGTGCGCCAGCCCTCCCGTCAACTGCCCGATCGCCTCGAGCTTCTGCATCTCGCGCAGTTCGTCCTGCAAGCGCCGCTCCACGCTGATATCGCGCGTCACTTTCGCGAACCCACGCAGACTGCCCGTCGTATCGCGGACCGCGCTGATGATGACCTGCGCCCAGAACCTCGAGCCGTCCTTGCGCACGCGCTCGCCGCTGTCCTCGGCCCTGCCGGTTTCGGTCGCAGTGCGCAGAAGTTTGGCAGGGCGGGCCGACAGGCGCTCTTCCTTGGTATAAAAAACCTCGTGGGACTGGCCGACGATCTCCGCGGCTCGATAGCCCTTCATCCGTTCTGCACTCGCATTCCAGGAGGCGACGCGGCCTTCCAGGTCGAGCATTAAAATGCAGTGGCCCTGGAGGCTGTCGAGAAGCAGGCGCATGCGCTCCTCGCTTTCACGCAGTTCCTGCGTGCGCGAGCGCACGCGCGCGTCCAGTTCAAGGTTGGCTTTGGCGAGCATGGCGGCGCGCTTTTCCCGCTCCTCAATGCTGCGGACAACCAGCAGCATGACAAACAGAAGGGCGGCGCTTGTTGCGAGGCCGGTCAACGCTGTTGCCCGTTGCCGTGAACGATACGTCGCAAGCACGTTGTCCATGGCAAGCGCGGCGGTCAACACCAGCCCGTATTGGGGCAGGCGGTAGTATCCGTAGATCCGCTCGATGCCATCGGTTTGCGCAACGCGCTGGAAATTGCCACGCAATGGCGCGTTCTCGCCAAGGTATGGTCCAGACACCAATTGTCCGAGAAACGCCTGGTTTCCCGGGGCGCGCACCAGGAGGTGGCCGCTTTGGCGGATCATGGCGACGATGTCATCGGTCCCCAGCGAAATGTCGCTGTAGAACCGATGGAAAAATTCCGGATCGACCGATATCACCAGCACGCCAATCACCTTGCCCTCGCGCATGATGCCGCGACTGACCTGGATCACCCATTTTTTCGACACCCGGCCGAGGATCGGTTCGGAAATGAACAGCCCTCCGGACGACTTGCCGGCCAGGTGGACACTGACGTGCGCGCGGTCTGAAAGGTCGACCGGTTTTGGCTGCGGACCCAGGTCGGTATAGACCAGTATCCCCTTGCTGTCGGCGACGCCGAACTGCACGGCCAGGTGCTCCAGCTCTTTCCTGTAGGGCGCGGTGTCTTCGGCAAATGTCGCCGGGTTTTGCAGCCATTTTTCAGACATTGCCAGGGAGACCACATCGAGCATTTTCAGCGCCGCGTTCGCGTGCTCGCCAAACGCCTTGGCGAGCAGTTCAGAACGCGCCTGACCAGCGCTGAGCGCTTCCTGCCTGGCTTTCTCGGAAACAAAATAGGCGCCGCCCCACAGCGCGGCCAGTCCGATCATGAATATCACGACTGCGGTTGGGCGCAGCGAGTAGCGTCGCTTGAAGGTCTGCGGGATGGGGCTCATATCCGCCAATGGGTCGAGACAAGTACAAGGGCCCCATCAGCTCGCGTGGGCGGATACGCCGCCCGCCGGCTGTCGCGGCCGCTGGCGGACGCCGGACCATGCTGCGAGGCAGCGCCGCTGGCGGGCGCCCGGATAACCCGTCCGACCCTGGCCGTGCCAAGCTCGCGCCGGCTCATTGCGCGACCTCGGCGATCAGCGCCTTGCCCACGGCCGCCAGCAAATCCTTTTTGCGATAGGGCTTGTTGAGCAGCGGGCCGCGAAATGTGGCGTCGTCAAGAAGACCCTGGGCATAGCCGGAGGTGAACAGCACCCGCAGGCCGGGTTGTCGCTGCCTGGCCATGGACGCCAGTGCCGGTCCGTCAATGCCGCCCGGCATCACCACGTCGGTGAACAGGAGATCGAAAACCCCTTGGTCCAGCTGTGCCAGCGCCTCGGAGGCGGAGCACACCGCGACAACCGAGTAACCCGTCGATTCGAGCCAGGTGCTGGCCAGTTCGCACAGTTCCGGCTCGTCGTCCACCACCAGCACGTACCGGCCCGCCGGCGCTGCCGTCCGCACCTCCGGAACCCTGATAGCGGCTGCCGGGGTCGGCGGGGGTGCGTGGCGCGGCGCGCCAGCCGGCAATCGCGCCCTGATCAACGCCGCCACCTGATGCGCAAGTTCCTTGAGTTGAACCAGTTGCAGGACGTTGAGCGTGCGCGGCTCGCGGTCGATCACGCACAGCGTTCCCAGCGCATGATGGTCCGCATCACGCAATACCGCTCCCGCGTAAAAGCGCACGCCGGGTTCGCCGGTGACCAGCGGATTGCCCGAGAAGCGCGCGTCCTTGCGGGCATCCTGCACCACCAGCAGGTCGCCCGGATCGGCGATCGCATGGGCGCAAAAAGCCAGCTCGCGCGGGGTCTGGCTGGCCGCCAGGCCGACCCTGGCCTTGAACCACTGTCGCTGCTCGTCCACCAGCGATACCAGCGCGATCGGCACGTCGCATATGCGCGCCGCCTCGGCCACCAGCGCATCGAAATCCGCGTCGGCCCCGCTGTCGAGGATGCCATGCGCCTGCAACGCTGCCAGTCGCACCGCCTCGGCAGCCGCGGCTGCCGAGGCGGCTGCCGGGTCGAGCGGCAGCCAGACGCTCACCGTGGTGCCGGCGCCCGGCCGGCTGTCGATGCGCGCCGTGCCCCCGAGCTGCTCGGCGAAGCCGTACACCATCGCAAGTCCCAGCCCCGTGCCGCGGCCGCGTTCCTTGGTGGTGAAGAACGGCTCGAACGCCTGCGCGCGCACCGCCTCGCTCATCCCGCCGCCGGTGTCGGCCACTTCGATGACCGCGTATCCGCCCGGCGCGAGCGTCTGCCTGGCGTCCGCGTCGACCCGCTCGGTGCGGGTGCGCAGCGTGACAACGCGCTCGCGCGCCTGGCCCTGCATCGCGTCGCGCGCGTTGATCACCAGGTTGAGAACCACGTTGCTCAGGCCCGCCGCGTCAAGCCGCGCCAGCAGCGCGCCGGCACAGAACTGCGAGCGCACCTGCACCGCGGCGCCCGCCGACGAGTGCACCAGCGGCACCATCTCCGCGATCAGCGTGTTGACGTCGTATTCGCCGATCTCGAGCGGCTGGCGCCGCGCCACCGCCAGCAGCGAGCGCGTCACCTCCACCCCGCGCAGCGCCGCCTCCAGGGCGGCGCGGTACTGGTGGCGCAGCGTCTGGTCAGTGCCAGGCAGGCGCTCGCCGATCTGGTCGAGGTTGCCCACCACGATGCCCAGCAGGTTGTTGAAGTCGTGCGCCAGCCCCCCCGTCAACTGCCCGATCGCCTCCAGCTTCTGCATCTCGCGCAACTGCTCCTGCAGGCGTCGCTGCTCGCTGACATCGCGCCCCAGGCCCCGATAGCCCGTGAATTTCCCTTCGGCATCGAATACCGGTTCGCCGCTGATGCGCTGGTATTGCAGGGCGTCGTTTCCGGCGAAGCGCCCTGAATAATCAAAATCACGCACGGGCTGGCGCGCTTCGAGCGTTGCGCGGTGTTCCTCCCAGTTCCCGGCCAGCGGTCGGGAATCGCGCATCTCCCAGCGGCGTTTGCCGAGTTGTTCGTGCAATGCCGCAAGCATGGCGGGGTCGCCCGAGTCGAAGCGCGTAAAGCAAAAGTCCGCGCCCTGCTCCCAGTACCAGTCGGAGGACAACTCGACCAGGTTGCGAAAGCGCATTTCGGAAGCACGCAGCGCTTGTTCATCGCGGCGCCGCTGGGTGATATCCCGGGCGATAGTGATGATCGTATGCCCTGTCCCCGACAGGACGGCGCGCCGGTTTGCCTCAATCGCAATCGTGGCCCCGTCCTTGCATCGAGCTTCGCCGGTCGCCACGGACTTGCTGATGTCGCCGCCGATCAGGCTCTGGTAATCCGCGGCCAGCTGGTCGCGCGGCACGTCGGAGATATCGCTCGGGCCCATCGCCAGCAGTTCGTCGCGGCTGTATCCGAGCACGCGGGTCGCCGTTTCGTTGACATCGATGTAGCGCAGGCTCACCGGATCGATCAGCGCGACGATGTCGGGCGACATGTCGATGGCGGCGCGGAACCGCAGCAGATCTTCCGCGTAGCGCCTGCGCTCGGTAAGATCGTACATGCACGAGATGCTTGCCGGCGCGCCTTGCCATCGCACCGGAATCACGCTGATTTCCGCCCAGGCGACAGACCCGTCCGGCCGCAATATCCGGAACTCGTAAGGCGCCACGTCCTCTCCGCGCAAGCGGCGCGCGTGTTTATCGTTCATCATCCGACGGTCGTCCGGGTGGACCATCTCGTGTGCCGTTCGGCCAAGCAGGTCGGCGGCGTCGCGTCCGGTCAGGGCGCATGCCGCCGGGTTGGTGAACACCACCCTGCGATCCCGCATGACCAGCATGCCCTGGGTGGACGATTCAATCATCGTCCGGTAAGCCGATTCCGCGGCTGCGGCCTGCTGTTCGGCCAACTTCTGCCGGGTGATGTCGGTGACGGCCTCGCGATAGCCGAGGAACCCGCCGAGTACGTCAAAGCGCGGCTCGCCGCTGCACCGGCACCATATCCGTCGGCCGGCGTCCGTAATGATCTCGTACTCGAGGTCGCGATACGGTTCTCGCCGCGCGATCAGCGCGAGGTGCATATCCCACGGTGCCGCGGTCGATCCCGCGTCCGGCATGCGCATGATTGCCGTGCGTTGCCTGCCCAGATACCGTGCGGACGGCTCGCCGGTGACGATTTCGAAGTTTTCGGAGATCGCGACGTATCTGCCGTCGATGTCTATCTCCCACTGCCAGTTCGAGCCCATCTGGGTATAGATCGCAAGGCGCGATTGGAGGTCGAGCATCGACTGCGGCAGGGCCTGCAAGGCCGAAATGTCGACAATGGTCGCCATCCAGCCCGCCGCCTCCGGCAAAGGCCGCATGCGTACCAGAACCGCAATGTTTTCTCCGCTCTTGCGTACAAACGTGGTCTGGATGCCTGCTTCAGGAAACCTGTTTTCGAGCGCCGCCTGCAATCCGGCCATGCAGTCATCGACATGCCCGGCGGCCCAGTAGGGATAGGGCGGCGCCTGGTTGCGCAACTCCTCGACCGTATAGCCGACCATCTCGGCGAAAAACGCGTTTGCATGGATCAAGCGCCCCGCCCCGTCGCAGACGACGATGCCTGCCGCGACGACATCGGCAAGGGCGCCGAGTGCGGCATCCTGGGGGAAAGCGTGCGTCGGCAGGTGCATTGTCAATGGTGTTCGGTGCTGAGCCACTCTTGCGCCTGCGCGCGCGCTCCGGTGCCGGGGCGGGCAAGGCGGTACCGCAACCGCGACGGCACGGCTGTGGCGCTTGCAGGAGTGGCTCGCCGGTGGCCCGGGGTCAACATGCGAAGCAGATTACCAACCATCCGAAGGCGCCATCCTTAAGAAACATTAAGGCGGCAGTTTGCGCAGTCCGGGCGCGCATTGCCTGCGCGGCAACGCCTGGCCGGGCGGACTAATCGCCGAGGCGCTCAGTCTCGATCTTGCTGGGCGCGCGCAAGTCGTAGCCCTCGCCGCGCTTGGTGGAAATGATCCCCTTCTGGTGGGTCACCGCCTCCAGCTTGCGGCGCAGGTTCGACATGTGGACGTCTAGTTTTCGGTCAAGCGGGTCCCAACTGCGCTGGAACAGCACCTGGTACGCCAGCTGGCGCGAGAGCAATCCATCGCTGCGGCAAAGGGCGACCAGCAGCTCGATCTCGCGCTCGGTCAAGCGCTCGCTTCCGCGTGGACCCTGCAGCAAGCGGCTGGCGAGCACCAGACGGGCATCGCCGATTTGCACCGAGACTGCGATGGCTCGCTTGTCGCGCTCATCCGGCCTGGGCGCGCGGCGCAGCAACGCGCGCAGGCGGGCGACCAGTTCGTCGCGTGCGAAGGGCTTGACCAGGTAGTCGTCAGCACCGGCGTCGAGTCCGCGGACGCGTTCGTGAATGCCTGCACGGCCGGTCAGCATGATGATGGGGATGGCGCTGCACGCGCGAATGTCGATGGCTATGCTGACACCATCGTCGCCCGGCAATCCAAGGTCGAGTACGATTGCCGCGCATTCCCCGGCCACAATCTCGCGCATGATTTCGTCGCGCCCCAGGCAGTCGCGCGTACGGAAGCCGCCCAGTCGCAGCGCGCGCAGGATCGAGTCCCGCACGTCGCGGTCGTCCTCGACGACGAGAATCAGCGGCGATTCGGAGCCGGAGATGCTCATCCGGCCGTTGCCACCCCGACGGTCACGCGCCACATTGTCGGGTCCACCGTTTCGATCGCAACGCCGAGCTCCATGAGCATGGGCGACACATGGGCCAGGGCGAGCGCGCAGGGGTGGCGGGCGGCCTTTTCCGGCACGCCGGGTGTGGCCGATACCCTGGTTTCGGATCCGATTTCGAAAACGATCTTCTCGTCGTTGCCGGACGCATCAACCGCGCAGTGAACCGTGCAGCGCAGCGCGACTGAGCCAGCACCCGCGTACAGGACGAATGATCCCGCGCAGACCAGAATCGACTGCAGGGTGTCACGGTCGATCAGAATCGGCACCGGCAACCAGGATTCCCGCACGCACGTGCAGGAAGCATCGCAGACGGCCTGCAGGGAATCGAAAATCCGTTCCAGGTCATCCGCATCCAGCGCGGCCGGGCGGCGCGTTGCCGCTGCCTTGATGTCGTCGGGTTGCAATCCGAGCAAAGCGAGGGCGGCGGCGAGCGCCTGAATGCTGGCCCCCGCGCGCGCGATTGCCTTGCGGGCGCGTTCGAGCGACCTTTCATCCACCGGCCCTTCGAGATAGTCCGACGCGGCATAGAGGATCCCGACGACGTTGTTCAGGGAGTGCGCGGTTCCGCGCGCCGCATCGAAGAAGCTGGTCATCCTGCAGTTCGGTGAAATGTACAAGCCATTCTGGGGAAGATGTTCGCACAACCGGCGGCTTTAGTCGAGACTGGTCTCGATCCAGCCATGCCGGATGGCTTGGCCCGGAGCGGGGAAGGCGGCCGATGGGCATGACGCCGGGGCGGCCAATGATGTTGGGCACCGACCGGTGCCCATTGAACCCGATGCGTTGCGTACCCGCTCCGCGACTGCGCGGCGCATCCCGCTCGGCGCCATTTCTTTTCGCGGCGAGCGGCCGCGATGGCTGCCGAACCGCCCGTCCGGGCCTGGCCCGGGTTTACTGTTCTTAATATTGGATCCTGGTGGTATCGGATACCGTCTGGCGATGTCCAACACGTGGTTGCCACCGCTTGCCATGCCCCCCATCGACGCCGGACTTTCCGGCTGCGGTGCCGACGCGGCCTGCGCACAGGCCGTTCCGTCATGATCCCGGAACAGAAGGAATTGCAGGTCGCCGGATCAGCCGGCGCCGGTTTGAGCCTGCGGGGTTGCAGGGTCATGGTGGTGGACGACTCCGAGGCCGCTCGCCTGATTCTGCGGCAAATCCTCGAACGCGAAGGGGCATTGGTCAGTGCGGCGGCGGACGGGGCAGAGGCGGTTGAGCAGGTTCGGCACGCCCCGACTGGCTTCGATCTCATCCTCATGGATGTGTTCATGGACAAAATGGACGGCATCGATGCGATTCGCGAAATACGCCGATTGCCCAACGGGGGAGCTTGCGCCATCTGCGCCATGTCCTCGAGCTTCACGCCGGCGCTCAAGGCAGAGATTCGCGCTGCCGGCGGATCCGCCGAACTGCTCGGCAAGCCATATGATCGTGAAACAGTCATCCTCGTTGCCCTGGCTGTGCTGGGCAAGGCTGCCGAGGTTCGCGAGGTCCGCAATCCCGTCGAACGCCGGCAGGCGTTCGCGGCGCCGGAAGTTGCCGTGGCGCTCGGGCCGGGCATCGATATAGAGGGGGCCCTGGCGCGTTGCTGTGACGACGGCCTGATGCTGCTGCAGATGTTGCAACGGCTCTCTTCCGAGGGGTATGCGCGCATCGTCGCGGCGCAAACCGCGCTGCGCGACGACGACGCGCCGGCAGCCTTGCGGCAACTGCATACCCTGCGCGGCGAGGTCCTCAATCTGGGCATGGCGGCGCTCGCGGCCCGGCTCTTGAACGTCGAGTCCACCCTCGCCGCGCAGCCGATCGATGCTGAACTGCGCCTGGCGGCTGAACTGCGCCTGGCGCATATCGGGCTCGATCTGACCGGCACGGTCGCGTCGATATGCCAGTTGCCCGCCCTGCGGCCGCGGATTCGCTTAGCCCGCCCGGTGGCAAGCGCGGGCGGCGCATACGATGAGGCCGCCTTCGTAGCCCTGGTTGCGGCCATGCGCAGGCAGGAGGCGAAGGCGCTTCGCATGGCGCCTGCAGAGGGGCGCCTGCTACCCCCCGCATATTCCGAAGAGACCGAGCGGTCGTTCCGGCAGCACTTTGTGGCGCTCGATTTTCCGGCTGCGCTGGACCTGCTCGGGCAACAGTCTCGGGTCGAGGAACCCGGGCAGGAAGCTGACGACAGGCATCGCATCCTCGTCGTTGATGACACATCATCAACCGTGCGCCTGCTTTGCACCATTCTCGCCGGCCTCGGCTCGTTGCGCTTCGCGCTTTCGGCGGAGCATGCGTTGACCATCGCTCGCCAATGGAAGCCGGAACTCGTCGTCGCCGACGTCCGGATGGGCGAGACATCCGGCATAGGGCTGTGCCGCCTGCTCAAGGAAGACCCGCAGACCGCGCGCGCGGCGATCATACTGATGAGCGCGGACAATGAGGTGGCCACGGAACTCGAGGCGCTGGCAGCGGGTGCCGCCGATTTCATTGAAAGCCCCTCAATCCGGCACGTGTCATCGGCCGCATCAATACGCACCTGTTGAACCTGCGCCGGGATCTCGGTCTGGGAGCCATGCCGGACCGCTCGCCGTTCGGTTTCATCACGTGTTCCACCGCGGGCGAGATCATGGAAATGTCGCCGGCGGTCGCCAACCTGCTGGGGCGGCCGATCCATTCTTTCAGGGGCCAGCATCTGACAGCATGTTTCATTCCGGCGTCGGCCGACAATCTTGCGGGCGCGTTGGATGAATGCAGCAGAACCAGCATGCCTGTCTCGTGTGAAGTCGTGCTGCAAGGCCCCGACCTGGCGTCAATTCCGATGCGATTGAACCTCTGGGCTGCACCGGGTACAAATGGACGGGTCCTGCTTGCCGCGGTCGAGGACAAGCGGAACACGGTGACGGCAGAACGCAAGGCGTTCGACGCCCGACTGTCGAATGTCGTTGCCACCATCGCGGGTGGCATTGCGCATGAATTCAACAACCTGTTCAGTATCGCCATCGGCAACCTCGACCTGTTGTCCGAGGCAGAGTTGGGCCGGGAGGGCGGCCGTTACCTCGCAAAGGCGAAGATCGCCCTGGACCGGGCCAGCGAGATTTCGCGCCGCCTTTCCGATTCCACCCGGCGAGAAGTCAGCGACACAGCCTCGCCTGTTGCGGTTGACGACCTGGTCGATGAATACTGGCCGATGCTGGCGGCCGTAGTTTCGGCGAATGTGCAGTTAAGCCGCGTGCGCGGCGCCGGCCCGTTACGGGTGCGGGTACCCGCGCAGGGCCTGTGCGAATGCCTGGTCCAACTGGTCCAGAACGCCTGCGAAGCCATGCCGTCCGGCGGGCGCCTGGTGATCAGCAGCGCCAGCGAGCACCGTGCTGCCGCAGGTCCGGGGTCCGATTTCGCGGTTATCGAGGTACGCGACAATGGGGTCGGGATGGTGCCGGAGGTGGCGGAGCGGGCCTTTGACCCGTTTTTCACCCTGCATTCGCCGGCGCGGGTTGGCCTGGGCCTGTCGAACGTGCGCAGCTTCATGACGTCACATGATGGCAGTGCGGACATCCGGAGCGTCCCCGGGGCGGGAACGGTGGTCAGGCTGAGGTTGCCTGCGGCTACTTCATCGGCTTGAGACGTCCGGTGGCGCCCCCGCGGTGCGCCGGGTCAAGTTTGAACGGTGCTCCGCCGCGGGACCGCAAGCAGCCCGGTCAGGGCAGGCATTTTTCAATCAGCGCGACATAGTCCGCGCGCACGGCAGGTTTGGCAAGGATCGGGCCGATGTCCGCTTTTTTGGCAGCCGCCACCAGAGCATCGGATACGTGGCCCGTCACGATCGCAAAACGCAAGCCGGGGAACCGGTCGCGGATGGCCTTCGCGAGATCGATGCCGTTGAGTTTTGGCATACCTTGGTCAGCCACGACAAGGTCGAAATCCAGGGCATGCGCGCGCAGCATTTCCAGGGCCGCGAGCGGGTCGGTTTCGATACTCACGCGGTGGCCCAGGCGTTCGAGCATGCGCTTGAACAAGACCGCGATGTCCTCGTCGTCATCGACATACAGAACGCGCAGCGGATGGCTGGCTTCGGCCGGCAGGGCGAGTGGCCCAGGCGTGGTCGGCGGAAGCAGCGCGGCAGCCGGCGGCGCCCGATGCGGCAAGGGTTCATCGAGTTTCCCGAGCGCCCGCGCCAGGTCGTTCTTGCGGTATGGCTTGTTGAGGAAATGGCCGGGCAGGCTGGAGGTGTTCGTGAGGTTTCGAGCGTAGCCGGAGGTGAGCAGGACTTGCAGTGCGGGGTGGGACTGGCGCGCCTTTTCCGCCAGGGCGATGCCGTCCATGCTGCCGGGCATGACGATGTCGGAGAAAAGGATGTCGTATGCCCCGGAGTCGAGGCGCTTGAGGGCGGCCTCCGGCGAGTGTTCAGTGGTGACGGTATAGCCGAGCGACTCGAGCCAGATAGTGGCAAGTTCGCAGATTTCCGGCTCGTCATCGACCACGAGCACGCGTTTGCCGTGTCTGGGCGGTTGGCTGGCAGGGGTATCCGCGGGTGTTTTCCAGGCTGGCTGTGGCGTGGCGCTTGCGGGAATTGCCGGGGCCGTGCGGCGCGGATCGCGCAGGCGGATCAGCGCGGCAACCTTGTGTGCCAGGTCCTCGAGCAAGATCAGCTGCCGGGCGTCGAGCTGGCGCGGCTGGTTGTCGATCACGCACAGGGTGCCGAGCGCCTCGCCATTGGCGTCGGTGAGGGCGATGCCGGCGTAGAAGCGTACGTGGGGGGCGCCGTTGACCAGAGGATTGCCGGAGAAGCGGGCGTCGGCGCGGGCGTCCGGCACCACCAGCCTGCCGTTCGATTCGACGATCGCATGGGCGCAGAACGCCACCTCGCGCGGCGTCTGGCAGGCGGCCAGCCCGACCTTTGCCTTGAACCACTGCCGGGTTTCATCGACCAGCGAGACCAGCGCGATGGGGACCCCGCACACCCGGGCTGCTTCGGCCACCAGGGCGTCGAATTCGTCCTCCGGCGCGGTGTCGAGGATGGCATGGGCGTGCAGCGAAGCCAGGCGCGCACCCTCGGCGGCCTCGGCGGCGGCCACCCCGGCGGGGTCGAGGGGCAGGTAGACGCGCACCGTGGTGCCGGCGCCTTCGCGGGTCTGGATGCGGGCTATGCCGCCCAGTTGCGCGGCATAGCCGTAGACCATGGCCAATCCCAGCCCGGTGCCCTTGCCGGGTTCCTTGGTGGTGAAGAACGGGTCGAACGCCAGGGCCCGCACCTGCTCGTTCATGCCTGGGCCGGTATCCTCCACCTCCATCACGGCATACCAGCCCGGAGCGAGTGTTTCGTCTTCCGCAATGGAAACCCGTTCATTACGTGTGCGCAGCGTGATCAGGCGTTCGCGCTGCTGGTCCTGCATGGCGTCGCGCGCGTTGATCACCAGGTTGAGCACCACGTTGCACAGCCCGCCGACATCGAGCCTGGCGAGCAGGGCGCCGGCAGCGAACTGGGAGCGCACCTCGATCTCCGAGCCGGCGGAGGAGCGCAGCAGCGACAGCATATCCGCCAGCAGCGTGTTGAGATCGTAGCAGGCTACCTCCAGGGGTTGGCGGCGTGCCACGGCGAGCAGGGCGCGTGTCACCTCGGTGCCGCGTATCGCAGCTTCCACTGCCGCGCGATGCTGGTGGAGCATCTCCTGGTCATCCTTGGGCAAGCGTTCCCCGATCAGGTCCAGGTTGCCCAACACGATTCCCAGCAAATTGTTGAAATCGTGCGCCAATCCGCCGGTCAGCTGTCCGATTGCCTCCAGCTTCTGCGATTCACGCAGTCTTTCCTGCACGCGAAAATCATCGGTAACGTCCCGGTAGATGCCGACGATCAGGGTTGGTCGCGAATGCCCTTCCTGGCGGATCACCTTGCCACGACAGTCGATCCTGATCCATTGCCCGTTCCGATGCCGCACGCGGTGCAAGACATGGCATTCGTTGCGCTGGCCGAGCGCCATGCAACGCATTGTTTCTTGCATCTCGGGCAGGTCGTCCGGATGCGCCAACTGCATAAAATCAGCGAGCGGCATCCGGGTTTCGGCCGGCTGCGCCCCGAGCATTGCCGCCCACGACGCCGACAGCACGATCTGGCCGCTTTCGATGTTGCACTCGAAGGTCGAAGCCTTGCTTGCCGCGAGCGCGAGTTCCAGACGTGCCAGGGTGTTCGCATTGGCATGCTCGGCCTGCTTGCGCTCGGTGATGTCCTGTATGGTTCCCTCGACGCGCATCAGCTTGCCGGTCGCGTCGAATACGCCGGACGAGCGCTGGTTCAGCACCACCACCTGTCCGTTGGCGTGCCGGATGCGATATTGCAGCGAGGTTGCCCGACCCCGCCTCACGTCCTCCACCACCACCTTGTCATAGAGCGGGCCGTCGTCCGGATGCACCAGCGGCCGGATCGCGCTCATGCGGGCGGGCAGTTCTCCGCGACTTTTGCCGAGAATGTGCAGCAGTTCGTCACTTCGGTTGACCGCGTCATGCTCGACATCCCAGTCCCAATATCCCAGCCTCGCCATGCGTTGCGCCTGGGCCAGATGCGACTGGCTTTGCGCGAGTTTCTCGTAGGTCGTGCTTGCGCCGATCATGCCGTGGATCTTGTAGGGCAGAACGGACCAGGCAATCGGCTTGGTCACGAAATCGGTGGCGCCCGCCTGGTAGGCCCGTTTGACGGATGCGGCATCGTCGAGGCCGGTCAACATGAGCACGGGGACCCGCTCCATGCCGGGAAGGCTCCGCAGTGCCGCGCAGGTGGCGAAGCCGTCCATGCCGGGCATGAGCACATCAAGCATCACCACCGCGGGTCGAAGTTCCGCCGCGGCGGCCACGCCGGTCGCGCCGTCTTCGGCCTCCTCTACACGGAACCCGGCTGCTTCCAGGGTTTCGCGCGCGACCATTCGCAGAATGTCATCGTCATCGATGACCAGTATCAGTTCGGCGGAAGGCGTTGTCTGGGCGGATTTCATTTGATTTTCATGTCGCGTCGGTCTGGTAGCGGAGAATTTTGGCTGGTCGTGGCGCACGCAATGGCAGGATGTGGTGGCAGCATGACGCGGTATCGACCCTGTGCGCGGTCAGGCAGTGGTTTCCCGGATTTCGCTTTGCAGGAGCGGCACCGCAGCGCCGTAGAGGGCTTCTACCGCGTCGAGGTCGGCCTGCACGGGCTCGGGTTCCCCGGCGCGGGTCCGCTGCTCGATGACTTTGCAAAGTTCGGCAAGTTCCATCGCGCCCAGCATCGCGCTTGTGGATTTCAGGGAATGCACCGCGCGTGCAAACCGCTCGCTGTCGCCGGCTTGCGCGGCGTTGCGCATATTCTCGATGAGCCCGGGCGCGACGCTTAAATAGCGGCGAATCACGCGTTCCAGGAGGCGCGCCCCGTTGTTTCCGGCGTCTTCGCGGATGCTGTCGAGTCTGGCCCGATCAAGGCCGGCGGCGACCGGAGCACGTGGGTCGGCCGGGACATCGAGCGGTTTGGGCGCGGCGGGCGCGGACATCGCGCCATGCCGGCTTTTCACCCATCTTGCGGCCATGCCCGCCAGTTCTGTTTTGGTATACGGCTTCGCCAGATAATCGTCCATCCCGGCGGCCAGGCAGCGTTCGCGGTCGCCGGGCATGGCGTTTGCCGTCAGCGCCACGATTGGCGTTCGGCGTGCGGTGGTGGCGGCCTCGTGCGTGCGGATCCGGGCCGTGGCCGCGAAGCCGTCCATTTCGGGCATCTGGCAGTCCATCAGGATCAGGTCGTACCGATTGCGGTCGCAGAGCGCAACCGCCTCGAGGCCGTTGTTGGCGATATCCACACCAAATCCCAATGCCGCGAGCATCCCCGCGCCGATGTTCTGGTTCACCGGATTGTCTTCAACCAGAAGCGCATGCCCGGCGACGACAGGCACGGCCGGCGGCTGCGCCCCCTGCGACGCGGATGCGGAGGCGACGCCGAGAACGCGCGCGATCGTCCGCGAAAGATCTTCGCGCCGCACCGGCTTGTACAGATAGGCCGCGAATCCGGCATCCCTGGAGATCGCCGGCAGGTCGGGTTCCATGACCGATGTCAGCAGTATCATCGGCAGCCCCGACTCGCCTTGCCCCGGGCGGATCGCGCGAGCGAGGTCGACGCCGCTCATGCCCGGCAATTTCCAGTCGATCAGCGCCAGGCCGAAGCGCCGGCCCGCCCGCCGGGCTTCGGCGATCACCGCCAGTGCGTTGCTGGCATCATGCACGACCGTGGCTTTCATTCCCCAATGCGACAGGTAGTGCAACAGGATCTCGCCGTTGTCCAGGGAGTCCTCCACGATCAAGGCTTCCACCGCACGCAGGTCCACCTGTGGCGTCGCCTGCGCTACCCCCGCGGAGCCCAGCGGAAGCTCCAGCGTGAAGTGGAATCTCGAACCGCGGCCCGGCTCGCTTTCGACCTCGAGGGTGCCGTTCATCAGCGTGACCAGTTGCCGCGCGATCGCGAGGCCCAGACCGGTCCCGCCGAAGCGCCGCGCCATCGAACTGTCGGCCTGCATGAATGCGGTGAACAGTTTTTGCCTGGCTTCCCGGGTGATGCCGATGCCGCTGTCGCTGACGGCGAATTCGAGCCGGCAGGTGTCGCTCGCGGCCGCCTCGCCCGCTACGCTCAATTCAATCAAAACCTCGCCCGAATGCGTGAACTTGACCGCATTGTTGGCGAGGTTGAGCAATACCTGCCGCAGCCGTCCCGCGTCTCCGCGCAGCATGTCCGGAACTTCCTTGTCGATGCGGCACCGCAATTCCAGGCCCTTGGCTTGCGCCTGGATGGCGAGCATCTGCGCGACTTCTCCGGTGAGGTCGCGCAGATTGAAATCGACCGGATCAAGCTCCATCCGGCCGGCTTCGATCTTCGAGAAGTCCAGGATGTCGTTGATGATGCCCAGGAGCGCGTCGGCCGCGGCGCGGATGCCACGCGCATAGTGTCGTTGCGAGGCTTCGAGCGGTGTGTCGAGCAGAAGTTCGGTCATGCCCAGGACGCCGTTCATCGGCGTCCTGATCTCGTGGCTCATGTTCGCCAGGAAACTCGACTTTGCTCGATTGGCGTCTTCGGCGACCTCTTTTGCGTCGCGCAGCAGCATTTCAACCTCGCGCCGTTCGGCGACCAGGCCAAGGATGCGTTCCGAAAGCACCTCGATGTTGTCGGCTTCGCGCGTCGGGCCGGCGCCAGGCGTGCCGATGGCATCGGCGGTCAGGCCGGCGACGGCGGTGTTCATGGCGTCGAACGCGCGCGCCTGCTCTTCAGACTTGGCGCGTAACGCCATGTTCATTTCGGCGAGCTGGGCGGTGCGGGCCTGCACCGCAAGCTCCAGCATTTCGTTATGGCGCAGCTGCTCCTCGGTGGCTTCATCGATCTTGCCGAGCATGCGGTTGAAGCCGTCGACCAGGAATCCCACCTCGTCGTCGCTGCGCCGCGCGATGTGGTTCTTGAAGTTGCCGGTTTCCGAAACAAGCCGGATGCTGTCGGCGAGTTCGTTCAGCGGCGCCAGGATGCTGCGGTTCATGCGCCAGCCGATTGCCACCGCGATCGAGAAGGCGACCAGGCTGCACACGAAGAACACGCCGAGTTCGACGAGAATGCGGCGCCATACCGGCATCAGGTCGAGCAGCAGGACGATCCTGCCGATCTGTTGTCCGTCAAGCTCGACCGGGGTTTCAATGCTGGTGGTGCTCCAGCGATCCGGTCGCGCCGCGATCTGGGACGTTGCATTGGCGGGATAGTTTGCGAAAGCCGCCCGCGCGGCATGGCGATGGACGGTCGCGCGCAGGACGTCCGGACGCGTGCCGAGCCCGACCAGCACTTCCCGCGCCGCCTTGTCGTCCCCAAAAGTGATCGGAGCGGCCATGGAGTAAGCCAGGAGCCTCGCGTAGGCGGACAGGTCGGCGCGCACCGCATTGATGCGCAGGTAGGCGGCACTGGCGGCCCAAAGAAGCAGGGCCATGGCGATTCCCAGGGCAAACGAGATTGCCAGTACCAGCGCGAACTTCGTGCCGATCCGCGTACGTCTGGAAAGCCGGTCGGTGATCCGCATGGCAACGCTCCTAAATGATCTGGCGCGCGAGCTTGAGCATGCGCGAACTGATGCCGAGGCCGCTTCTGCGCGCGGCCGTCAGGTTGATCTCGATCACAGGCTGGTCATCAACCAGCGCGAGCAGCACATGCGTGCGTTCGAGGGGCAGGCCCCGGTCTTCAGAAACGATGGCGGTGGCGTTTCCTGCCGTGGCCTGCGCGTACTCGATGGCGCGCGCACCGGTACTTGCCGCGATGAACAGCATGTGGCAGCCCAGGCCCGCGACCGCGCCGGGCGCGGCGACGAGTTGGACCTCAAGCGCGCGGCCGCGGACCTGGCGGCGTTCGATGGCGCGTATGGCCTCCACAGTTTGGCCGCGGCCAGCCACGCATATCTGCAGCGGGCCGCTGCTGTCCGGCCAGTCGATGAACAGGGCCAGATTCATCAGCAGCGCGGCTTTCAGGCGTGCCTCGCCAATTTCGACCGCGCTTGCGGTTGCCGGGATCCCCAGCCCTGCCGCAAGCGTCATGGATAGCGCGACCAGTCGCGCCCGCAGGAAGGGGCTTCGTCGCAGGCGGGCGGCTGGTGGCGTGCTCACTGGCGGATCACTTGAAATCAAGGCGCAACGTCAGCTGCAGGTGACGTCCGTCCTGGGGCATCGCGTTGAAACTGAAGCTGGTTGAAATCGGGTGCAATGCCCGTTGGTTGAACAGGTTGTATACCCCGGCGTCCAGGCTCAGGTTCGGTCCCAGCTTGAGGCTCGAGAGCACCAGGTTGGACATCGCGCTGCCGGGCACCCTGTCGAGTTCACCGAGACGCCGGCCGATGCCCTGCATTGTCAGCGCGAGTCTGGCGGACGAACCGACCGGGGTCGAGAAGCGCAGCTTGGCCAGTCGCGAGGGCGCGTCGCCAACCGCCGGACCTCCAGAGATATCGCGTACCTGCTGAAACGTCATCGCCAGGCCGGCTTGACTGCCACCGGCCCAGCGGTAGCTGGCCTCCAGGTCGGCGCCGCGACCGAGCAGCGTGCCGCCGTTACGAAAAACCAGCGCGCCGTCGGATGGGTCGGTGACCTGGGCGATCACGTCGCTCATGCGGTAGGTCCAGGCATTGATGCCGGCGTTCCAGCGGCCGAAGGTGCGATTGACGCCGACATCCAGGCTGCGGATCCGTTCGGGCTTCAACCCGGGGTTGGCCTTGTTGGGCGGTACCGAGGCAGGCGTGGCGTAATGGGTCTCGTAGGCATTGGGGGCGCGGAAGGCGGTGCCGGTCGAGACCTTGAAGATGTAGCCCTCGCCAAATGGCGCCACCCAGGACGCGCGCGGGTTGATGGCGCTACCCACCGTCGAAAAGTGGTCCCGGCGGATGCCCAGGGTCAGTATTGAAGCACCCAGCCGCCACTCGTCCTGCACAAACACGCTCTGCTGAGACCCTTTGCGGGTGTCATCGAGGTGAGTCGCGGATGGGGCGTCGTCGAAGTTGCGCTGGATGATCCTGGCGTCGCGGCGCAACTCGATGCCGGCCTGCAGCACGTGCCCGCTCCATCCGCGATGGACGACACGGGCTTCACCGCCGTACCATTGCCCGAGCGAGAAGTCGCGGTTCATCACGGCGCCGGGATAGGCGCCATGGAACTGGTATTGGCCCCAGGAGCCGCGTACGGTCATGTCCGTGACGGGGCCTGCGACAAACGAATAGCTTGCGTCAGCGGCCATCAGGCGATCACGAAAAACGGCCGCCGGGTCGTTGAAATTGACGCCATACGGGGCGCCGGACAAGCCCTTGCTGCGGTCGTTGGCAAGCAGGGACGTCGAAAAGCCGCCCGACGTGTAGCGCGCGGCGATCCGCTGCTCGCGCGCGAAGTCGACGCCGCGTTCGACGCCGTTAGCGGTGCCCGGCGCATCGAAGGCCGCGTAATACTGCGATGGTCCGCTGCCACCGTGTCGGGCGCTGTCGATGGTCAGCTTTCCTGTCTCGCCAATCGCGGCGGTCAGGCCGAGCCATGCCGCGCTGCGTTGCTGGCTGTCGATCTTGAGCGCCGCCTCGACCCCGGGTTTGGCCTGCGCATGGCGGGAGATGACGTTGATCACGCCGAAAAATGCGTTGCTTCCGTACAGGGCCGAACCGGCACCGGGCACGAATTCGACCCGTTCGATCGATTCCACCTCGAGCGGGAAGTCGCCCCCTATGGCGGCGGTGTTGTACACATTGTCGTTGAGCCGGTTGCCGTCGACCAGCATCAGGACGCGGGTGTTGTAGTCGCCGGCCCGCGAGAACCCGCGCACGCCGAGGTAATTGGAGGTGCGGTCATTGTTGACATAGAGGCCGGGGATGCTGTCGAGGATCTCGGCCAGGGTGCGGTAGCCGAACCGGCGGATCTGTGCGGCCGTCACCACGGTGACCGCTGCCGGCGCTTCGTCGATCGGCTGTGCGATGCGCGTCGCCGCCGTCACCCGCACCTTCAGCAAGTCTTCAAGGCTCAGATCGTCGACGGGCACGGCCGGCTGGGCCGGCGTGGCGGTGCTCGCGACGGCGCAACCGGCCGCCAGCAGGAACCGTCGCATGCGGGGCCAGGCAGGCGATTGTTGCGTCGGCTTGCGCGCACGCCGGGTTATCCGGTTCATGTCGGCGTTCCGCCATGAAATCCGCATTGGCCGCCGTCGCCGGGGCGCACGCATGCTGCGGCCAGCATCGTTGCGAGATTCTGTTTCCGGTACGGCTTTCCGAGAACGCTGCCCGGAAGGTCGCCGGTATTGCGCAGGACATCGGCGTAGCCGGTGGTAAGCAGCACGCGCAGGTGCGGGCACTGCCGTTTGGCCTGGCGGGCCAGGTCCAGGCCATCCATGCCGCCGGGCATGACCACGTCAGTGAAGAGAAAGTCGAAATGCTCGGTATCGAGACGTGCGACCGCGTCGGCCGCGCAATACGCGACACTCACCCCATAGCCGAGGGATTCGAGCCAGGTTTTGGCGATGGCACACAGTTCCCGCTCGTCGTCGACTACCAGTACATGGCCCGTGGACGCCGGCATGGATGTGTCTGGGCCGCTGGCCGTCGCCATGGCGGTGGCCGCTCCCGGGAGGGCGCCCTCGTTGTGAGCGTCGGTCTTCATCGTCCGTGCGGGTCCGCGCAGTTGAGCTTGTCGTGTTCCGCCGCCCACAATTCCAATTTGTCGGAGGGAAGCGGCTTGCCCAAGAAATATCCCTGCACCAGGTCGCATCCCATCGCCGCGAGCCTGGCCAGCGTGGCCGCATCCTCCACGCCTTCGGCGACGACGGCCATGTTGAGGCGGTGACCGAGTTCGATCGCGTTTTCGACGATCGCGCGGGAGGAGGCATTGGTTTGCATGTTGCGCACGAAGACCATGTCGATTTTCAATTCAGCGAAAGGCGAGTCCTGCAGCCGTTCCATGCTCGAGTGGCCGGTGCCGAAATCATCGATGGACAGGCGGATGTTGCGCATGTGCAGGCGGGTCTGGATGTCCAGCGCGACGGCCAGCGATGCCGGAATCGAGGTCTCCGTGATTTCCAGCAGCACGCGGGAGCGATCCAGTCCTGACGCGTCGATAAGGGCGGCCGCGCTCTCGGGAAATTGCAAATCGGTCAACGCGGCCGGAGGGAGGTTGATCGACACCGTTCCAGTGCAGCCCACGGTTTCCGAAAGGTGTCGGCAGGCGGCAAGAGCCTGGTCCATCACCTTGTACGTGAAGGCGAGCGCGTGATCGGGGTGTTCAGCCAGGGTGATGAATTTGTCAGGATAAAGCAGGCCGAGTTGCGGATGCTGCCAGCGTGCCAGAGCCTCAATGCCACACCATTGCATGCCCGGAAGCCGTACCTTGGGCTGGTAGTGCAGCACCAGTTCGTCGCCCTCGATGGCGCGGCCCAGGTCTTCCATGGTGACCTGCAATTGGCTGTCCCCACGCGGTTTCCGGAACGATGCGAGGTTGATATTGTGATCGAGAGCCTGCTTGAGCTGGCTGGGCCGGAATGGCTTGAGCAATACGGCGGCGACCTCCAGCCCCTGCTCTTCGGCGATCTTGCGCGCCGCATCGAGAATGCGCCGGTCCATTCCGCTCATCAGCACCAGCTTCGCCAGGCAGTTCACCTTAGCAAGCGTGCGCAGTACCTCGATGCCATCGAGATGCGGCATGACCAGATCCAGCACCACGACATCGAATTCGCGGAACGACGTTTCGTGGAGAGCGCTCGCATCGCCGGCGGTGGAGACGTCGAATCCGCATGACATGGCGATGTCGGCCACCATCTCGCGCATGACGGACTCGTCGTCAAGAACCAGCAGCCGCTTCTTGCGGTCGATATCTTCGATTGGTTTCATGAACGCAAAGGTATCCTCGGCGGGACGGCGCCAGTATTAAGAACTGTAAAAGTCCCGTCCCTAAGGAATGCGCGGCGACACCCTTTTACGGACTCTCAAAATTCCCGGGATTGTCGATTCCCCGAGGAGATTCGTGCTTCAGGCTTCCACTATTTGTCCGGGCGACCGCGGCTTCGTCGTCGGCACTGGCGAACACGAATTTGACCGATTCACGCCGGTACCGTACCCAAGTCAGCGCCGCTTCGATGTGCGGCACGTCGATCTGGTGGGGCAGGTCGCACAACGCGATCAGCATGGCCAGGCGCGGCAACGTGGGGGCACGGCGTTCAAGCAGGGCGCTGACAAGTTCGCCGGACGATTGGTCGTTCAATTCGCCCAGGTAATGCTTGCCGTACAGCGTCCCGGCCTTCGGGGTGAACGACATCCGCGTTACGTCCGTATCCACCGGCCTGTCCGCGCCGGCGAACCTGAGCACGGCGGCGACAGCTAGCTACTCACCTAGCTGCTCACATGGTATGCGCTGGTGTTGAATTCCGAAAGCCATGATTGGACAGAACTTCAGAGGGAAAACGTGTTTTTGGCGACGGCGATTGAATATCAATAGATTCCAAAAAACATCGTTTGATCTTGGTGAGGCCAAGGTCAATGCCGATTCGATACACGGAAACCATCTCTACTTTGCCAATTCGGGCTTGATGCTGCCGATCACTTTCAAGGCGGGCTTGCCGCCTTCGCGCACCGGGGCAACCACGACAACCTCGCCTGATTGCGGGTAGATGCTGGTCAACGCTGTGACCATTACCTGGTGTGTCACCAGGACCAAAGGCCTGTCGCCGGGCTTGATCTTGCCGAGTCGTGCGAGAACTTCCGCAGTTTGGCTGGGCGCAGTGTCGCGGTCACGGAAGAAGGAGTTGAGCGCCGGCCAATCGCGAGCGGTGCCAAATGCCAGGGTCGCGGTCTCGCGGCAGCGGCACCACTGACTGGTCAGAACCTCGCCCGGCTGAAGCCCCAGGGTTTTCAGATGCGCGCCGATGCGGCGCGCCTCGTCGCGACCCGCATCCGAGAGGTTGCGTTGGGTCGAACAGTCATTCAGCCGGAAATTTTCAGGATCGCCGGTGCCGGGTGCAGTGGCATGGCGGATCAAGAGGGCAACGCCGCCCTTGCGGATGGCATCGGTGACTGCGTCGGCTCGGGCCATTGGGGGCAGCAAGGCCAATCCTGCCAGGAGCGTGAAGAGAAAAC
>JBEIFV010000045.1:0-36072 GCA_040382235.1 Burkholderiales bacterium
ATTTCGGGTCGCAGGCCGCCATCTAGCGGCTCCAGTCGATCGCCAGGCCCATCGACTGCATCTGCTGTTTCATGGTGGCGATGTTGTCGTAGGTCCACTTTGCAGGGGCGACCTTGTTCTTCATGGCGGCGTTTTCCGCCGGCAGGCCAAACGCGTCCCAGCCCATCGGCATGAGTACGTTGTAGCCGTTCATGCGCAAATGGCGCACCATGACGTCGTTGATGGTGTAGTTGCGCACATGGCCCATGTGCAGCTTGCCCGAAGGGTAGGGCAGCATCGAGCAGGCGTAGTACTTGGCTTTTTCGTTTCCCTGCGGGTTTTTGGCGTGCTCGACGGTGAGGTAGGCATTGGTCGCCCGCCAATGCGCCTGCGCGGCCTGTTCGACCTCGGAATGCTTGTATTTTTCTTGCATGGCCAAGCCTGATGGGCATTTACTGCGGAAGCCGAAATTATAGCCGTTGACCCGTAGAGACTCTCTGTAGCACCATGGCGGCGCGTTGTTTCACATGCAAATGTGCATTGCGTCACATTGCAACGTGTTTGCCCCGCATCCGGGCGCAGCGCGGCGCGTATAGCTTGATGTTCAATCACGATTTTTCGGAGTCCATATGCAAATCAGAACCGTGGGTGTCGCCCTCGTGCTTTCGTTTGGCGCGTTCGGCGCATCCGCCTCACCCACCGCCGTGGTCGAAGGGGTGCAGATGCCCGCCTGGGTCGAGCGGGCCGGCGTCAAGCAGCCGCTCGCAGCCGGCATGGAGCTGCAGGCCACCGACCGCATCAGCACCGGTGCCAACTCGCGCATCCTGCTGCGCCTGGCCGAGGGCAGCCGGATCAAGCTGGGCGAGAACGCGCAGGTGTCGCTGGATCGCCTGGCGCAGCGCCAGGACAACCGGCAGACCTTCCTGCAGGCTGTGATCGACGTTTCGCGTGGCGCGTTTCGCTTCACCACCGACGCCAAGGCCGGGCTCTTGAGCCGACGCGAAGTCGACATCCGGGTCTCCACCGTCACCGCGGGCATTCGCGGCACAGACCTGTGGGGCAAGTCCGCCGGCGATCGTGACATCGTGTGCCTGATTGAAGGTCGGATCTCAGTGCAGCGCGAGGCCGAACAGCCGGTCAACCTGGATCAGGCGCTGCAGTTCTACATTGCGCCCAAGGCGGGTGGCCGGCCAGACACCTCGAGACCGGTGCAGCTGGCGACGGTGACCGCCGAGCAACTCACGCAGTGGGCGGCGGAGACCGAAATCGCAGCCGGCCAGGGTGCCGCGCGGCGCGGCGGCAAGTGGAAATTGGTGGTGGCATCGAGCCCCGACCAGAATGCGGCGCTGGCGGTGTACGACAAGCTGCGCACGGAAGGCTATGCCGCCTCGATTTTCCCTACCGGCAGTGCGGAGAAGCGCGCTTACGAAGTGCGCATTGGCGGCCTGCCCAGCAAGGCCGAGGCCGAAGCCCTGGGCGTACGGGTCGAGCCGATTAGCGGCAGCCGGGGCCGCGCCGGCACCTGAGCCAACGGTCACCGCCGGTCGCTCGCCGCCAGCCGCATCCGCAGGCGTCGTTCCGGCTGGTGCGCTGCGATGTATCCTTGCGTCTTCGACCCCGGAGACGTGAAGCATGAACCAAGTGCAGCCCGACGCTTTTGTCATCAACGGCCCGCGCCTGTGGGCCTCGCTGATGGACATGGCAAAGATCGGCGCCACCCCCAAGGGCGGCGTCAAGCGCATCGCGCTCACGCAGGAAGACAAGGCCGGGCGCGACCAGTTTGTCGCCTGGTGCGAGGCTTCCGGACTCAAGGTACGGGTCGACCGCATCGGCAACATCTTCGCCCGACGTGAAGGGGCCGACCCGACGGCGGCACCGGTGATGAGCGGCAGCCACCTCGACACCCAGCCGTCCGGGGGGCGCTTCGACGGCTGCTACGGCGTGATGGCGGCGCTGGAGGTATGCCGCACCCTCGACGACCATGGCATCCGGACCCGCCGGCCGGTCGAGGTGGCGGTGTGGACCAATGAGGAAGGTTCGCGCTTCACGCCGGTGATGGAGGGTTCGGCGGCGTTCGTCGGCGCTTTCACGCTGGAGCACGCACGCGCACAAAAGGATGTGGATGGCATCACCATGGGTGAGGCGCTCGACGCCATTGGCTACAACGGTGATGCGCCGCTTGGCACCCCGGTGGCGGCGTATTTCGAGGCGCATATCGAGCAGGGCCCGGTGCTTGAGAATGCCGGCATGGTGATCGGCGTGGTCACCGGCGGCCTGGGCCAGCGCTGGTTCAACCTGACGGTGACCGGCATGGAAGCGCACGCCGGGCCGACCCCGATGCATCTGCGCCGCGATGCCCTGCAAGGGGCCACCCGCATCATGCAGGCGGTCGATGCGCTGGGGCGCAGCGGGGCGGACACCCGGGGCACAGTGGGCTACGTGAAGGTGGAGCCGAATTCGCGGAATGTGATTCCGGGCCGCGTGACCTTCAGTGTCGACTTGCGGGCCGGCAGCGATGACGAACTGGCGCGCCTGGTGGCAGGAATGCAGGATGCGGCCGAACGCATCTGCCGCGAGCGGAATCTGGAACTCGCCATTGAGCAGACGGTGTATTACCCACCGACACCGTTCGCAGCGGAATGCCGCGAGGCGGTGCGCGCCGGTGCCTTGCGTCTGGGCTACCCCTGCATGGAATTGGTGAGCGGCGCCGGGCACGATGCCATTTGCCTGGCCTCGGTGTGCCCGGCCGGCATGATCTTCGTGCCCTGCAAGGACGGCATCAGCCACAACGAGATCGAGGACGCCAAGGCATCCGACCTGATCGCCGGCGGCAATGTTCTGCTGCATGCCATGCTCGAACGCGCCGGAGTGCTGTGATGTTCGATCAAGCACAACTGCGCACGAAACTTGACGCGGCGCTCGACGCCAATCACCAGTGGATGCTTGGCACCCTGCGCGACCTGGTCGAGGCGGAGAGCTTTTCCGGGCATGAGCAGTCGGCGCAGACAGAGATGCGCTTCGCGCTCGAAGCCTTGGGCTTCGCAGTGCGCGAGATCCCGACCGATCTGGCCGCGATCAAGGCCAGCCCGCTGTATTCGCCGGTGGTCGAGGAACTGCATGGCTGCCACAACCTGCTCGCTTCCTACACCGCTGCCGCCGGTGACGGTCGTTCGCTCTTGATCAGCGGCCATGTCGACGTGGTACCCACCGGCCATCTGGGCCTGTGGCACAAGCCGCCGTTCGAAACCTATGTGCGCGACGGCTGGTTTTTCGGCCGCGGCGCCGGCGACATGAAGGGCGGGCTGGTGGCGGCCCTGACCGGCATCAAGGCCCTGGCGGAAGCCGGCTACCGGCCGGCCGCGCCGCTCTGGTTCAACACCGTGGTCGAGGAGGAATGCACCGGCAACGGGGCGCTGGCGACGGTTGAATATCTCAAGGCCAACAACATCCGCATCGATGCGATGCTCGACCCCGAACCGTTCGGCGAATCGATCATGAGCGGGCAGGTGGGCACCGTGTGGGGCCAGTATCACCTGACCGGTCGCCCGGCGCACGCGATGGAAGCGCAGAGCGGGCTCAATCCGATCGAGGCTGCGCTTACGGTGTGGCAGAGCCTGAAGGCGGTCGAGGCGCGCTGGAATCCGCCGCACGCGCGCCATCCGCTTTTTGGCGACCATCCGCACCCGCTCAATTTCAATCTCGGCAAGATTCATGGCGGCGAGTGGGCATCCTCGGTACCGACCACCTGCCGGGTGGACTTCCGCTTCGGCATTTATCCCGGCCGCGATCCGGGTGATGCCAAGCATGAGGTGGAAGCGGCGATCCGCGCGGCGGTCGCGGCGCTGCCCGAGCCGCCCAAGTGTGCGATCAGTTTCGACGGCTTTCATGCGCCGGGATGCTTGGTCGATCTCGAAGCGGCGCCAATGAAGCTGCTTGCGCGCTGTCACGAGGCGGTCAACGGCCAGGTGCCGGCCGCCTATGCGGCCACCGGCACCACCGACGTGCGTCTGTTCCAGCTGGGTGCCGGCATTCCCTCGACCTGCTACGGGCCGCGCGCGCAGCGCATTCACGCGCTCGATGAATGCGTCGAAATTGCCAGCATGCGGCGGGTGGCGCTGGTGTATGCGCTGTTCATCGCGCAATGGTGCGGGCTGGAAGCGCTTTGATGCGACCACAAACCAACAAGGATTGACATGAGCGATGCAGCCGAAGGGGCCATCACCACCGAGTTGCGCGGCCATGTGTTGATCATGCGCATCGACCGCCCGAAAAAGCTCAACGGATTCACTGTCAAGATGATCCGCGAACTGGCGGCGGCCTATTCGGAGCTGGAAGACAACGATGCTGCCTGGGTCGGCGTGCTGTGCGCCGAAGGCGCGCATTTCACCGCCGGCCTGCAACTCGACCAGCTCGGGCCCTACATGGCGCGCGGCGAGTCTGTGTGGCCGGAGAAGCACATCGATCCCTTGAGCCTGCACGAGAACCGTCGCAGCAAGCCACTGGTGGTGGCCGTGCAGGGCATCACCTTTACGCTCGGTATCGAGCTGATGCTGGCGGCCGATATCGTGGTGGCGGCGCACGATTGCCGCTTTTCGCAGCTCGAGGTCAAGCGCGGCATCATGGCCACCGGCGGCGCCACCGTGCGCATGATGGAGCGCGCCGGCTGGGGTAACGCGATGCGTTACCTGCTCACCGGCGACGAATTTGATGCCGCCGCCGCGCTGCGTATGGGCATGGTGCAGGAAGTGGTGCCGGCCGGCAGCCAGTTCGAGCGAGCCTTGGAGATCGCCGAGCGCATCGCCGCGCAGGCGCCGCTGGCGGTGCGCGCGACGATCGCTTCGGCCCGCCTGGCTGCGGAAAGCGGGCCGATTGCGGCGATTGCCGAGTTTCGCCAGGTGCAGGCGCAGCTTGCCAACAGCGCGGATGCCGCCGAAGGCGTGGCCTCGTTCGTCGAGAAGCGCGCCGCGCGATTTTCAGGCGAGTGAACGCCGCGCCCGCCTGGCGGACCTATGCCGCCCTGGCCGGCGGCGTGGCGATCGTATCCACCGCTTCCATCCTGGTGCGCTTCGCGCAAAGCCAGGGTGTGCCCTCGCTGGCCATCGCCGCCTGGCGCCTGGCGCTGGCGGCGCTGGTGCTGATGCCCCTGGTGCTGCTGCGCTCGCGTGCGGAATTGGCTGCGCTGTCGCGGCGCGACTGGTGGCTGGCGGCGGCCGCCGGCGTATTTCTGGCGGCGCACTTCGCGTCCTGGATCGTCTCGCTGGAATACACGTCGGTGGCCAGCAGCGTCGCCCTGGTGACCACCAACCCGATCTGGATTGCGCTGTTCTCACTGCTGGTGCTGCGCGAGCGCATCCCGGCCTTGCGTGCGCTGGCAGTGGCACTGTCGCTCGCCGGCAGCGGCATCGTGCTGTGGGCCGATACCGGTCCTACTGTGGCCGGCACCAGCAATCCATTGCTGGGAAACATGCTGGCGCTGCTGGGTTCGCTCACCATGTGCGGTTATCTGCTGCTCGGCCGACGACTGCGGGCGCATATCTCGGTGCTGGCCTATATCGGCGTGGTGTATGCGGTCGCCGCACTATGCCTGCTGGCGCTGGCTGTGGCGAGCGGCGCGCGCATGGGCGGCTATCCGTACTTCGCGTGGGTTCTGCTGGCCGCCATGGCGCTGGGGCCGCAACTACTGGGCCACGGCGCCTTCAACTATGCGTTGAAGCATGTTTCGGCCACCATGATCGCGCTGGCGGTGCTGGGTGAACCGATCGGGTCGACCTTGCTGGCGTGGTTGTTGTTTGACGAGGCGGTCGGGCCGGTGAAGCTTGTCGGAATGGGGCTGCTGCTGGGCGGCATTTTTCTCGCCGCGAAGAGTGAAGGCGGCAACTCAACGGCGCCGCCGCAAAAAGAGCGGCGGAGCGAATGAAGAGCCGACATCCGCTCACACAACCCGTGCGCCTATGTTCGCGCATGGCGGCCCCGGCTGGCGCCGTCTACTTTTCCATGTAGACCTTGGTGTAGTCCTGGAACCATGATTGGGCCTGCACAAAGCCCTTGACCTTTTTCGAGAACACCACCGGGTTGCGGTCGTGCACCACGAACAGGTACGACGCTTCGTCGACGATCAGCTGGTGTGCCTGGGTGGTGTCGCGCGCCAGTTCGGCCGGGTCGTCGGTGGTTTCAATGCGGTTGAGGATGCGGTCACAAGCCTCGCTCTTGAAATGAGCCCAATTTGCGCCGTTCGGACCACCATTGCCTGACAGCAGGTCGCGCGCCATGGTGGCGATATCGATCGAAGGGCTGGAAATATTGAGGGCGTCAACGCCGCGCGAATCGCGCCCCGGTGCGCTGCCGCGCCATGCGTTGAGCACCAGGCCACACTCGACGACTTCAAAGCTGACATCGAAACCGCATGCCGCGACTTGCTGCTGCAACAGTTTGTTCATTGGCAAGGGCTGCATCTGGCCGGAGCCGGAAGTGGAAATCATCACCTTGATGGGAATGCGTTTACCCTCGGGATAACCGGCGGCAGCCAGCAGTTGCTTGGCCCGGGCGGGTTCGTAGCCGTACTTCAGTGCGGGCACCCCGAAGTTTGGATGCTTTTTGGCGAAGTAACCGGTAGAAGGCTCGGCCAAGCCGCCCAGCAGCTTGACCACGGCGTCGCGATCGACGCAGTAGTTGATCGCCTGGCGCACGCGCAGGTCGTCGAACGGCGGCTTGGTGGTGTTGAGCGACCATGGCCAATAGTGCGGATAGGAGTTGGTTGAAAGCTGAAACCCGGCCTGCTTGAGGCTTGCCACGGTGTCGGGTGCCGGTGCCTCGATCCAGTCCACCTGGCCGGAGCGCAGCGCTGCGGTGCGGGTATTGGCTTCCGGGATCGGCAACAGCACGATCTTGTCGAGCTTTGGCACCCGCGTCTTGTCCCAATAGGTGGCGTTTTTCTCCAGTTCGGCGCTTTGTCGCGGGGTCCAGCGTGAGAGCTTGAACGGGCCGGTGCCGGCGGGCGCCTTCGAGTAGTCATTCCAGTTGCCCGCCTTTTCCCATGCTGCCGGGCTGCCCATCAGCGGCCACACCATCAGCATCAGAAAATAGGAGAGCGGGCGGATGCTGGTCACGCTGACGGTGTAGGCATCGATCTTGGCGTAAGACTTGATGTAGGGGTTGCGCGCGCGGGTGAGGCCGGCGGCCTGCGGCTCGTATTGCCTGGCCTTGGTGTTCATGTAGCGTCCCATGTTCCAGATGAACGCATCGGCATCGAAGGCCGAGCCGTCATGGAATTTCACATCGCGCCGCAAGTTGAAAACCCAGGTCGCCGGGTCTTTCTGGCTCTGGCTCCAAGTGGTCGCCAGCCCCGGTTTCAGGCCGGCTGGCGCATCAGCCTTCGACAAGTCCCAGATGATCAGGCCTTCGAAAATCGGGTAGCCCAGAAAGCGCATACCCTCGAAGCCATTGTTGGGCATGCCGGTGGTGGTGGGTATGCCGCCTGCCGTCATGGCAATGCGCAAAGTACCTTGCGCGTGTGTGAGCGCGGGTGCGGCGACGATGAGGGCGGTGGCAAGCGGGCGACGCAGAATGTTGATGCTTTCTGATCTGGCGGGATGCCTGTGCTAGCGTAATCTCTGTGCCAAGCAGCACGGGCATGAACAGGGTGCCGTCTCGACTGTCGGAAGGCTTTACACTTCGATCTGGTTCGTGCACGCATGGCGATGCGCTTAACGCCATGCGTGTTTGTAAAAAATTAACCTAATCAAGTACTTGTCGCCGGTGGGAAACGGCCCGGCGTGGTTCTTGCATTAGTCCTCCAAGAGTGGGCTATCGAGATTGCCGCCGCGTAGAAAGGGTTTCAGTGACAAGAGTCTTCGGTGTTTGGCGCACGCTGGTGTGCATGATTCTGGTGACCACCGCTTCCGCAGGGTGGGCCTCGACCCAGGTGCTTTATGACGCGGCGTTGGCGCCTGATTTGTCATATACCCCTGTTTCGCCGGGCTGGCTCAGTGGTGTATTTGACAATGCGCAGCAAACTGTTGGGTCGGATGGCACCACCGTGGGGCCGATTGTCGTTGTGCCTTCGTTGAATCTCGGCGCGCGCGGCGGCTATTCGAATCAGTCAGTCTTCGGCGGATTGGTCAACCCGGCGTTCCCTAGTCTCAATCGCGATACGGGCTTCACGCTGAGCTTCGGGTTTCGCCTTCTGCAGGAAGACCATTCGCTGAATGCGAATCGCGCAGGCTTTTCGGTGATTTTGCTTGATAGCACGCACCGCGGTGTCGAAATCGGCTTCCAGAACGATCGTATCTTCGCCCAGCGTGACGGCGCCAACTTGTTTACCGCCGGCGAATTCAACGACACAGCGGCAACCAGCGCTTTTGCCTTCAATCGCTGGGATCTCAGTGTCGGTGCCGGCGGCTATGCGCTCACGCGCGCCGACCCGGGCGGTGCGAGCCCAATCCTGAGCGGCGTCTTGCGTGACTATTCAAGCGTCGTTGGGCTGGCCAGACTGGCCTACGGCGCCTCGAACTACCTGTTTGTCGGTGACAACACTACTTCCGCGGGCGCGCAGTTCACGCTCAACTATCTGGCGGTCACCACCGCGCCGGTGCCCGAACCTTCTACCTACGGCATGTTGCTGGCCGGATTCGCGCTGGTCGGCGCGGTCGCGCATCGGCGCCGCCGCTTGCCGGCATAGTGCCGGCTCCCGTCGCGGCACGCCTGGCAGGCGAAAACGCCTGACCTTTGACTTTGCCGCGAGCCCTGGCCCAGCGTCAAGCGGACGCCCGCCTGAAGTCATTCGTTACTGTGATGGCGTGTTGATTGCCTGGCTCAAATATCCGCACCGCATGCGGTGAGCAGCGCGGCGACATCGTCGAAGGGCACGATCTGCGTACCACTATGCAGCCATCGCTCAGCCCCACCGTAGACCAGCCCGCCGCCGTTGGGTGCGGATGACACCAGTTTGGAGAAGTGTCTGATTCCCTTGAAGTAATCGGAGTTGATCGTGGCGCCGGCCTTGATTTCAATCGGGAACACGCCGTGACCGAATTCGAGCAAAAGATCGATCTCGGCGCCTTCACTGTCCCGGTAGAAGAAGAGGTTGTCCCGCAGTCCGCGATGCCAGCGAAACTTCAGGGCGTCCATCATGACCATGTTTTCAAACAGCCCACCACGCAGCGGATGGGACGCGAGTTGCTCTGGCGACTGGATGCCGATCAACCACGCGGCCAGGCCGGTATCGTAAAAATACAGCTTGGGTGACTTGATCAGGCGCTTGGTGGTGCGCCAATGATAGGGTTGCACCAGATGTACCAGGTAGCTGGCTTGCAGCACCGTGAGCCATTTGCGTGCGGTCACATGCGAAATGCCCAGGTCCTGCGCCAGGTTGTTCAGGTTGAGCAATTGCCCGGTTCGACCGGCGCACAGGCGCACGAAGGATTCGAACATGGCCAGGTCGGTGATGTTCAGGATTTCGCGCACATCGCGTTGCACATAGGTGGCGAAATAGTCCCCCAGGGCTTGCGCGGCCGGCAGGCCCCGGTCGTGAATGCGCGGGTAGAAGCCACTGAACATCCAATGCGAGGCGTCGCCCGCGGGAAAGCCGCCAAGGCCTAACTCCTCGAACGAGAACGGCAGCAGCCGGATCAAGCCGGCGCGCCCGGCAAGCGACTGGCTCACCTTGCTCATCACTTCGAACTGCTGGCTGCCGGTCAGTATGAAGCGCCCCGCGCGGGGATCTTCATCGGTGAGCACCTGGATGTACGAAACCAGCTCGGGCGCGCGTTGAAACTCGTCGAGCAGTACGCCGGACGGAAAGCGCGCGAGAAAGCCGCGCGGGTCGGCCTGTGCCAGCCGCCGCATGTCCGGCGCTTCGAGATTGACGTAGGGCATTGCGGGGAATGCCGCACGCGCCAGCGTGGTCTTGCCGCTCTGGCGCGGGCCGGTGATGACAACCACCGGGTAAAGCGTTGCGAGAAAGCGCAGACGCGGGCTGATGGTGCGGACGATCATTGTATTATGGTATCAGAATCCTGCAATTTGAAATTGAAAATGTCAAATTGCAGGAAAAGGCAAGGCCATAACGTTGCCATCGTCTTGCGCATCCACGCCATTCCACCGGCGTTGCGAGTGACGCATGCGCATTCGCGCCAGGACTGCGATGCGCCGACACGCCGCCGACGCGCAGCAGGCGACTGGCCAGCCACAATTCCGGCGCCGCGCCGCCCGCCGTGGTGGCCTTCAGTCCTTGAGCGCCTCAACCTGCAGCAGCAACGTGACCTCATCACCAACAGCCGGGATGAAGGTCTTCATGCCGAACTCCGAGCGCTTGATCTTCGCTGTGGCATCGGCGCCGCACATGGCCTTCTTGTTGAACGGGTGATTGCCGCAGCGGAAACTCGTGACCGTCAAGGTCAATGGTTTGCTCACACCCAGCAGGGTGAATTCGCCGTCGACCGAAGTCAGTGCCTCACCGGTGAAATTGAGCTTGCTAGACTTGAACGTCATGGTCGGGAACTTGTCGGCGTTGAAAAAATCAGGCCCCTTGACGTGCTTCTCGAAAGCTTCGTTGGCGCCGCCGTTGAACGACGAGGCCTGAATCGTGATGTCGACACTGCCGCTCTTGGCTGCCATGTTGAGCACGATCTTGCCGGCGGTCTTGGTGAACTGCGCCATGTGGGTGGAAAACCCCAGATGGTTGACCGCAAAGCGCGGAATGGTGTGAGTCGGCTCGATCGTATAGCTCTCCGGGTTGGCGTGTGCGGAAAGCGAAAACAGGGTTGCAATGGCAGCTGCTGCGGCGAAAAACGATATCATGCGGATCTCCGTGTTGGGTTGATGGGGTTACTTCTTGAGATAAACCTTGAAACGCACTGCGACTTCGTTGGCCACCACCGCGGTGTCGGCCCAGGAACCTTCGCCAATCTTGAAATCAAGCCGCTTGAGCGGCACCATCCCTTCGATCAGCGTTCCGCCGGCGTCCGGCTTGGCGCTGAAGCTCGCGACTACATCTTTGGTAATGCCCTTGAGCGTGAACTTGGCCGGTGCCTCGAAGCGGCCGCCGCCAAGCGATTTTGCAGCACTGACGCTGAAGCTGGCTTTGGGAAACTGCTTGCCATTGAACCAAGAGGCACCCAAGGCATCGCGATTCCAGTTTTCATCCCCGAAATCGATGCTTGTGACATCGACTTCAATGGCCGCTTTGGTGGCCTCGGGTTTGGCGGGATCGAACGTTACCTGAGCTACGAACTTCCTGAACTTGCCGTCGCCCGGCACATTCTCCTGCTTGAAGCCGAAGGCGATCTGGCTTTTGGCCAAATCCACGCTCTGCGCCTGAGCTGCCGTGCCAAGTGACAACGCCAGCCCTATTGCCAAACACTGCCAAATCATTCTTATTCCTTTCGCGGCGGAATGCGCGCGCACATGGGGCGCGCACATGGGAATTGCCAAGCCGGATTTCAGGTATCCAGGAAAGGCACCCCTTGCAGCTTGTAAGCGTCGCGGACCAATTGGTGCAAACAGCAGCTTGTGGAAGCTGTGTCAACCCAAAAAGCCGCGAATTGTAATGGAGATGTGTTTGCAGAGACCAAGCCGTGCTTGCAAGAACGCGGCACCCATGGCATGGGCGCAGAGCCCCGCGATTTTCTTATCGGCATCGCTGTGACAGTTCACCGGCGAAACAGTTCCACCGTTGCGTGTGCAGCGCCCGCTGAATTTGCGTTTGGGCCTATTGCGCCCTTGCGGCCGCATCGCGCAGGCGCCACGCCAGCCAGAAAGCCGCCGCCGCTGCAATCAGATGCTTGAGCGTATGTCCGCTGATCACGCCCAGGGCTTCCAGGACTTGTGCGTCGCGCAACTCGAGGGCTTTGGCAATCAGGTAAAGCGCGATGGCGCCGAACCAGTCAGTGGCGCCCAGGAGTCCGCCTCGGAACAGCGCGCACACAAGCGGAATCAGCAGCACCGGCAGGAATTGCACGAACAGGTAGGCGCGCAGGTCGCCAATGGCGAACATCTGGCCAGCGTACCAGAGCCAAACCGAGGCGGTCGCCACAAGCCATGCCGTGAGCATCAACACGGGATGCCCGAAGCCGGCGGCGACGCGCTCGGCCAGAAGTGCCAGCGTCAGCCATGCGCACGCCCAGGCGATCGGCAGGCGGTCTATCGCAAGCCCGAAATCGTCGGGTGCCCAGTGATAAAAGCCGGAACCCGCCGCGGTCAACATGACTGCGGCGAAAAACATGCCCCATGCGGTGCGTGCCGGGTGCGGCAATGGCAGGCGCAGCGCCGCTTTCATGCCCAGCCATCCGGCCAGCAAAAACGGCAGGTTGGAAAGCACGTCGGCGGCATGCGGGATTCCCAACCATGCGCGGGTATCGGCGAAGCGGTGGTAATCGGCGGGCTGTGCGATCGGCCCGTGCCACAAAAGCGCGCCTGCAATCGTTACTACCACCACACAGAGGAAAAACTGCGGCCAAATCAGGACGCGTGTGGCGCCTGAATGCTGTGGGCTGGCGGATATCGACGGCATGGCAGACTCCCGGCTGTTTTGGGCTGACCGCAAGGTTCCGGCTTCTGCAGCGTAGCGTCAAGTGGCGTGATGTCGATGGCGCACGGCACTACCGGGCGTTGCCGCATGGGGGGCACGCCTGGTCCAGTTGCTCCGACCCGGTGCATGCAGTTCGGCCGGCGCGCGGTTCCTCATGAACGCGTTAGCGACCGCGGCGCGACTGAAGCATGCGCCACAAAATGCCGTCGCGATCGACAAACTGGTGCTTGAGCGCGGCGGCCACATGCAGCAGCACCAGACCGGCCAGGGTGTAGTTGAGCGTGAGATGGACGAACTTGAGGCTCACCGCCAGATCGCGATCGCGTCCGACCAGATCCGGCAATTGCAGCGCCGAAACGCCAAACGGCACAGTGGGTACCCCGGCCGCGGAGGAGTAAGTCCAGCCCGACAGCGGGATGCCCAGCATCAGCAGATAAAGCAGCACATGCGTGGCGCCCGAGACAGCCTGTTGCCACGCCGGTACCGAAGCCGGCAGCGGTGGCGGGCGATGGGTGAAGCGCCACACCAGGCGCAGCACGGCGAGCGTGAACACCGTCACGCCGATCCACTTGTGGTACGAGTAATACGTCAGCTTTTGCGGGCTGAAGCGCAGCTCCACCATGTAAAGCCCCAGGCCGAAACCGCAGCACATGAGGAGCGCGATCAGCCAGTGCAGGGCGATCGCCGGTGCGCTGTAACGCTCGCTTCCCGCTGCCATAGGCCGGTCCGCTGTGCCGCGGCCTCAACCGTGCGTGAGGCCGACGGACTCGATGCCGGCGATGCAGATTGCCTCATCCTCGTCACCGGTGCCACCGGAAGCGCCGGCGGCACCCAATATGTTGCCGGCCGCGTCCTTGATCAGCACCGCGCCGGTTTGTGGCAGGAATTTGCCGTGCGCGGTTGCGGCCAGTGTGACGAAAAAATTCGGGTTGTCTTTCGCGCGCTGCGCCAGCACCCGGGTGGCGACGCCCATGCCCACTGCCGCCCAGGCCTTGCCGGTGGCCACATCGATGCGAAACATCGAGGCACCGTCTTCACGTTGCCCGCACTTGAGGTTGCCCGATTCATCCAGTACCACCACGCCCATCGGTTTGTAGCCGTTCTTTTTTGACGCCGCCAGGGCGGCTGCGATGATGCGGTTGGCTTGATCGAGTGTAAGCGTGCTCATGCAATGCTCCTGATCTGAATTCGCAAAAGGACGCAAGGATAACGGATTGCGGCGCACGGGTTTTGGTGGCGTAGCCGTGCGCCGGTCCGGCATCCGTATTTCCGCGGGCGCCCTGCCGGCCGGCACCAAAAACATCGCAGCGTCGCATCGGGCATGGTTTGTCATGATTCTCGCGATTCCCGATGAATGGCGCTGCTATAGTCAGGTCGTTGCGAACAGCCGGAAAAATCCATGAGCGCCGCCAACGTCGTCGTCTCGCCGCAAGACCTTACGGCGTTTGTCACCCGCATCGTCGCAAGCGCCGGCAGCGCGCCGCGCGAAGCCGCCCTGGTCGCGACCAACCTGGTGCTGGCCAACCTCTCGGGTCATGATTCGCACGGCGTCGGCATGATTCCGCAGTATGTCGAATTCCTCGGCACCGGCGGCCTGAAACCGAACCGGCACGCTCGAATCAGCGGCGAATTCGGTTCGATGCTGATGATCGACGGCTGCAAGGGTTATGGCCAGGTGATTGGCCACGAGGCGATGAAGCTGGGCATCGAGCGCGCCTGCGCCAGCGGCCTGGCGCTGGTCGCTTTGCGCGACAGCCACCACATCGGGCGCATCGGCCAGTGGGCCGAGGACTGCGCGGCTGCGGGTTTGGTGTCGCTGCACTTCGTCAATGCCCTGCTGCGCCCGCTGGTGGCGCCCTTCGGCGGCGCCGATGCGCGATTCGCCACCAATCCGTTTTGCTGCGGCATTCCGCGACCCGGGCAGCCACCGGTGATCCTGGATTTCGCCACCAGCCGGGTGGCGCTGGGCAAGGTGCGGGTGGCGATGCAGTCGGAAAAGGAGGTGGCGCCCGGCACCCTGATCGATGGCCGCGGCTATCCGACCACCGACCCGCATGTGATGTTCGAGGCCGACGCCACCGGCAAACTGGGCGCGATTCTGGCCTTCGGTGAGCACAAGGGCTACGGCATGGCGCTGATGTGCGAAATTCTGGCCGGGGCGCTTACCGGTGGCGAGACCCTGCACGCAGCGGCGCCGACCATCGGCATCTACAACAACATGTTGTCGATCATCATCGACCCGGCGCGCCTGGGCGCAAGCACTTTCGGGCCGCAGATGGAAGCTTTCATCGACTGGGTGCGTGCCTCACCGGCCGCTCCCGGCTTCGACCGCGTGCGCATCGCCGGCGAGCCTGAACTCGAGATGCGCGCGCGACGCGCCAAGGGCATACCGATCGATGTCAACACCTGGCGCGACATGCAGGCGGCTGCGGCAACTGTTGGCATGGCGGCCGCCGAGGTGGCGGCGTTCGCGGCGCTGGCGCGGACGGAATAAAATCGGGTCGCGAATCCGCGCCGCGCCGGTTGCCGTATGTAGTGCTGTCAAATCACCTTTGGACCCACATGAAAAAGCTCATCGCCTCCCTTTTGTTTGCCGCAGCCGGCATCGCGCAGGCACAGCCCGTGACCACTGTCCCGCCGGGCATGGCGGTTGCCACCTTCGCCGGCGGCTGCTTCTGGTGCATGGAAGCACCCTATGACAAGCTCGACGGCGTCGCTTCGACCACTTCGGGCTATATCGGCGGCAAGAAGAAATTTCCGACCTATCAGGAAGTGTCGGGTGGCGCCACCGGCCACACCGAGGCGGTGCGGGTGGTGTATGACCCGAAGAAACTCACCTACCGCCAGCTACTTGAGGTGTTCTGGAAAAACATCGACCCGGTGGCGCGCGACCGGCAGTTTTGTGACGCCGGCAGCATGTATCGCAGCGGCGTGTTCTGGCATGACGAAGAGCAGAAAAAGCTGGCTGAAGAATCCAAGGCCCTGCTCAGCAAAGGTCAGGCATTCGGCAGCGCCAAGCCGGTCGGTTTCAAGGGCGGGGTGGTCACCGAGATCACCAAGGCTGCGGAGTTCTGGGAAGCCGAGGATTATCACCAGGACTATTACAAGAAGAATCCGGTCCGCTACAGCTACTACCGTACCGGCTGCGGCCGTGATGCGCGCCTCAAGGAGTTGTGGGGCGAGGCGAAGTAGCAAGGTGGCGCGGGCGGGCGCGAAATGTCGCCCGCAACGAATCGTGCAGGATCAGCGCCGCCGGGTGTGCTGAGACAATTCGGCATCGCAAGTTCCCGGGGATTACGAATGACCGCGCAAATGAATCTGAAAGACTGGATCGGCCGCACCGAAGCCGTGGAAGATACGGTGACGGCAACGCCGTTCGCAGCACTTTCCGCAACCCTCGATTGGCCGTCCGGGCGCCCGCCAGCCGGCACACCGCTGCCCTGCTTGTGGCACTGGTTGTACTTCCTGCCCTTGGCGCAACAGTCTGAAATCGGGCCTGACGGTCATCCGCATCGCGGGGGATTCCTGCCGCCGGTGGCGCTGCCGCGCCGCATGTGGGCCGGCAGCGATTTCGAGTTTCACGAACCGATTTGTGTAGGCGACGTGCTGGCGCGCAGCTCGACGATCGTAGATGTCACCGAAAAGTCAGGTCGCAGCGGGTCGCTCATTTTCGTGCGCGTGCGCCATGAGATCAGGCGCAACCAATCGGGAAACATTGCCTTGACCGAGCATCACAACATCGTCTACCGCGACGCGGCGAAGGCGGGTGATCCGGTTCCGCCGCCGGTGGCCGCGCCGGAGGCGTTCGCCTGGGAACGACGCATCAAGGCTGACGACGTGCTGCTGTTCCGCTATTCCGCGCTGACCTTCAACGGCCACCGCATCCACTACGATCGCAAGTACGTGACCGAGGTCGAGGGCTATCCGGGCCTGATCGTGCACGGCCCGCTGATCGCCACCCTGCTGATGGACCTGCTGCGGCGCCAGCGGCCGGATGCGCGGGTTGCGAAGTTCGAATTCAAGGCGGTGCGGCCCACCTTTGATATCCACCCGTTCAGCGTGCACGGCCAGCCGTCCGCGGATGGCAAGAGCGTACGCCTGTGGGGCCGCGACCACGACGGCTGGCTGACCATGGACGCCACCGCCACCCTTTCCTGATCAAGTTCGCACAGCGCATCCCATCCCGACACAGTTCGAAAGCCCGCAGCCATGGCAGCGACCATCATCGATTCGAAAATCTTTGGCGACATGTTCTCCGAAGCCGGCATGTGCGAGGTCTGGTCGGACGAGAACCGCACCGCGAAGTACCTGGATGTCGAGCGCGCACTGGCCAAGGTGCAGGGCGCTTTGGGCATCATTCCGCAGGAAGCGGCCGACGAAATCGTCAGGCATTGCGATGTGCGGCAGATCGACTGGGTCAAGCTCAAGGCCAAGACAGAACAGATTGGCTATCCGATCATCGCGGTGGTCAACCAGATCAATTCCGCCTGCCGCGACAATCTGGGCGAATACTGCCACTGGGGCGCCACCACGCAAGACATCACCGACACCGCCACGGTGCTGCAGATTCGGGAAGGCCTGGCGCTGGTGGAGCGCGATCTGGCCGAGATCTCGGCCTCGTTGGCGTCGTTGGCCAGGAAGTACCGCGACACGCCGGTGATCGGGCGCAGCAACCTGCAACAGGCCACGCCGATCACCTTTGGCTACAAGATGGCCGGCATCCTGGCCGGCATCGAGCGTCATCGCGAACGCCTGACGCAATTGAAGCCGCGCGTGCTGGTGGGGGAATTCGGCGGCGCGTCCGGCACCCTTTCGTCAATCGAAAATGGCGCGATGGAGACGCAAGCCGGGCTGATGCAGGAATTGGGGCTCGGCCAGCCGCTGATTTCCTGGCACACCGTGCGCGACAACATCGCCGAGGTGGGCGCCTTTCTCGGCCTGGTTGGCGGCTCGTTGGGCAAGATCGCGATGGATGTCAAGCTGATGATGCAAACCGAGGTCGCTGAAGTATTCGAGCCCTTCGCGCCGGGGCGCGGCTCGTCGTCGACCATGCCGCAGAAGCGCAATCCGATTTCCTGTCTCTACATCCATGCCAACATTTCGGTGGTGCGCCAGCATGCGGCGGCGCTGATGGATGCGATGGTGGCGGATCACGAGCGTTCCACCGGACCCTGGGAAATCGAATGGGTGGTGCTGCCGGAAGCTTTCTGTCTGATGGCCGGGGCCTTGAAACAGACCAAGTTCATTCTGGCCGGGCTGGAGGTGGACGCCGCAAGGATGCGTGCCAACATAGACATGACCAATGGTCTTGTGATGTCGGAGGCGGTGATGATGGGCCTGGGCCCCTACATCGGCCGCGAGTATGCGCATGACCTGGTGTACGACCTGTGCCGCGCATCGATCGATGCCAAGCGGCCCCTGATCGATTTGCTCGCGGAACATCCGGAGATCAGGAAGCATGTGAATCGTGCCAAACTCGAACAATTTTGCGACCCGGCCAATAACCTCGGACAAGCCGGGCATATGGTGGACCGGGTGCTGGCGAGTCTCAAGTAAGCGTGCCGTGATCGAGAATGGAGTCGTGCGGCGGCGGCGTGGAAAGAAAAAAGCGCGGCGCGACCGGCCTCTGCGTCTGCGGTGCGCAAAAAAACACAAGGAGACAAGCATGAAACGTCGTGACTTTATGGCCGCTGCGGCCAGTATGCCGATAGCGGGCGCGTCTTTCGCGCAGGACAAATATCCCAGCAAGCCGATCCGACTGGTGGTGCCGTTCGCGCCGGGCGGCAGTTCGTCGATCGTGGCGCGCGCCTTCGCCGGCGAAATGTCCAAGGGCCTGGGCCAGGAAATCATCATCGACAACCGTCCCGGTGGCGCCGGCAACATTGCCATGGAAGCGGTGGCCAAGGCGGAGCCTGACGGCTACACCCTGATCATCGGCCATATCGGTTCGCTTGCGGTCAACCCCTTCATGTTCGCCAAGCTGCCCTTCGATACCAATCGCGACTTCGCCGCCGTGTCGCTCCTGGCCAAGGTGCCCAGCATTTTCGTCGTCAATGCCCAGGTGCCGGTGAAGAACCTGAAGGAAATGATCGACTACTGCAAGGCCCATCCGGGCAAGGTGTATTACGGGTCGGCTGGCAACGGCAGCGCCGGGCACCTGGCCTTCGAATACTTGAAGCTGGTCACCAAGATGGATATCCAGCATGTGCCCTACAAAGGCACCGGGCCGCAACTGACCGACCTGATCGGTGGCCAGACCCAGGCCGCCTCGGCCGGTACGCCGCCGCTGATGCCGCATGTCAAGGCCGGCAAGCTGCGCGCCTTCGCAGTGGGCACCACCAAGCGCCTGCCGGAACTGCCGGGCGTGGTCACCATCGCCGAGCAGGGCTATCCCGGCTTCGAGACAGTGCAGTGGTATGGCCTGAACGCGCCGGCCAAGGTGCCGGCGGCGATCATCAAGCGCCTGGCCGACGAAGCGGGCAAGGCGGCCAAGTCCAAGGAGGTGCAGGATCGCTTTGCCGGCGACAGCACCGAGGAGATCGGCTCGTCCGCGGCCGAGTATGCGGAGTTCATTCGCGCGGAGCAGGCGCGCTGGAGTGCGGTGGTCAAGAGTGCGGGGATCAAAGCGGACTAGGGCGGTCAAAAGTACAAACCTACTTTTGCCCGGCCTAGTTTGCGTCGAATCGCCGGCGGAGCCGGACAATTCGACGACTGAAATGCTAAACGAGGAAACATCAGAGGTGGCGGATTTGCCGACGTTGTATGACGTGATTGTGGTGGGCGGTGGCAATGCCGCCTTGTGCGCGGCGCTGACTGCGCGTGAGGGTGGGGCTTCGGTGCTGCTGCTCGAATCGGCGCCGCGCGAATGGCGTGGCGGCAACACCATGCATACCCGCAACCTGCGCTGCATGCACGATGTGCCGCAGGACGTGCTGACCGAGGCCTATCCGGAAGAGGAGTACTGGCAGGATCTGCTGAAGGTGACCGGTGGCCTGACCAACGAGCATCTGGCGCGCATCGCGCTGCGCGAGTCGGCGGTGTGTCGTGAGTGGATGAAAAGGCACGGCGTGCGTTTTCAGCCATCCTTGTCGGGCACCTTGCACCTGTCGCGTACCAACGCGTTTTTTGCCGGCGGCGGCAAGGCTTTGCTCAACGCCTACTTTCGCAGCGCCGAAGCCCTGGGGGTCGAGATTCGTTATGGCTCGGCGGTGACCGCCCTTGACATCCGCGACGGCGTGTTTCAGGCAGTGATGGTCGGTGGCGAGCGCATCGAGGCGCGCGCCTGCGTGGCCGCCAGCGGCGGGTTCGAATCCAACCTGGCGTGGATGCGCGAGGCCTGGGGCCAGAACGATCTTGGCGAATGGCCGGCCGACAATTTCCTGATTCGCGGCACGCGCTTCAACCAGGGTGTGGTGCTGCGCGCTTTACTCGATGGCGGCGCCGATTCGGTGGGCGATCCGACGCAGTCGCATTGCGTGGCCATCGATGCGCGAGCCCCCAAGTATGACGGCGGTATCGTGACCCGCCTCGATTGTGTTTCGCTGGGCCTGGTGGTCAACAAGCATGCCAAGCGTTTTTACGACGAAGGCGAGGATTTCTGGCCCAAGCGCTATGCCATCTGGGGCCGCCTGACCGCGCTGCAGCCGGGCCAGATCGCCTATTCCGTGATTGACGCCAAGGCGGTCGGGCGCTTCATGCCGCCGGTGTTTCCCGGGGAGCGTGCGCAGACCCTGGCCGAGCTGGCCGGAAAACTTGGGGTCGACGCCGCCACCTTCGAAGCCACCGTGCGCGAGTACAACGCCGCCTGCCGTGTCGGCACTTTCGATCATGCGGTACTGGATGACTGCCACACCGAAGGCCTGACCCCGCCCAAGACGCATTGGGCGCTGCCGCTCGATACGCCGCCCTATTACGGTTACGCGCTGCGGCCTGGCATCACCTTCACCTATCTGGGTGTCAAAATCAATGAGGAAATGCGCGTGCACCATGCAGGCAAACCCAGCCCCAACCTGTTCGCTGCGGGCGAGCTGATGGCCGGCAACATTCTGGGCAAGGGCTACCTGGCCGGCATCGGCATGACCATCGGCACCTCGTCGGGGCTGATCGCCGGCCGCCAGGCGGCGCGCGCTGTACTGACGAAGCAAGCGGTGGCGGCATGAGCATCGCGCTGGCACAACTGATCAAGGCCGCCGAAGACGAAGCCGCGCGCGAGTTTTCGATCTGCAACGCCTGTCGCTACTGCGAGAGTTTTTGCGCGGTGTTCCCGGCGATGACGCGGCGGCTCGAATTCGGCCGCAACGACGTGCACTACCTGGCCAACCTGTGCCACAACTGCGGTGCCTGCCTGCATGCCTGCCAGTACGCGCCGCCGCATGAGTTCGCAGTCAACCTGCCGCGGGCTTTGGCGCAGGTGCGCGTACATACCTATGCCGAGTATGCGTGGCCGCGCGCCTTCGGTGCGCTGTACCGACATGCCGGTGGCTACGTTGCAATGGCCCTGGCTGGCGGCCTGGGACTGTTTCTGCTGCTGGCCGTGATGCAGTCGGGCGGCTTGGTGCGCCCGGCCAATGGCGGCAATTTCTATGCGGTGTTTCCGCACAACCTGCTCATCAGCATGTTCGGCCTGGTGTTCGGCTGGGTGGTGTTGGCGCTCGCCATAGGGGTAGTGAAATTCTGGAACGCGTGGCAGCCCGGACCGGTGTCGCCGGAGGCGACGCTGGAAGCGGCCGGCAACGCACTCACCCTCAAGTATCTCGACGGCGGCCACGGCGAGGGTTGCAATGAGGCGGATGACCGCTTCACCCTGGCGCGGCGGGTGGCGCATCACTTCACCTTCTACGGTTTCATGTTGTGCTTCGCCTCCACCAGCATTGCGACCGTGTATCACTATGCGCTGGGCCTGAAGGCACCCTATGCCTTCACCAGCCTGCCGGTCGTGCTGGGCACGCTGGGCGGCATCGGCCTCCTGATCGGGCCAATAGGCCTGTTCCTGCTCAACATCAGGCGTCACCCGGATCATGGCGACGGCTCGCAGAAGGCGCTGGACCACGGGCTGATCTGGCTGCTGTTCTTCGTCAGTCTGACCGGCCTGGTGCTGATGGTGTTGCGCGATACCAGCGCCATGACGGCTCTGCTTGCGGTGCACCTGGGCTTTGTGATGGCGCTCTTTCTCACCATGCCCTACGGCAAGTTCGCGCACGGCATTTTTCGCCTGGCCGCCTTGCTCAAGTATTCGATCGAGAAACGCCAACCGGGCCGGCTGCGGCTGGGTGCGGATTGATTCGACCGCAGGACGCATCAATAATCCAGACCAAAGAAAGACCCGGATGAAGCCAACACAACGGATTGCCGCTTATCTGCTGCTCGTAGCCGCCCCCTTCGCCGCGCAGGCGCAGGCCTGGCCCGCCAAGCCGGTGCGTGTCATCGTGTCGTACCCGCCGGGCGGTGGCGCCGACGCGGTGGCGCGCATGCTGGGCCCCAAGCTGTCTGAAGGCCTGGGCCAGCCGGTGCTGATCGAGAACCGCCAGGGCAACGGCGGCGCCATCGGTGGCGATGTCGCCGCCAAGTCGCCGCCCGACGGTTACACCTTCCTGCTCGACGCCTCTTCGCACAGCATCAACCCGGTGCTGCAACCGAAGATGCCGTTCAACACCCTGAAGGACTTGGCGCCGGTGTCGCTGCTGGTGGTGGTGCCGAACATGCTGGTGGTGAACCCGACGTTCGCGGCTGCATCGACTAAGGAATTGATCGCGCTGGTCAAGTCAAAGCCAGGCCAATACTCGTTCGCCTCCAGCGGCAATGGCTCGGCGCAGCATCTTGCGGCCGAATTGTTCAAGGCGCAGGCCGGTCTTTTCATGGTGCATATTCCCTACCGTGGCGGCGGGCCGGCATTGATCGACGTGATGGGCGGCCAGGTGCCGATCTACTTCGGCAACATGGCCTCGGCCCTGCCGCATGTGAAGGGCGGCAAGTTGAGGGCACTGGCGGTCACCGGCAGCAAACGTTCGCCGGCGATGCCCACGCTCCCGACCATCGCTGAAGAGGGCTTGAAGGGCTACGAGGTCTATGAGTGGAACGCCGTGTTCGCGCCGGCCGGCACCGCGCCCGACATCATCGATCGCATGCAGCGCGAACTGGCGAAGGCACTGGCCGCGCCGGATGTGCGCGAGAAACTGGCGCTGCTGGGCGCCGAGCCGGTCGGCGGCAAGCCGGACGAACTGGACGCCATGCGGCGCGCGGAGATCGAGAAATGGACCGGGGTGATCAAGCGTGCGGGGATTAAGCTGGATTAGCCGATTTCGTTGTTTCCGACTGGTGAAACTGCGAGTCGCGTCTTATAGTGCATTGCCTAGCCGTGAAGCATTGAGATGTTTAGTCGCATTGGAAAGTGCCGAAATGCGTACGACCTTGACTCTTGATGAAGACATCGCAGTCCAACTTGCGGGAGCCTGTCGCACCAGCTGCAAGTCCTTCAACGAAGTTGTCAACGCCACTTTGCGTCGGGGTTTGCTGGAATCGCCGTTTCCCGCGCAGCAATCGAACGCCTTTGTGGTTCAAGCGCAAAGTCTTGGCCGTCTTAAGCCAGGTATTGCGCTTGACAGGGTTTCATTGCTACTCGAAGATGCCGACGGCCCGTCCTATTGCTGACCCGTTACTGTCGATCTCAGCAGTGCGTTGAACACCGGCACCAACGTGCGCGATGATGCGCGAGAGACGGCATGAGTCGCGTGAGCGGGCCAAGCTTGCGTGTGTTCACGTCACATCAATCAGATCAACGCCGGCAATCCCTGCAAAGTGCTTGTCAAACGTCAGCAAGGGCATGCGATGCTGCCTTACCAGAGCTGCAATCCACAGGTCATTGGTAGGAATCGGCCTGCCGTGATCGCGCAGCCACTTGTAAAGATCGGCGTATTGCTGTGCGGTTTTTTCGTCAGGGTTCATCAGGTGCACACGCGGCGCGGCCATGAAACGCGCCAGTGCTTCGCGGTTCTTCTGTTTACGATTGCCTGACGCGAAACCCGCCAGCAACTCGCCAAGGACGATCAGGGGAAGGTGAATCTCATGGGCCGCGTGCATGGCTCGCACCGACCGCGGCTCGCCGGCCAGATGGTAGCTGTAGGCGTTGGCGTCGAGAATGATCGCGCTCATTTCGAAGCAGGCTTGCGTGCTACGGCAGGGCGCTTTCGCGCCAGACCACCAGCGGTTGCCGTAGCTGTAACCGGTATGACGCGATACTCCATTTTTGGCTCTGCTACCCAGAGTGCTTGGTCGATCTCGCCGAAGGGTGCGATTGCTGCGGTAAATTCAGCGAGTTCGGCTTTGCTCCATGTTCCGGCCAGTGCATCTACGCCATCCGGTGGCCGCTGACCCGCCGCATAGTGTTGTTGTAGCGTCTCCACAATCAGGCGGTTGACGCTGCGTTTTTGTCGGCGGGCAGCGGACTTGATGCGCGACAACGTCTCGACATCCAGGTCTCGAAGGCTAAGGTTTGGCATGGGAGCCTTTCGATGATGGCAACGTGAATAATGATATCACCTGGGTGACCGCAAAGTGGAGCAGGCGGTGTGACCGCCATGGATCACGCACCCGACTGCGGTTCCTGCGATGGCCGCACGGTAATCTGGCACTACCGATTCATCTGGACCATTCGAAGCGCCGCTGCGGCCAGCGCCAGTTGATCAGCGGCACGCTGATGCTGGTGGCAGCCAGCATCAGGATCAGCCCGTGCGGTTTGAACAGCCAGTATTGCCACACGAAGGCCGCGCCCGCCACGCCAATCGCGTAAGCGATGCGTGCACCACGCCGCTGCGGTGTGGTCATCGGGTCGGAGATCATGAAGAACGCGAATAGCAGGGTGGCACCGTTGGAGACTTGCTGCAGCCACATCGCGTGGCCGACCTCCCAGGCAAAGTCGAGCCAGACCAGGCGCAGCGCCAGCAGCGAAGCCCAAGTGCCGAGGAACGCGAAGCTCACATCCCAGCGCGTGATGCGCTGCGTCACCAGGCCACCGAGCGCAAACAGCCACAAGGCCAGCAAGGTGCCCGAGCCCCATTGCCCCGGGCTCAACCAGGTGCCCGGCAACACACAGCAGGCAAAGAGCGCGGCCAGGTTGGCCGGGTTGAACACATGCGACCGCGATGCGCCAAGGCCTGCGCGCACCAGGTACTTGCTGCTCATCGCGATCATGACCAGGAGCGGATGCGCCCACGCGCTGTCGGCGCGCACCAGAATGCTGATGCCGATAGCGGAGACGATCGCGCTCAAGTAACCGTGCCAGTTGGCCTTGCCGGGCAGATCAAGGCCCCATTGCCAGGCGGCCTGTGTCAACAGTGCGGCCGCGAAGGTAAGCGCAATTTGCGGCGGGGTGATGGCGAAATCCCGCACTATTGCGCCAAACAACAGCAGACTGGCCAGGAAAGCGATTTGGAACCAGCGCGCGTCAAGCCGTGCCAACACGCTCGTGATCGGCAGCTGCTGCGGCAGGGTCACGTGGTTCATCGACGCACTCATTTGTGTGGACATCGCCGGCCACCTATTTGCGCGCACCATCGCCGCTGCCGTCAGGCGAAGCGCGGAACAGGCGCTGCCACCAGGTCAAGGGTTCCGGTCCGGCTTGCTGCAACGGTTTCACGGCTTGGGGTTCGGGCTCGATCTGTGCCACCAGTTGCAGGGGTTGTGCGCCGGCGTGACGCTCGTGATCACGAGCGCCCGGCATGCCATCGATCTGGCTCATGCTCCAGCCGGTGAGCCTGGCCAGGGTCTGCTTTTCAGTACCGACCCGCATCGGCAGTTGTTGCGCGTAGTAGTTGAAGGCCGCATCAATGCCCGCTTGCTTCGAAGCGGTGCAACTGGTCTGGCATTCGTTCGCAAGGCTTGTCTGCGAGCGATCCTTGTATTTCGGATTGAGCCAACCCGGATTGGTTCTGGTAGCAGCGGCAATTTGCTCCATGCGCGGCTTGCACATGGCTGCGCAATCCATCGCCGCGACCTTCTCGTTGCACTGCGCGACGCTGCCACCATAGGGGTTTTGCACCACATAGCGGGTCTGCCAGTTCTGCCGGTCGCCGGTCTGGGTGAACATCAGGTCTTCGGCAAAGGTTTTCGGCGTGTAGCGCACATGCAGGCGCGTCAGCAAGGCCGGTTGCGCGCCGCCGTTGTCGCCATCACCGCTCACCCAGAAGGCACCGGCACGGCGCAACTCCGCGCCGCTCAAGGGGGTGGCGGCGCACGGGTCGCACCAGGCCATGTCCCAGAAGTACTCGGTGAAGACCGCCTTGAACTCCTCGACGCGGGTGGAGTTTTCAAACAGCGCCTGGTAGAAATCCTTGAACTTCGGCTTGATGAAAGCCGGCAGGTTCACGTTCGCCGGCAGCTTGACGGTGCGGTAGTTGCTCGACTCCACCCGCCCGTTGCGCGTGAGCACATAGACGATCAGATCCTGCGCGCGGTCGGGCGGCGCATTCAACATGCCCAGACGCATCGGCAGCATGAATTTTTCCGACTCGAAGGCGAACTGCAGCGGGCGCAGGTAACTGTAGCCGGTCTTCAATTGCTCCTTCAGATTCACCTTGGCCACAAAGAACTTCATGCCCTGGTTGATATAGGGGCGCAGCGCCGCGCTCGCGCCCTTCGGGATCTTGTAGCCGTTTTGCGTAAGCCAGGTTTCCAGGCCGTCCGACTGCGTGGCCGAGAGACTCACGATATCGTATTCCTCCAGGGTATAGGCGGCTTCGACGGTGACGCCAAGGGCCTTGTCGCGGCGTTCCGAGCGAGCCATGTCGGCGCTCTTCGACATCATTGCGGCAGGCGCCGGCTGCAACCGCGGCGCGTTGGGATCGCGCGCGATCCAGTCCCAATTGAAGCGCACCTGGCACGGATCATTGTCGTGGTACTCGGCCAGGCGCGGGCTTGAGTAGGCGTCGAGCCGCTCGAACGTGGCCTTCTCTGCCACCCGCACCTGGCCCTGCTTGAGCACCGTCGGTGTCGGCACGATCAATGCGAATTCGCTCAAGGGCCCCTTGTAGTCGTTCTGCATCGACAGCACCGTGCGGCGGCCGTCACGCGCGATCACCACCTGGCTGGCTTCGTTAAACAGCGAGGCGTCGGCCTTGCCGGCGAAAAATCCGCAAAAGGCGTGGGCTGCGGGAGCGGTCATGCCAAATAGCAGCGCTACGGCCAGCGGCACGAGTTGCCGCGTTGCGTACGGTGCGAAACGGGTCCCCGAATGTTTGCTGATAGGTTGCACGAGAGTTCTCCAATGATGGGCCTGCTACTGCAAACGCATCCGAAGGGAGAAAGGGGTTGACGTGCACGCAACAATCAGATCGGCAGCTGCCCCTGCCTGATCGACATGCTGCCGATGTACGTCAAGGAAGTGCGCGCCCGTATGACCCAGCCCGACCCGAAAACTGGCGCGCCGCGCTGGGCGCCGATCCCGGACAGCGAAATCCCGCAGGCGGTGCGCTCATATTCCGATTCCACCCGTTTGACCCGCGAGGGCTCCAAGGGCGCTGACTCGAAAGACCCTATCACCACATTGACCGACGTCACCGCCGTGCGGATCCGCAAGAACATCGTCGAGCTGATGAAGGACTTTGCTTGACGCAAGAGACTCACCTTCGGGGTGCGCTCAACTTCCGGCGAGAGTGAACCCACTTAAGTTCGCGCACAGAGGCCATGCGTCCGCAGCTTGAAGAGGTAAGGAAGATTCCTTGCTATCAGGTGAAAGAAACTTTGGCGCCGTTGATTCGGCAGCCGTCGCCATCGGGCGTGGCCCTGGTCACGAAAATGCTACGGATACTGTCGCCGGGCGTGCAGTACGCGCAATACATCGATCGCGTCGCCGCCGATCTTGTATACGACGAGGTAATTCGGCCGAACGACGACTTCGCGCGTGCCCTCGACGCGTCCTGGTCGAAACAGGCTTGGCATCAAGGGAAGTTGCTCAATGGTCTGCAAGATGTCATCGAGTAGACCTTGTGCCGCGATAGAGTCGCGTCGCTCGATGTAACCGATGATTTCGGCCAGGTCGATGACCGCTTCGTCAGCCCAGCGTACCGCCAGCACCCTGCTTCCTTTTCCGCTCCAGCAATGCGCGAACTTTCAATACTGCCTCGTCGTGCGTCAATCTGGGCTTTGTGCTTTCGAGCGCTTCCTGCACCTTGGCACGAAACCAGCGGTCATAGTCTTCCGCCGCCTGTTCGGTGTCGAACTCGGAAACAAGAGGGTCGAGAATCTTGCTCATGACCTCAATGTAGCATGAGAGTTTCGCGTCCGCGTCGTCAAGGCTCGCCACGTCAAGGCTCGCCTCGACCCGCCCGCTGCGAAAACGTCGGCTCGAACACACCTTCGGTGACACGTTGTGACATCTTCCGCTTTTTTCCGAGCATCGATCATGAGGTATTGAAGCGCGATTTCCGCCGCCGCATCGCCTGCGAGCGCACGCTGGCTGTGATGGACACCATTGTCGACGGCAGCAACCCGCAGGAGCCGGTCAACCGCTATTTTGCGGGCGACGACCTGTTTTCACCTTATCAGCGCCGGCGCGGGCTGCCGATCGGCAATCTCACCAGCCAGTTGTTCGCCAATGTGTACCTCGATTGCCTCGATCACTTCGCCACCGAGGTCCTGCGCGCGCCTTATGTGCGCTATGTGGACGACTTCGCGCTGTTTCATGACGACCCTACGGTTCTCCGGGACTGGCGCGAGCGCATCGAACGCTTTTTGTGCGGCCGGCGTCTGCTGCTGCATCCGCTCAAGAGCTTCATTGCGGCCAATCGCGAGCCCGCGACATTTCTGGGCTTCGAACTGCACCACGACGGCCGCCGCCGCCTGCCGGAAGCCAACGTTCGGCGCTTTCGCGATCGCTTGCGCGGACTGCGCGACCGCTGGCGCGTGGGCTCCGTGACGGGCATCGAGGTCGAACAAGCACATCGGGGCGTGGATCGCGCATGCGCGGCACGCTGATACGTGGCGGCTGCGCCATGCGATCTTTCGTGGAGGGTGGTTCGATCCGTCGAATCCACGCTTCAGGTGAGCCTGGCGGCTCTTTCCTTGCGCGCGGCGGGTGGCCCGTGGCGGTGGGCGGAACAACAACCCACGCAACGTGCGCTCCGCCAACCGCAACCGCAACGATCCCGCCAACCGCAACAACAGTTTGGGTTTTCGTCTTGCGAGTACGTTCGATGTGCCGGAGCCTGCGCGATCAAGGTCGCGCCGGGTGTGCCTACGAGCGTCCAGGGGCCGCCATGATGAGAACGGTCGCGGCAGCGTGATGCCGTGACCAGGAGCGGTGCCCGCCTTGGCTCCCTTGGGGCGGCGGGCACCGTGCCAAATGGCGTTCACAGCATCAAATTCTGTCAATAATCATGCTTTACGCTGAGTCAACCTCGTCTGCTAGCTGACGTAGCCGCCGAGCAGGAGCGCGCGCGCTTCCAGGCGGTGGCCGACGGCAAGGCAGCGGCCGCGTCCGGCCCGGCCCAGGACGACCTTTCGCTGCACCCGGTGAAGGAAGTCATCGCCAAGGGACTCAAGAGCGACGCCATGAAGGCGTTCGATTTCGCGGCCTGCAACCAGATCAACGCCACGCCGCTCACCGTGGCGCCTACGGCCGGCACCGCGACGGACGTGGTGACCCTCACCACCAAGGGCACGGTCAACCACCTTTGGCAGAATAAATGCGATGGGCAATGGTGAGGCGCCATCTACGCACGTTGATCACGCCGCCCCAGGCCCTCGGCGATGAATGCGAGAACAAGTGTATTAAGCGAAACGCCTTCGGCCTTGGCGCGTGTAGCTAGCTGGGCATGAATCATTTTGGGCACGCGGGCGACAAACTTTCCGGATGCCACGCCACCGGCATTGGGCGCCGGCGCCGGGAAGCCCTTTGCCTTGAGGGCGGCGATGGTTGCCTTGAGCGCGTCCTGGCCGTTGGCGATCGCTTCTTCCACGGTTTCGCCGTCCGAAATGCATTCGGAAAAATCCGGATATGAAATCAGATAACCGCCGCCCTCACTGGCCGTCAGCGGACGGATCTCGAAGGGGTAGTCAGCCAGGTTCTTCATGGGTCAATCTCCTTTCACCAGTGCAACAAACTTCTTCATGTAGACCGCCTTGATCGGCCGGCGCGCCGGTACCGGCAAGGTCTTTCCGTCGGCGCGGACAAACACGCAGTGGCTGGTGCCCTCATGCCGCCAATCCAGTCCATGTTGTTTGGCTACCGTTTGAAGCTGCTCGATGCGCCAATCGAGCGGAGTGGTGCGCATGGAGTGAAGCAGTTTGGTCGCGGTGTTCACCCGGGAAATAGTATTGCCTGTAACATCAATTGTCAATGTCGCCGGTGACGTTTCCTTAGTGAACACAAGGGGCAGGAGCGCCGCTGGAACGTCCATGCCGACGTCGCCACAAAGGGCACGACCTTGCTTGAAACCACCTCTATACCCGAGACCAGAGCGCCATCACCCAGGGCAGGATGACGATTACCGAGGTCGGCAACTGGTGCCCTACACCGGTAAGCCGAACGACCTTTCGCGCCGCCGGTGATAGACGTGATCGCCATGGTGCGGAGGAACGATGGCGACAAAGCGCTCGGCCTGCCTGTTTCGACAGGCGTGCATTGGTTCTGGATCGGCACGCAGGGCGAGGTTGACAAGATCGTCGGCTTGGATTTCCATTGCGTGTAGGCAGGTTCCATGTGCGACGACCCTCAGGTCAATTGTTCAACGCCACGCCGCTTGTGCAAGTTGTCGTCGCCTGCGAACAACTCCATCGGCACACCGAAGCGCGCGGCAAGGGTGCGCGCATGGCGCAGATTGATGGCACGACGGCCCGATAGAATTTATGAAATCTTGGCCTGGTTGCCGATCTCCGGCAAATCGCTATGACGCAGCCGGTCGCGCGCGATGAACCAGCGCAGGGTCTCAAGCGCGCTCATCGCTGGCGGCATCGGGTAATGTGCTTTCTCATAGGCGACACCAAAGCACCAAGCATGGCGGCGAGCCGCGCAAGCGGGTTGGTTTCATCGGCGTCGCTTGCGTCCAGCACGGCATCGAGCGATTCAACCAGCGTCTGGTATTGAGCCCTGGTTTTGCCAGGCTTGAGCAAGGGGGCCACATATGCCCAGTGCGCCAGCGCGGTGTCGATTCGTGCGTTCATTTCCAGTCCCCCTAGTCGTACTCCCGATGCGTCAGCACGGCGCGCGCAAAACGATCAAGTTGAAGTGATGAATACTGCGCGGGCAAATCTCCCGCAAACCGCTAGCGGTGCCCGACGGCGCTCGCGCGGTCCAGCAACAGCAGGACTATCCCCAACACCATCGTCATAGCCGCGATCGCCAGGCCGCCATCGAAGCTGCCGGTGCGCGTCGCGATCATGCCGGCCATGGGTGGGCCGATGATCTGGCCGACGCTGTAACAGGCGGTCATCAAGGCCAGTATCTCGGCGGTGCGCTGGGGCGCGATGTCGCGCGCCCGTGCGCTGGCGACTGTCACGATGCCCATGAAGGTGCCGCCCAGCAACAAGCCGCCCACCAACAATGCGAACGGGGTCTGCCAGAAAATCGGCAGCACCACGGCCACCGCCTGCAGCGCGTATTGCACCACCAGCGAAACGGTGGCGCCGGCGCGCCGGGCGACCCAGGCCCACAACACGTTCGATGGAATAGCCGCGATGCCCACGATCACCCAGCAGAATGCCGCATAGGGCGCTGTCGCCGGGGTCTCCTTGGCGATCAGCGGCAGGAAGGTGCCGCTGACGATGAAGCCCAAGCCGGCGCAGGCATAGGCAGCCACCAGCCACCACGGATTGCGGCTGCGCGCTGCGTCGGCCTGGCGCGCCGCCGGCGCTGGCGCGGGCGTCGCGGCGGCGCTTGGTGTGCGGCGCGCGACGGTCACCAACGCGACCGGCATGAGCAGCGCGATGATTGCCGCAGCGCCGAACCACATGCCGCGCCAGCCGATGTGCAATTGCTCGAACAGCAGAACCATCAACCCGGACACGGTGATGCCGACACCGACACCGCTGAAATGGATGGCGGCAGCGCCTGACCGGTTGCTGCGCGCCAGTGCGTCGAGCACCATGGTGGTGGCGTAGATCATGCTCAGTGCACTGGCGAAGCCGGAGACGAAACGCAGCACGCCCCATAGCGCCACCGCATCGGTCAGGCCCATCGCAAGAGTGGCGGCGAAGCAGCTTGCAAGCCCGAAACGCAGCGTGGTTTTCGGCCCTGGCGCGGCGCCCAGCCGGCGCGCCAGCAGCGGCCATAGCGTGGCCAGCATGTAGCCGGCAAAGTTCGCCGTTGCCAAGAAGCCTGCGTTGGCCGCCGACAGCGAGGCTTGGGCGTGCATCGCCGGGAGGATCGGCGTATAGGCGAAGCGGCCCACGCCCATCACCGCGGCCATGGCGGCGGCGCCACCAAGTGCGACCAGCGGAAAGCGCATGGCAGGCCTCGCGTTCAGCCCAATGCGGCGCGAAACGCGCTGGCGCTGGGCGAGGCAGAATGCCGGCGACTCACCAGCCAGGTAGTCTGCCGCGCCACGCTTTGCGGCAGCGCGCGGGTGGCAAACAGGTGCTTCTGCGGGTAGATGCCGAGCAGGGACTGCGGCACCACCGCCCAGCCCATGCCGCCGGCCACGCTGGCCAGCATCGCGTGGTAGGAGGCAAGTTCGATAACCTGGCGTGGCGCGACCTTGCGCGAGTGCAGCCATGCACCGACGATGCCGCGGTAGGCACAGCCGGTCGGAAACGCGATCATGCAGGTCTGTGCCAGATCGAAACCTGCGTCCGCCCCCGGCGGCAGCACCAGCAAGAGAGTCTCACGAAACGCCGCTGTTGCCGACAGGGCATCGTTGCCGCAATTGCCGGCAGTCAGGGCGAGATCAATCTCGCCGGCCAGGAGGCGGTCGAGCAGGGCGCGTGCGGTGCCGGTCGACAATTCGATCCGTGTGTCAGGGTGTTGCTTGTGAAAGCGCGCCAGAGTGTCCGGCAAGCGGGTGGCCGCGGTGCTTTCCATCGCGCCGATGCGCAGCAGCCCCGCAGCCGGTATGTCGCTGAGGCCGGCGCGTACCTCTTCTGCCAGCAGCAGCAGCTTGGCGGCGGAATCGTAGAGTTGCCGACCTTCGGGCGTAAGCAGCATGCGGCGCCCGCTGCGCTCGAACAACTGGCGTCCGAGGTCCTGTTCGAGATTGCGGATGCGCGCCGACAGGTTCGATTGCACGCGGTTGACCTTGGCCGCCGCGCGGGTCAAGCTACCTTCGTCGACTACAGCCTTGAAGATGCGCAGATCCGCCAGATTCATCTGGCGAATATATCACTAAATATGATTTAAAAGATTACGTTAATTCGTTTTTAATGAATTCATGCATGGCGCATAATGATGCCTACCCAGCAGGCGCCGGTTGCGGCGCTAGGACTTTTCGATGTCATTGCCAAGCACTTCGATCACACGCGCCTTCAGGCTAAGCCTGCCGGTGATCCAGGCGCCAATGGCCGGCGGCGCCACCACCCCGGAGCTGGTGGCCGCGGTTTGCAATGCCGGTGCCTTGGGCTCGTTCGCGGCGGCCACCCTGGCGCCGCAGGCGATTCGCGCCGGCGTGGCGCGCATTCGCGAACTCACCGATCGCCCCTTCGGTGTCAACCTGTTCGTGCTGGAAACACCGCAGCCGGATCCGGTTGCGATCGCGCGTGCCAATGTTCTGCTGGCACCGTTCCGTGCCGAACTGGGACTGCCGGAGGCCGCGCCGCCGCTAGCGCGCTACTGCGAAGATCCAGAGCAGCAGTTCGAGGCACTGCTGGAAGCACGCCCGGCCCTGGCAAGCTTTGCCTTCGATGTGCATGGCGCCGCCCAGGTCGAGCGCCTGCATGCGGCCGGCTGCCTGGTGGCGGGCTCGGCCACCAACGTGGCCGAGGCGCGTGCCTGGGAGTCCGCCGGCGCCGATTTCGTATGCGCCCAGGGCATGGAGGCGGGTGGCCATCGCGGCACCTTCATCGGCAGTGTCCAGGATTCGCTGATCGGCGGCATGGCGCTGGTGCCGCAGGTCGTCGACGCGGTGCGGGTACCGGTGATCGCCGCCGGCGGCATCATGGACGGGCGCGGCATCGCCGCGGCGCTGATGCTGGGCGCGGCAGCCGCGCAGATGGGCACGGCCTTTCTGGATTGCGCCGAATCCGGCATTCACCCGGCCTGGAAGGAAGCGCTGCGCGGCGCCGACGACACCGCCACCCAGGTCACGCTGGCGTTTTCGGGACGCATGGCGCGCGGCATCAACAACGACTTCATGCGGCGCATGGCCGCGCACCAGGAAGATGTACCGGGCTACCCGGTGCAGAACGCGCTGACCGCAGAGATGCGCGCTGCCGCCGCCAGGGATGGGCGGGCCCAGTACATGAGCCTGTGGGCCGGCCAGGGCGCGGCGCTGACGCGCACTTTGGGTGCCGCGGAACTGATCGACGCGCTTGCCGCGGAACTGGCCAAAGCCTTGGCGCGCGGGGGCACGTCAGACTGACTGCGGGTGTGACGACGGCTTCAGGCTTGCGCTGGCAACCCGGCAGTGGTGGTCAGCCATTTGCGGATGCGGTTGGCGTCACCGATGCGCGACAGCTTGCCCCATGAATCGAGCAAGACGAACGTCAGGGAGCGGCCATCGACCCTGGCATGCATCACCAGGCAGCGACCGGCCTCGTTGATGAAGCCGGTCTTGGACAGGCCGATATCCCAGCCGCTCGCGGCGACCAGGCGGTTGGTGTTGTGGAATCGCACATCGCGCCCGAGCAAATTGACCTCGTAGGCCGGGTTGGTCGAATACTGGCGAATCAGTTGGATCGCATTGGCGGCGTGCACCAGGCGCGCCAGGTCGGAAGCCGTCGACACGTTGGCGCTGGATAGTCCGGTCGGGTCGACAAAGCGGGTGCGCTGCATGCCGAGTTCGCGCGCCTTGTCGTTCATCGCCTGCACGAATGCCGCAAGCCCGCCGGGATGGCTGCGGCCAAGCGCATGCGCGGCACGATTCTCGGACGCCATCAGGGCCAGGTGCAACAGGTCATCGCGGGTCAGTTCGGCGCCGACCTTCAGGCGCGAGCGACTGCCGCGTTCGGTATCGACATCTTCTTCACTGATGGCGACGCGCCCGGCCATGGGTAGCCGGCCATCGACCACCACCATGGCGGTCATCAGCTTGGTGATCGAGGCGATCGGCTGCAGGTCATTGGCATTCTTCGACACCACGGCCTGGCCGGTGGCGTTGTCAAGCACCAGCACCACGTTCGATTTCAGATCCAGTCCGGTGCTGTGCGCGGCTACGCGATGTACCGATGCCGCATGGCGGGCTGGAACAGCAGAGGCCTTGCGTGCGGCCGCGGTTTTGCGCACGGCCGCGGTCTTGAGTGCGGGCCTGGTATTGGCAACGGCAGCGCCCTTGGCAGCCTTCTTGGGCTTCAGTAGTGGCTTGGCCTTGGTCGCCGGCTTGGCCTTGGCATGTCGCGCGGTCTTGTTCTGGCTGGCCCACGCTTCCGGAATTGCTAGCGTACACAAGCAAAGAAGGGCCAGCAGGCTCAAAAAGCGATTACCCATGGATCAAGTTTTCCATCTAGCCAAGCCCTGATTGTAATCGATTTGAAATATGTTTTTTGTCGAATTATTAATGACTTGCCTTGGTATTTTCGCCTGAACTCTAGCAGCCGGCATCTCCTAAGGCAGACAGGCTGCTAGGTAACGGACCGACGCCCGCCCGAGCCCTGCAGCAACAGCACCAGTGCCAAGGCTGCGACGATCATGGCCAGCGCCAGCCAGTCACGCCCACTTGGAATTTCGCCCAGAAAGGCCAGGCTGGCAAGCACACCGATGACGGGAACAGCCAGGCTTGCGATGCCGGTCACCGCGGTGGGCAGCAGGTTGACCATTTTGTAGAACGCCCAGTAGCACAAGACGCCGGCGATGAAGATGTTGTAGGCCACCGCCAGCCAGGCGGCGAGTGAGAGCCGCGGCACTGCAAGGCCGCTTTGGAGCCATGCCAGCAGCGCCAGGGGCACGCCGCCGGCCATCATCATCCAGGCCATCTGTACGGTGGGCGCAAGCGCGAACGGGCGACGCTTGATCAGCACCACGCCGTAGGCCCAGGTGAGGGCCGCAGCCAGCATGCACAGGGCACCCAGAGGCGCGCGGGTGAAGGCGGCGGCGTCCTCGCCGATCAAAAGGGCGATGCCCGACAGGCCCAGGGCCAGGCCGGCCAGGTTGACGCGCTGGGCTTTTTCCTTGAGCAACCAGAACGACAGCAGCGCCAGCCACAATGGCATGGTGTAGCCGAGCATCGCGGCGCGGCCGGCCGGCAGCAGCAGCACGCCGAAGCCCGAAAACGCGTTCCAGCCCACGATGGTGAACATCGCCACCCAAGCCAGGCGCAGGCGTTCGCCGCGCGCCACCGCAAGCGACTGGCCGCCCAGGCGCGCCACCACGAAGAGGCCCGCGGCGCAGCCCCAGGCGCACACCATGCGAAACCAGAACACCGGCGCTTCATTTACCGCCACTTTCAACACCGGCCAGTTCAGGCCCCAGAACAATGCGATCACCGACAGCA
>JBEIFV010000046.1:0-35842 GCA_040382235.1 Burkholderiales bacterium
AAGCGGCGCGCCTTCCTCGCCGCCTTGCGCGCGCGTGACGTCGTCCTGGCTACCGACTTGATGCGCTCGCACCTGGAGTCGGTGCATCGGTATCTGCACAAGGACGAGCCGGGCGCGGTGCCGGCGGCGAGCTTGCGCGCCGGCCGCGCCACCAAGAGACAGCCAATCAACTGAAGAAGGAGAACTGCGATGGGCCAAGCCCGCAAGCCACGCGGCATGTACTGGGAGGATTTCACAGTCGGAATGGAGATCGTCACGCCGCGGCGCACGGTGACCCTGACCGATATCGTCAACTTCGCCGGTGTCACCGGCGACTACAACGCACCGCATTGCGACCACGAGTTCTGCAAGACCCAGCCGTATGGCGAGCCGATCGCGCACGGACCGCTGGTCTGGTCGATGGCCGGCGGCCTCGGTTACGCCAGCGGCATCAATGACGGCACCATCATCGCCATGCTGGGCGTCGACAACTGGCGCGTGCGCCTGCCGGTCAAGCACGGCGACACCATCCATGTGGTACAGCGCGTCACCGACAAGCGACCGACCAGCAAGCCGGACAAGGGCATCGTGGTCTTTGATCGCGAGATCCGCAACCAGCGCGACGAGGTGGTGCAGTCGGCGATCGCGACCAACATGTACCTGCGGCGGCCCGCGGCAGGCGCATGAGGCGGCCGGCACGCGACGTGGTTGCCGGGATGGCAAGGGCCGCGCGATGACCAGGCGCGGCATACGCGGTGCGGTGGCGATCGCCGGCATCGCCGAGACCACCTACTACAAGTACGGCAAGTCGCCCGACCCGGAGTTCGTGCTGGCGTTGAAGGCGATCCTCGGCGCGGCCGCCGACGCCGGCATCGATCCGCAGGCGATCGACGGCTTCGCCTCCTACTCGAACGACCGCAACGACCCCTCGCGCCTCGCCGCGGCGCTCGGCATTCGCGAACTGCGCTTTGCCAACATGCACTGGGGCGGTGGCGGCGGCGGCGCGGCGGCGGCCGTTGCCAATGCCGCGGCGGCGATCGCCGCGGGTTTCGCCGATTGCGTGGTGGTGTTTCGCGCCCTTGCGCAGGGCCAGTTCCGCCGCTTCGGCGAGGCCCTGCCGGACAAGACCGTCACCGGCAACGCCGCATTCCTGTCGCCGTACGGGGTGATGTCGCCGGCGCAGCACTACGCGATGCGCGCGACGCGCTTCATGCATCAGCACGGCGTGGGCAACGCCGCCCTGCGCGCCATCGCCATGACTTCCTACGCCCATGCGCAGAACAACCCGCGCGCGATCAAGTACGGGCAGCCGCTGGACGAGGCCACCTACGACCAGAGCCGCTGGATCGTCGAGCCGGTCAACCGGCTGTTCGACTGCTGCCAGGAAAATGACGGCGCTGCGGCACTGATCCTGGTGCCGGCGGAGCGCGCGCGCGACCTGCCGCACAAGCCCGTTTATGTGCTCGGCGCCGCGCAGGGTTCGGACCATCGCTGCGGGGCGCCGGTGATGAACGCCAGCAACTTCGCCTCCTCGTCGTTCGCAACCGTCGCCGGGCGCGTGTTCGAATCGGCCGGGCTGACCCCGGCGGATGTCGATGTCGTGCAAAGCTACGAGAACTTCACCACCGGCGTGCTGATGGCCGTGGTCGAGCATGGCTTTTGCGAGCCGGGCGACGCCAGCCAGTTCTTCACCCTGGAAAACCTGTCTGCCCCGGCCGGGAAGATGCCCTTGAACACCTCCGGCGGCAACCTCGCCGAATGCTACGTGCACGGCCTGGGATTGCAGCTCGAATCCGTGCGGCAGATCAGGGGAGACTCGTGCAACCAGGTTCCCGGCGCCCGCGTGGCGCTGAACATCGCCGGCCCGATGGTGACGCCGGTGAGCAGTCTCATCGTCGGCTCCGGGGAGGCCTTGGCATGAACCAAAAGTACCACCTGCCTGCCGACTTGCCGGCTCCCGTGCCTGCCGCCGACGGCCTCGATGCGCCGTACTGGGAAGGCACGCTCCAGGGGAAGCTCAGGGTGCAGCGTTGCGCTCGCTGCGGCACCTGGCAGTGGGGGCCGGAGTGGATCTGTCACGCCTGCAACTCGTTCGATCTCGCCTGGCAGGAGGTTGCCGGCCGTGGCCTCATCTACAGCTGGGAACGGCCCTGGCATCCGGTCCACCCGGCGCTGCGCGGATTCGGCCCCTACCTGGTGGTCATGGTCGAGCTGCCGCACGCCGGCGGCATTCGCATGGTCGGCAATCTGGAGGGCCCGGTCGAGCAGGCGGTGGAGATCGGCGCGCCGGTGACGGCGGTATTCGAGCGGCACGACGACGCCCAACATCCGTTCGCGCTGGTGCACTGGCGCCGCGGTAGCTGAGCGCGGCCGGGGCGCGATTCATCTTCACAAGGGAGGCCGACGCCATGCATGCGACAACGATTCTTGCGCGGGACTGGATCGCCCACCACGCCCAGGCGGCGCCCGAGCGGGAAGCCCTGCACGACATCGCCTCCGGTCGGCGCTTTTGCTATCGCGCCATGGACGAGCGCGTCAGCCGGGCCGCCCTCTACCTGCGCGACGGCCTTGGCGTGCGCGAGGGCGCGCGCGTCGCGGTGCTGTGCCACAACGATAGCGACATCTTCGAGATCCAGTTCGCCTGCCGCAGGCTCGGCGCCATCTTCCTCCCTCTCAACTGGCGCCTGACGGTTCCCGAGCTTCAGTACATCTGCGCCGACGCCACGCCGCGGGTGCTGCTGCATGGTGCGGAATTCGCCGACGCGGCCGGGCAATTGGCCAGGCTCTGCGCAATCCCGGCGACGGCCGCCATGGACAACGGCCGGGCCAGCGACTACGAGCGCGGGCTGGCCGGTGCCACCGGCTCGCTCGCGGCCGCCGCGCCGTCGCTGGCCGACACCTGGACGATCCTCTATACCTCGGGAACCTCGGGCCGGCCCAAGGGCGCGCTGATCACCTACTCGATGGCGCATTTCAACGCGGTCGACTGCGCCATCGCCGGCGACCTGACATCGCGCGCGAAGAACCTGGTCCTGCTGCCGACCTTCCATACCGGCGGCCTCAACGTGTGGGCCAATCCGCTGTTCCAGGCCGGAGGCTGCAATGTCGTGATGCGCAGCTTCGATGCGGCGGCGCTGCTGCGCTGCCTCGCCGACAAGGACCTGTGCATAACCCACACGCTGGGGGTGCCGACCAACTTCCTGATGATGGCCCAGGAAGCGGGTTTTGCCGACACGGATCTCTCGCACGTGGAGTGCCTGTGCGTGGGCGGCGCATCCGCGCCGGAATCGCTGATCCGGCGTTATGACGCTGTCGGCGTGCAGTTGCGCGCGATGTACGGCATGACCGAGATCGGCCCGCTCGGCCTGTCCTTGCCCAGCGAGAAGCGCCTGGAGAAGATCGGCTCCTCGGGCCTGCCGACGCTGCACACCCAGATGAAGGTGTGCAACCAGGACGGCAGCCCGACTCCGCGCGGCGCGGTCGGCGAACTGATGATCCGGGGCCCTTCGGTGACGCCGGGCTACTGGAACAAGCCGCGCGAGTCCGCTGCCGCGTTCGACGCGGAGGGCTGGTTTCACACCGGTGACGCGGCGCGCCAGGACGATGACGGCTTCTACTTCATCGTCGACCGCTGGAAGGACATGTTCATCTCGGGCGGCGAGAATGTCTATCCGGTCGAGGTCGAGAACGCGATCTACCAGCAGGACGGGGTTCTCGAGGTGGCGGTAATCGGGATCGCCGACGAGAAATGGGGCGAGGTGGGGCGCGCCTACGTGGTGCCGCGCGCGGGCGCGAACCTCGATGAAAAGGCGGTGGTCGAGCATTGCCGCACTGTCCTGGCGCGCTACAAGGTACCCAAGGAAGTGCGCATCGTCGCTGAGTTGCCGCATAACGCCACCGGCAAGATTCTCAAGCACCAATTGCCGCGAAACTAGGAAAGCAGCCATGAGGCCGGCAGCCAATTCACCTCTCGTTACCCTGATGCAGTGGGTGCCACCAGGACGCCCGCAGCTGGTTGCGGCCATCGCCGAGGCGGACCTGCGGGTGCTGCTGATGGTCTTGTACCACCTCACCGGCGAGGCGCGCTGGATGGCCACGCCGTTCGCCCCGAAGCGCGACGTCAACCTGATTGCCGACGAGAGCGCCGGGCTCTCGCCCGAGGCCGCGCAGGCCATCCGGTCGGCCGCCGTCGAAGCGCTGTCGGCGCCGACGCTGCATGCGGCCGTCGCCGACCCGGACGACGCGTTGATGGTCAGCATGATGAGCGCCTGCCTGGGCGAAGCGGTGCCCCGCGAGTACGCGCCGATGATGCGCGAGGAGATGGGCTTGTGCCCGCGCCAGGTCGATTGGGACGGTCCGGCTCCAGCGAGCGTTGCGGTTCAGCGGCCGGTGATCATCGTCGGCGGCGGTGCCAGCGGCATCGCCCTGGGCGCCAATCTCGCCAGGCTGGGCGTGCCGTTCGTGGTGCTGGAAGCGGACGACCAGGTGGGTGGCACCTGGTACCGCAACACCTACCCGGGCTGCGGCGTGGACACGCCGAATCACGCGTATTCGTTCTCCTTCGGGCGACCGCATCGCTGGACCCGCTATTTCGCCGGCCAGCCCGAGATCCAGGATTACCTGGTCGCAAGCGCACGCGAGAACGGCGTCACGCCGCATGTCCGCTTTGGCACGCGCGTCACCGCGGCGCATTGGGACCAAGCCGCATGCGCCTGGCGCGTGCAAACAGCAGGTCCGAACGGGGCGGGCGAGTTGATCGGCGCGCTGCTGGTGAGCGCCATCGGCCAGCTGAGCGAGCCGTCGACGCCGAAACTCAAGGGGCTGGAGGACTTTCAGGGGGCATGCTTTCATTCCTCCCGCTGGCCGGCCGGCCTTGACCTCGCCGGCAAGCGGCTGGCGGTCATCGGCACCGGGGCGTCGTCCATGCAGATCGTGCCGGCGGTGGCCGACCGGGTCGCCGCGCTGGCGGTCTACCAGCGCAGTGCGCAGTGGGCGCGGCCGATTCCGCGCTACCACGACCCGATCGGCGCGGGCGCGCAGTGGCTGCAGGCGCACGTGCCGTTCTACGCGGCGTGGTTTCGCTTCACCATGCTATGGCGCTATGGCGACGGGCTCCTGCCCACCCTGCGCAAGGACCCCGCCTGGACGCATCCGGAACGCTCGATCAACCGCGTCAATGACCGCCACCGCGAGCAGATGAGCGCGCACATCGTGGCGTCGCTGGGCGAGCGCGCCGACCTGCTGCCGAAGTGCCTGCCGACCTACCCGCCCTACGGCAAGCGCATCCTGCTCGACAGCGGCTGGTACGCGGCGCTGCGGCGGCCGAACGTCGAGCTGGTCAGCGACGACATCGCGCGCATCCGGCCGGATGGCATCGAGACTTCCGATGGCGCAGTCCGCGCCGCGGACGTGATCGTGCTGGCCACCGGCTTCAACGTCTCGCAGTTGGCCGCACGGCTGGGCATCCGCGGCCGCAACGGCCGCGCGCTCAGCGAGGCCTGGAAAGACGACAACCCAACCGCCTACCTGGGACTCACCGTGCCCGGGTTCCCGAACTTCTTTTGCATGCAGGGGCCAAACACCGGGCTGGGCCATGGCGGCAGCGCGATCTTCCAGGCGGAGTGTCAGGCGCGCTACATCGCCGGAGCCATCGTCGCCATGACGGCGAAGGGTATCGCCTCGATGGAGGTCAGGCAAAGCGTGCACGACGATTATGTGAAACGCGTCGATGCCGAGCACGAGGCGATGATCTGGACGCATCCCGGCATGTCGACCTACTATCGCAACAAGGCCGGCCGCGTGATCTCGGTGATGCCCTGGCGGCTGGTCGACTACTGGGCGATGACCCACGCACCGCGGCTCGAAGAGTACGAGATCACCTTCGCATGCGGCGCCGACCGCGACGGCACACCATGACTGCCGGCGCGAATACCGAAGCAGCGCCGCACCCGGATGACCGCGGCGCTGCCAGCTGCCGCATCGAGAAACGCGAGGGCGGCGAAGTCGCCTGGATCACCCTCTTGCACGAAGGCAGGATGAACGCCATGGGCACGGCCATGATGGGCGCCATGATGCGCATCTTCGCGGACCTTGAAGGACGTGCGGATTTGCGTCTCGCCATCATCTCCGGCGCCGGCTCGCGCGCCTTCGTCGGTGGCGCCTTCGTGCCCGAAATGCATGCGCTTGACGTCAAGTCCAGCCGCGCCTTCATCGATCGCCTGCATCGGGTGCTGCAGGCTGTGCGGCAGTGCCCGGTGCCGGTGATCGCGCGGGTCACCGGTTATTGCCTGGGCGCCGGCACCGACCTCGCAGCGGCCTGCGATTTTCGGGTCGCCGACAGCAGCGCCGTATTTGGCATGCCGGAGGTGCGGGTAGGCATGCCCGCCGTGATCGAGGCGGCGCTGTTGCCGATGCTGATCGGCTGGGGCAGGACGCGCGAGATGCTGATGACCGGCACCAACTACAGCGCTGCGCAGGGGCGCGACATGGGCTTCTTCGAGACCGTCTGCGACGCCGGTGGCATCGACGCGATCATTGAAGAAAAGATCCGGCAGATATTTGCCGGCGGCCCCCTTGCGGTGCGCGCGCAGAAGCGACTGATCAACGCATGGGAAGAGCGCTTTCCGGCGCAAGCGATCCTGCTCGGGCTGGACTACATGGAAAGCGCCTTCGAGACCGGCGAACCGCAGCGGATGATGGAGCCCTTGGTCAGGCGCCGCTAATTCGATCGGTGAACGGATTGCATCCGCACCGCTTCTCGTGTGCATCGAGCCAGGTCGGCTCAAAGGTTCCCGTCAGTCAGATAGCGTTTGAGTGGGCAACCTGGGCGAAGCGCTGCAAGCGAAGCGTTCGGGCAATTGATCGCGGCAGAGCACTTGCGCGTGGACGCTGGACTACTGCGACCACTGCGGGAGATGCAAAGCCTGTTCGCGTCGGTCAGTGGGGCAAACGGACTATACCCGGCGCACCCCTTCATCCCTTTCGGCGCACCATCTGGCATGACCATTGCGACGTAGCGTGCACGCGGGGCATTCCCCGCATCCATAGCCCCAGGGATGCCGAGTACCGCGTTCGCCAAGATAGCAGGTGTGGGTCATTTCGCCGATAAGCTCGACCAGCGGATCGCCGCCAAGCTGTCGCGCCAGTTCCCAGGTGGCCGCCTTGTCCAGCCACATCAGCGGTGTTTCGATGCGGAAGCGACGATCCATGCCAAGGTTGAGCGTGACCTGCAAGGCCTTGATGGTGTCGTCGCGGCAATCGGGATAGCCCGAGAAATCGGTTTCGCACATGCCGCCCACCAGCACGTTCAAGCCGCGCCGATAGGCAAGCGTGGCGGCAACGGTGAGGAACAGCAGGTTGCGCCCCGGAACAAAGGTGTTGGGCAAGCCGGAGCGCAGCATCTCGATATCGATTTCCTGGGTCAGCGCGGTCTGGCTGATTTGGCCGATAAGGCCCAAGTCGATCAGGTGGTCCTCACCAATGCGTTCGGCCCAGCCCGGATGCTGCAACTTCAGTGCCTCAATGATCGGCGCACGGCATGCGAGTTCGATGCGGTGTCGCTGGCCGTAATCGAAGCCGATGGTCTCGACGCGCGTGAAGCGTTCGAGCGCCCATGCCAGGCAGGTAGTCGAATCCTGGCCGCCTGAGAACAGCACCAGGCAGGCGTCGGCAGCGGCTGCCGCGGAAGCGGAAATGCGGGCCTGATTCATGGTTCGTGATGAACTGATAGCCATCGCTGGAGGTCAGCGGCGGCCAGTCGCGCCGCGCTTCACCGGGATGGCGGCATCATTGACCACCTCGAAGCGAGCGAACGCTTGAGGTTTGACTACATCGAAATGGCGACGGTCGGTCGTGAGTATGCGCGGACAGTGGAGGCGTTCAGCCAAGGACATCACGGCACTGTCGGCGAGGCCAAGCTTGAGCTTGGGGTAGCGTTGATGCAGTTGGCGCACGTACACCGCATCGGCTGGTTCGAAAGCCTCGATCTCGAAAAAGCCATCGACCAGCGCGTCGACAAAACGCAAGCCCGCCGCCGGATTGACTCGTACGCTAAGCATGTAGTCGATTTCGGAAAGGATTGCCGCGCTCACCAGGCGCAACACACCCGGCGCAAAGGCTGCTGCCACGAATGCCTCGTGCTGCGCGCTGTCGGCGTCGTAGAGGGCGACGATTCCGCTGGTATCGACGATCAGCGGCGACGCCACGAATCGTCTTTCGCGGCCTTGGCGAGAAATTCCCGAGTGCGCGAAGCGGTACGGGAACTGCCGCTGTGGAATTCGCCAACTCCAGGCGCCAGCCCTTGCGGGGCGACTGTCACGTCATAGCGCGCGATGGCTTCGCGCAAGACCTGCGCCTGGGTAACGCCGGTGCGCCGTGCCAGGTTGCGCAGCCGGGCACGAGTCTCTTCATCGAAAAATACGGTGGTGCGGATCATCGCTGAACTCGCCCTCAATCAGGTCATTCCATATCAGGAAATTCCATACTACCATATATGGATGACTCGATCCATCGGAACCTCAGCCTAAAGCCGCGAACAGTGCCGCTGACGGCGCGGTCCAGCCGACGATCCCGCCCTGCGCATGGATCATCGCCAGGGTAGCGCTCTTGAACTCCGGAAAGTAGCTTTCGGTCGCATCCTCGATCAAGAGGCACTCGTAACCGCGGTCGTTGGCTTCGCGCATGGTGGTCTGCACGCATACCTCGGTGGTGACGCCGCCGAACAGCAGGTGGGTGATGCCGCGCAGCCGCAATATCTCGCCAAGCAGGGTGCCGTAGAACGCGCCCTTGCCAGGCTTGGAAATCACGATGTCGCCGGCATGCGGCTTGAGCGCCGGCACGAAATCCGACCCCGGTTCGCCATCGATCAGGATGCGCCCCATCGCACCGGGGTCGCCGATACGCATGCTCGGTTTGCCGCGCGCAAGCTTGGCCGGCGGGCAGTCGGCCAGATCCGGGCGGTGGCATTCCTTGGTGTGGATGATGGTCATGCCGGCGCCGCGGCAAGCGTCGAGCACACGCGCAGCCGTCGGAACGATGGCTGCGAGCAATGACACGTCGTTGCCGAGCGTGGCGCCAAAGCCGCCCGGCTCGATGAAATCGCGCTGCATGTCGATCATCACCAGCGCCGTGGTGGGGATCTCGAACTTGAATGCGTAGGGCTTGGCGGCAACTGCGAGCATGGCGGTTCCTCAGGCGTGCGCGGCGTTTTCGTCGTGGCCGGCCATGTGGCGTCCGATGGCGACCATGTCGGCATCGGCGATGGCGGCCTGGTAGACGATGCGCCCTTCGAACAGCACCAGGATATGGTCGGCCAGTTCGAGCAATTCGTCGAGGTCTTCGCTGACCAGTAGCACCGCAGTACCGCCGTTGCGCGCGGCGACGATGCGACCGTGGATCGCCGAGACGGCGGCGAAATCCAGGCCGAATACCGGATTGGCGGCGATCAGCACATCGACCTCGGAGGAGAGTTCGCGTGCCAATACCGCGCGCTGCACGTTGCCGCCCGAGAGGTCCTGGATCGGCGCTTCGGGTGAAGGAGTTGTCACCTTGAAGGATTCGATCAGGCGCTGCGCCTGCAGGCGCAAGGCACCGCGCTTGAGGAACATGCCGCTCGACAGTGGCGGCCGGTCGAAATTGCGCAGCGCCATGTTGTCGGCCACGCTCATGTTGGGGACGCAGGCATTGCGCAAGGGCATTTCCGGCAGGCTGAACACCCGGTTGTGCAGCATTTCGCGACGCGTCGCGCCGTAGGTCTTGCCCTTGACCTGGATGTCGCCTTTTGACGGGGCGCGCTGACCCAGCAGGCATTCGATGAGTTCGCGCTGGCCGTTGCCGGATACGCCGGCAATGCCGACGATTTCGCCGCCACGAACAGCCAGCGACACACCGCACACGGCGGGCAGGCCGCTGTCGTCTTCGGCGCTGACGTCGCGCATTTCGAGTTGCAGCGGGCCCGGGCCTTGCGCGGTCTTCGCGGCGGCGCTCTTGATTTCGCGCGTGCCGATCATCATTTCGGCCAGGTCGTCGGGCGTGCTGTCCCTGACCTCGCGCTGGCCCACCAGCAAGCCGCGTCGCAATACGCTCACGCGGTCGGCGAAGGCCATCACCTCGCGAAACTTGTGGGTGATGATGATCACGGTGATCTCGCCCCTGTGCGCCATGTCGCGCATCAGGCCGAGCGCTTCATCGGCCTCCTCGATGGTGAGCACCGAGGTGGGCTCGTCGAGAATGATCAGGCGCCGCTTCAAGTACAACTGCTTCAAGATTTCCAGGCGCTGCTTTTCGCCCGCGGCGAGGGTGTTGACCGGCTTATCCAGCGGCACGCGAATCGGCATGCGTGCCATGAAATCGGTCAGGCGTGCCTTCTCGGCGGCCCAGTCGATGCGAAACGGTAGATCGCCGCGCGACAGCACCAGGTTTTCGGCCACGGTCATCGACGGCACCAGGGTGAAGTGCTGGTACACCATGCCGATGCCGAGTGCGCCGGAATCGTGCGGATTGCGGATCGCGACTTCATGGCCGTCGTAGGTGATCTGCCCGGCGTCGGCTGCGTAGAAGCCGACCAGGCATTTCACCAGCGTGCTCTTGCCCGCACCGTTCTCGCCCAGCAGGGCATGCACGCTGCCGGGCGCCACCTTGATCGATACATTGTCGAGCGCGGTCAGGGTGCCGAAGCGCTTGGTCGCGCCGATGAATTCCACCTCCGGTGCGCCGCTGTGCGTCGCCTTGTGCGACAGGCTCGATTCGATCATGCCATCGCCTCGATGGCGGAAAGAAGGGCATGCGAATCGGCAAGCGCGCCGAACACGCCATGCTGCATGGTGACCATCTTCAATGCCGCCAGATGATTGCCGTGGTCGGTGGCGCCGCAACAGTCGGCCAGCAACAGGCATTCGAAGCCGCGGTCGTTGGCATCGCGCATGGTGGTGTGCACGCACACATCGGTGGTGATGCCGGTGAGCACCAGGTTGTCGATGCCGCGCGTGCGCATGATCAGCTCGAGGTCGGTGGCGTAGAAAGAGCCCTTGCCTGGCTTGTCGATGATGGGCTCGCCGGGCAAGGGCGCCAGTTCGGCAATGATCTCCCAGCCGGGTTCGCCGCGTACCAGGATGCGCCCGCAGGGGCCGGGGTCGCCGATGCCTGCACCGATTTGCCGTGAGCGCCAGCGCTTGTTGGCGGGCAGGTCGGAGAGGTCGGGCCGATGGCCTTCGCGGGTGTGAATCACGTGGAATCCGCGCTGCCGGAAGGCGGCCAATACGCGCCTGATCGGCTCGATCGGGGCGCGCGTGAGCGAGAGGTCATAGCCCATCTTGTCGACATAGCCGCCGACACCGCAAAAATCGGTCTGCATGTCGATCACGATCAGCGCCGTGTTCTGTGGCCGCAGATCGCCGTTGTAGGGCCAGGGATAGGGATTCGCAGGCACGCAAAGCGGTGTGGTTTCAGGCACGGCTGCTCTCCGTCTTCACAGATTTTTCAGTCGAAGCATTGTTCTTGGGGGCTTGCCTGCTGGTTCAACGCGTGACGCCGAGTTCGCCCGGCGCACCGGCCAGGCTGCGCTTGGGCGAGCAGGTCGCGATCATGATCGCCAGGGTCAAGAGGTAGGGGGCGGCGTTGATCAGGTAGGTGCCCGAGGTGATGCCGACGGACTGCAAGGCCGGGCCGAGCGCGCCGGCGGCGCCGAACAGGAGTGAAGCGTAAAAGCAGCGCAAGGGATCCCAGCGGGCGAAGATCACCAGCGCCACCGCCATCAGGCCCTGGCCGCTGGACAGGCTTTCGTTCCAGCTGCCGGGGTAGTAAAGCGAAAGGAATGAGCCGCCCACGCCGGACAGGAAGCCGCCGGCGGCGGTGGACAACAGGCGCACGCGGTTGACCGAGAAGCCAAGGGCACGCGCGGCGTCGCTGCTGTCGCCCACGGTGCGGATCGCCAGGCCCCAACTGGTGTTGCGAAAGCCCCAGTGCAAGGCGAACACCAGCACCAGCCCGACGATGAACAGTACGTTGACCTGCAGCGCCGCCGCGATCTGCGGCGAATCGCTCCAGAAGCCGAACGGGATCGAGGGCAGGTTGGGCGCCTTGGGCTGGACGAAAGGCTTGCCCAGGAAGAAGGCCAGGCCGGTGCCGAAGATCATCAGGCCGATGCCGGTGGCGATATCGTTGACGCGCGGCAAGCCGCATAGCCAGCCATGCAGGGCGCCCAGCAGCATGCCGGCGCAACCCGCCACCAGCACACCCAGCCACGGCGAGCCGGTGAGATAGGAGGTGCCGTAGCCGGCCATCGCGCCCATGATCAGGATACCTTCCAGCCCCAGGTTGATGCGCCCGCTTTTTTCGGTGATGCATTCACCCAGGCTTACGAACAGGAACGGGGTCGAGACGCGGATGGCGCCGCCGAAGACTGCCAGCAACACCCCCCACCAGCCCAGGGAAGAAGAGTCCATCGTTTGTTCCTCAGCTTCCGCGTGGTTGAAACATCTTCAGGCGCCCGGTCATGGTTTCCATGCCCAGCACCAGCATGAACGCCATCCCCTGCAGCACCAGCATGGCCGCATCGGGCAAGCCCATGCGCCTTTGCAGCAGGCTGCCGGCGGCACCAAACCCACCGATCAGGATCGCCACCGGAATGATCGCCAGCGGATTGTGGCGCGCGATGAACGAGACCAGGATGCCGGCATAGCCGTAGCCGGCGACCAGGGTCGCATTGGCCGAGCCCAGCACGGCCGCCACTTCAACCATGCCGGCCAGACCCGCGGCGGCACCGCCGGCCAAGCAGGTCCATAACACCAGCTGGCCCACCGGCAGGCCCGCCAGGCGCGCGGCGCGCACGTTGCCACCGGCGATGCGGGTGGCAAAGCCTAAGCCGGTGTGGCGCACGATCACGTAGGACACCAGGCACAGGATCACGCCGAAAGCCAGGCCCACATGCACCTCGATGCCGGGCAGGTTGCCCAGCATGTTGGCGTCACCGATCGGTTTGGTCGAAGGCTTGTTCAGGCTCGCCGGGTCGCGCAGCACGCCCTCGACAAAATGATTGAGGAGGGCGATCGCGATATAGGCCAGGAGCAGGCTGGCGATGGTTTCGTTGACGCCACGGTAATGGCGCAGGAAGCCGGACAGGCCGATCCACAAACTGCCCACCGCCATGGCGGCAAGCGCCATCAGGAACTGCACCAGCAGGGGCGGCGGACCCTGGACCATGAGCGGCACGACCGAAGCCGCCAGCCCGCCCAGCACCAGCGCGCCTTCGCCGCCAATGATGGTGAGGCCGGCTTGCGCGGGCAGGGCAACCGCCAGCGCGGTGAGAATCAGCGGCGCCGCGCGTTGCAGGGTGTTTTGCCAGGCGAAGGCGTCGCTGAAGGCGCCGACATAGATCAGCCCGTACATTTCGAAGGCGTCGCGCCCGGTGGCGGCGACAAACAGGCCGAACAGGACCATCGCCGCCAAAAGCGAAACCAGGGGCCAGAACACGCCTTCAAGGGCGCGCCGGGTGGCGTCGCTCATGCCGATATCACATTGAGTGCGAATGGCCGCACGCCTGTGCGCGCGGCCTGACTCAGCATCAGCCGGGGATCGCGCCGATCACGCCCTCGATCAGGTAATTCATCTTCTCCAGTTCGAGTTCGGATTGCGGCGAGTCCTTGGCCACCACCACCTTGCCCTTGTTGTCTTTCATGCCGGCCTTGAAGATCACGTAGCCACCCTTCATCATCGCCGCCTTGACCGCGTCGGCGGCCTTGCGACCCTTTTCCGGTGCGGCCGCACCATAAGCGGACATCTTGACGAAGCCTTCCTTCAAGCCGCCTCGCAGGAAGTTGTTGAGCGGCTTGCCTTCCTGCGCCGCCTTGACGAACTGCGTGTAGGGCGTGAGCCAGTTCCACTCGGCGCCGGTCAGGTAGCCCTTGGGCGCGAGCTTGGCCTGGCTGGCGTGGTAGCCGCAGGTAAACGCGCCGCGCTTCTCTGCGGTTTCGACCACCACCTTGGGGCCGTCCACGTGGCAGGTGATGACGTCGATACCCTGGTCGATCAGGCCATTGGTGGCCTCAGCTTCCTTGACCGGCATCGACCAGTCGCCGGTGAACACCACGCGGGTGGTGATCGACGGGTCGACTGACTTGGCGCCCAATGCATACGCGTTGATGTTGCGCAACACCTGCGGAATCGGCTTGGCGGCGACGAAACCGATCTTCTTCGACTTCGACACGGTCGCCGCGACGATGCCGTTCAAGAACTGGCATTCGTCGATGTAGCCAAAATAGGAGGCGACGTTTTTCGGGTGCTTGCCTTCGGTCCACAGGCCGCCGCAGTGCGCGAAGCGCACGGTGGGGTTGTCGGCAGCCACTTTGAGAATGTGCGGATCAAAATAGCCGAAAGAGGTCGGGAACAGCATCGCGGCCTTGTCCTGCCTGATCATCGCCAGCATCGACTTCTGAACGTCGGCGGTCTCGGGCACCTTCTCTTCTTCCACCACCTTCACGCCGGGCAGCTTCTTGATCTGAGCGGCCGCCTCGGCCTGTGCCTGATTCCAGCCGAAGTCGTCCTTCGGGCCCACGTAGATCACGCCCACCACGATCGGCTTGGCTTGCGCGAATGCGCTGCCAGCATGGCCCAGGGTGGCCAGCGTGCCGGCCGCACCCAGGAGCTTGATCGCGTCACGCCGCGAGTTCGAATGAATAGTCATGCATCACCTCCAGTGAGTTGATTCGGATGAAAGCCGCGCAATGGAACTTGGGGCACTGTGTGCGTGCAAAAGTGCGCGCACGTAAGGCTCACGTGCCGTCTTGCATATACGGCGAAGCAATACGTATGCCATGGCTATAGGCCTTCAGGACGACGCGAATCGGCCATTGTGCCGGCTTTTTCGTATGATCACGTTGACAGTTGGTACGATTTCTGCTTTTTTGCGGACGGCTCGTCGGCGCTGGAAACACGCGGCAAGGCCAGTGGTGACAGAGTCCGCCTTCGTGTATCTTTCGCATGTTTCGCCGCTCGCAAGACAGGTTCCTCGCAGGCGAGCGATGCGGGTTTCCACTTGTTCCGACCTGTTCAAAAATGAGCGACCCGCAGCCACTGCTAGCCTTGCGATCGATCGTCAAACGCTACCCCGGCGTGGTCGCGGTCGGCGGCGTTTCGCTTGAGGTTCCCGCCGGACAGATTCACGCCCTGCTGGGCGAGAATGGCGCCGGCAAAAGCACCCTGATGAAAGTGATCTACGGCGCTGTGCGCCCGGACGAGGGGCAGGTGCTGTGGAACGGCCGCCCGGTGACCATCCGCAACCCGCAGGAAGCGCGTGCCCTGGGCATCAGCATGGTGTTCCAGCATTTCAGCCTGTTCGACACCCTGACCGCGGCCGAGAATGTGTGGCTGGGGGTGGACAAATCCCTGTCGCTTTCCGAGGTGACGCAGCGCGTGACCCGGGTCGCGGCCGACTATGGGCTGGACGTGGAGCCGCAACGACCGGTGCATACGTTGTCAGTCGGCGAGCGCCAGCGGGTCGAGATCGTGCGTGCCCTGCTGACCAAACCCAAGCTGCTGATTCTCGACGAACCCACCTCCGTGTTGACCCCGCAGGCGGTGGAACGGTTGTTCGAGACCTTGCGCAAACTGGCCAGCGAAGGCTGCAGCATTGTCTACATCAGTCACAAGCTGGACGAAATCCGCGCCCTTTGCCAACGCTGCACCGTGCTGCGCGGCGGCAAGGTGACCGGTGAGGTCGACCCGTCGCGCGAGACCAATGCCAGCCTGTCGCGCCTGATGATCGGCGCCGAGCCGCCGGCGCTCTCGCATGCGGTACGAGCGCCGGGCGAGATGGTCCTCGAGGTCGGCGGCCTGTCGCTGGCGCGCCAGGACCAGTTCGGCGTGGACCTGGCGGACATCGCCTTTTCGGTGCGCGCCGGGGAGGTGGTGAGCGTCGCCGGCGTATCGGGCAACGGCCAGCAGGAACTCATGGCGGCATTGTCCGGCGAGGATCCGCGCGCCCCTGCCGGCTCGATCCGGCTGTTCGGCCGCGATGTCGCCCGCGCGCCGGCCGAGACCCGACGCGCCGCCGGCCTGCATTTCGTGCCCGAGGAACGTCTCGGGCGCGGCGCCGTGCCGACGCTGTCCTTGGCGCAGAACACGCTGCTCACCCGCACCGAGGCAGTGGGCGGCGGCTGGATCTCGGTGGCCGCCACGCGCCGGCTGGCGCGGCACCTGATCGAATCCTGCAATGTCAAGGCCAACGGCACCGAGGCGGCGGCCAGGAGTCTGTCGGGCGGTAACCTGCAGAAATTCATCGTCGGGCGCGAGATCGACGCCCGGCCCAGGCTTTTGATCATCAGCCAGCCGACCTGGGGCGTCGACGTCGGTGCGGCCGCGCAGATCCGCGGCGAGATCCTCAAGCTGCGCGATGGCGGCTGCGCCGTGCTGGTGGTGAGCGAGGAACTCGAGGAGCTGTTTGAAATCAGCGACCGCCTGCTGGTGATCGCGCGCGGCCGCGTCTCGCCGTCCGTGCCCGTCGCCGAGGCGACCGTCGAGCGGATCGGCGAATGGATGTCGGGCTTGTGGTCGGGCGCGGCGGCCGAAGGCACCCATGTTCCGGCTTGAAGCGCGTCCGCAGCCGTCCAGGGCGATGACCGTCGCCTCACCGCTGCTCGCCCTGCTGCTCACGGCTGGCCTGGCCGCACTGCTGTTCGTTTTACTGGGCAAAAATCCGCTGGCCGGGCTGAGCGCCTACTTCCTCGAGCCGCTCAACGGTCGGCGCCAGCTCACTGAGGTTGCCCTCAAGGCGACGCCCTTGATCCTGTGCGCGCTCGGGCTGGCGGTGTGCTACCGCTCGAACGTGTGGAACATCGGCGCCGAAGGGCAGTTCGTGCTCGGGGCCATCACCGCCGGCGGCTTGGCCCTGTGGATGACCTCTGGCGGCTTCAAGGCATCGCCGTGGATCATCACCCCTTGATTCTTGCAGCGGGCGCGCTGGGCGGCATGGCCTGGGCGGCGATTGTGGCCTTCCTGCGCGACCGCTTCAACGCCAGCGAGATCCTGGTCAGCCTGATGCTGGTGTACGTCGCCCAGCACCTGCTCAACTACCTGGTGTTCGTGACCTGGAAGGACCCCAAGGGGTTCAGCATGCCGCACACGCCGACTTTCGACGCCGCGACCTGGCTGCCCAATCTGGTGCCGCAATCGCGCCTGCACGTGGGGGCGCTGGTCGCGCTGGTGCTCGTGGCGGTGTTCTGGGCCTTCATTTTCCGCTCCTGGCGCGGCTTCCAGTTGCAGGTGGGAGGGCTGTCCCCAGCGGCGGCGCGCTATGCCGGGTTCTCGGCGCGCAAGGCGCTCTGGACCGCGCTGCTCGTCTCCGGCGCGATGGCCGGGCTGGCGGGTGCCATGGAGGCGGCCGGACCGCTGCGCCAGCTCACGCCCTACGTCTCCACCGGCTACGGGTTCACCGCCATCATCGTCTGCTTCGTCGGCCGCCTGCACCCTGTCGGCATCCTTTTCTCCGGCGTGCTCCTGTCGATGTTCCTCATCGGCGGCGAGCTCGGCCAGTCGCGCCTGGGTCTGCCCAACGCCCTCACCGGGGTGTTCCAGGGGCTGCTCCTTTTCCTGCTCCTGGCCTGCGACACGCTCATCGCCTACCGCGTGCGCTGGGTCGGGGCAGTGCCGGCTGGCGGGGCCGCGCGATGAACGAGATCGCGCTCCTGATCGCGGCCACGTTGGCCTCTGGCACGCCGGTCGCCCTGGCCGGCCTGGGCCTGCTGCTCAACGAGAAGGCCGGGGTGCTCAACCTGGGCGCGGAAGGGATGATGCTGGTGGCCGCCGTCGCCGGGTTCGCCGTCGCCTTCCATACCGGCAGCGACTGGGTCGCCATGGGCGCCGGCGCGCTGGCCGGCATGGCCATGGCGCTGGTCTTCGGCTGGCTGGTCATCTGGCTGGGCACCAACCAGTACGCCACCGGCCTGGCGCTGAGCCTGATCGGCGGCGGACTGTCGGCCTTCGTCGGCCTGGGATATGTAGGCAAAAAGCTGTCGGAGCGCACCGTCTTCGACATCCCCGGCCTGGCCGAGTTGCCCTTCGTCGGGCCGGCATTTTTCCGCCAACATCCGATGACCTACATCGCCATTGTCGCCACGCTGGCGATCGCGTGGTTCCTGTATCGCAGCCGCGCCGGCCTGGTGCTGCGGGCTATTGGCGAGTCGCCGGAGTCGGCCCATTTTCTGGGTTACCGTGTGCGCCTGATCCGACTGGCCGCGGTGCTGGCGGGCGGCGCGCTGTGCGGCGTGGCCGGCGCTTTTCTTTCTGTGGTCTATGCACCGCGTTGGGTGGAGGGCCTCGTGGCGGGGCGCGGCTGGATCGCGCTCGCGCTGACCACGTTCGCCACCTGGCGGCCGTGGCGGGTGCTGCTCGGCGCCTACTTGTTCGGCGGCGTGACCATGCTGCAGTTCTTCCTGCAGGGCGAAGGCGTGGAAATTGCTAGCCAACTGTTGGGCATGCTGCCCTACCTTGCCACCATCGTGGTGCTGGCGCTGATCTCGCACAATCCGGCATGGATTCGCATTAACATGCCGGCTTCGCTGGGGCGCCCGTTCCATCCCAGTTCCTGAAGTAAAGACGTTGTTGAATTGCTGTTCCTTACCCACTGTCATCATCCATAGGAGAAACCATGACTGAAATGAACAAGCGCTTCCTGCTCAAGGTGGCCGCCGGCGCTATCGCCGTCGCGGCGCTGGCAGGCTGCGGCAAGAGCGAACCGCCCAAGGCGCCGGAGCCGGCCAAGAAGGCTGAAGCCGCGCCGCCGCCCCCGCCCAAGCCCGAGCCTCTCAAGGCGGCCTGGGTCTATATCGGCCCGGTGGGTGACGCCGGCTGGACCTTCGCGCACGACAACGGGCGCAAGGCGGCCGAAGCCGAATACGGCGACAAGATCAAGACCACCTTCGTCGAGAAGGTGCCCTACGGTGCCGACGCCGAGCGCGTGATCCGCGACCTCGCGACGCAGGGCAACAAGATCATCTTCGCCACTTCGTTCGGCTACATGGAGTCGATGCTCAAGGTGGCGGGCGAGTTCCCCGACATCAAGTTCGAGCACGCCACCGGCTACAAGACCGCGCCCAACATGCGCATCTATGACTCCAGCTTCTACCAGGACGCCTACATGGCGGGCATCATCGCCGGCAAGATGAGCAAGACCGGCACCATCGGTTTCGTCGGATCCTTCCCCATCCCCGAGGTGCTGCGCAACATCAACGCCTTCACCCTGGGCGCCCAGACCGTGAACCCCAAGATCAAGACCAAGGTCGTCTGGGTATCGACCTGGTTCGATCCGCCCAAGGAAGCCGAGGCCGCGCAAAGCCTGATCAACGGCGGCGCCGACGTCCTGCTGCAAAACACCGACTCCACCGCCGTGCTGCAGACCGCCGAGAAGAACGGCAAGTTCGCCTTCGGCTGGGACAGCGACATGAGCGCCTTCGCGCCCAAGGCCCACCTGGCATCCGCCATCGTGGACTGGAGCGGCTACTACAAGAGGGCAATCAAGGAGGTGATGGAAAAAACCTGGAAGACCGAGCGCACCGTGTTGGGCGTCAAGGAAGGCGCCAACGACCTGATCAAGATCGCCGATGCGGTGCCGGAAGAGATCAAGAAGAAGGTGCAGGAAGTCAAGGATGGCCTCAAGGCCGGCACCTTCGAGGTGTTCTCAGGGCCCATCATGGGCAATGACGGCAAGGAGCGTCTGGCCAAGGACACCAAGGCCGACCAGGCATGGAAAGACAAGGTGGACTTCTACGTCAAGGGCGTCGACGGCAAGATCCCGGCGGGCAAGTAAGCCCTGGCGGCGCGCGTGCGTGCGCGCTTTGCGATGTCCGGGCGGGCTGCACAGGCATCCAGTGCAGCCCGTTCATTTGAGTGATTCGTCTTCCAATGGACCCAGGCGCTCTTGAAGCATTTGTGCGCCGCCTGCCCAAGGCGGAGTTGCATCTGCACATCGAGGGTTCGCTCGAACCCGCGATGCTGTTCGAGATGGCGGCCCGGCGCGGCGTGCGTCTGCGCTTCGATTCGGTCGAGGCGGTGCGCGCGGCCTATCGCTTCTCCGACCTGCAGTCCTTTCTCGACATCTACTACGAGGGGCCGCGGTGCTGCGCGAGGAACAGGATTTCTTCGACCTCACGGCGGCTTACCTGAAACGTGCGCATGCCGACGGCGTGGTGCATGTGGAGATATTTTTCGATCCGCAGACCCATACCCTGCGCGGCATTCCGTTCGCCACCGTGGTGAGCGGCATCAGTGCGGCCTTGCAGGCCGGGCGGCGCGAGTTCGGCATCAGTTCGCAGCTGATCATGTGTTTCCTGCGTCATCTGACAGAAGCGGATGCACTGGCCACGCTCGATGCGGCGCGTCCCTGGCTGGACCGCATCGCGGGGGTCGGGCTCGATTCGGCGGAACGCGGCAACCCGCCGGGCAGGTTCGCGCGTGTCTTCGACAAGGCCGCAGGCCTGGGTCTGCGGCGCGTGGCCCACGCCGGCGAAGAAGGCCCGCCGTCATACATCAGTGATGCACTGGACCTGCTTGGCGCGGAGCGCATAGACCATGGTGTGACTTGCGAGTCCGATGCGGCGCTGCTGGAGCGCCTGGTGCGCGGCCGGATTCCGCTGACGGTATGCCCTTTGTCGAATCTGCGGCTGCGCGTGGTTGAGGATTTGCGCCAGCACAACTTGAAGCGCCTGCTCGATCGCGGTCTGTGCGTGACCGTCAATTCGGACGATCCCGCGTATTTCGGCGGCTATGTGCTTGCCAACTACATGGCGGTCACGCAGGCCCTGGATCTTTCGGTCGCCGACTTAAGGCAATTGGCGAAAAACTCGATCGAGGCTGCATGGATGGACGCGCCGGCCAAGGCCGGCTGGCAGGCGGCGATCGACCAGACGGAGGCGCCAGATTGAATGCACCAACATAACCGATTGATTTCCTTGCGTCGACTTCGCGGTCAACTGCGGACTCTGCCATGACCATCATCGAGTCGGTGTTGCGCAATGATTGGCATCCGGTGGCGCTGGCGGCGGCGATCGCGCCGGGCACGGTGGCGGCAGGCAGCCTGCTTGGGCACGACCTCGCCCTGTGGCGCGGCGCCGACGGCGTGATTCATGCCTGGGAAGATCGCTGTCCGCATCGCGGCACGCGCTTTTCGATTGGTAGGGTGGAAGCCGGTGGATTGCAATGCGCATATCACGGCTGGCGCTTCGCCGCGAGTGGCGCCTGCATTGAGATTCCGGCCCTGCCCGGGCATAGCCCGCCGGCATCGGCCAGCGCGCGGGTGCATGCAGCCGCCGAACGCTACGGCCTGATCTGGGTTTGCATCGGCACGCCGGCCGCCCCGGTGTTGCCGTTTCCCGAGCACGGCGATGCGGGGCTCAACAAGGTCATTTGCGGCCCGTATGCAATTGCCACCAGCGGACCGCGGATTGTCGAAAACTTTCTCGACATGGCGCATTTTCCGTATGTCCATGAAGGCATTCTCGGTACGCCTGCACAGTCCGCGGTGCGCGACTACCAGGTTGAACCGTGGGATGACGGTGCGGGGGGGCGTGGCTTGCTGGCCACCGGCTGCTTTTTCTGGCAACCGCAGACCAACAGCCTGGCGCACGGCGGCAGCGAGGTTGAGTACACCTATCGGGTGGTGCGCCCGCTGACCGCGATCCTGACCAAGGTGCCGCAGGCGCAGGCGGGCTTCCGTGAGGCCATCAGCCTGCATGTGCAACCAATCGGGGAAGAGCTAAGCCGGGTCTGGATCATTCTGGCGCTGACCAATTTCGCACAAGGCGAACACGAGTTGCGCGCCTTCCAGGATCGAATCTTCCTGCAGGATCAACCAATCATCGAGAACCAGGCTCCCAAGCGCCTGCCGCTGGCTCAGGGCGCTGAAGCGTCGATGGTGTGTGACCGCATGTCGGTGGCCTACCGCAATTACTTGAAGCAACTCGGCATGACTTACGGAGTGTTGCCATGACTCAGATCGCGCCAGGTGCGGACCTGCATGCCGTACGGGCTACCGTGGTTGACTTCAGCGACGACCCGCAGGGCGCCGGAGCCGGCGCGCTGCGTCATATCGAGGATGGCTTGCTGGTGGTGCGCGACGGCCGCATTGCGCTGCGCGGCCCGGCGGCCGAGTTGCTCACCAGGTTGCCGCCGGGTACACCGGTGACCGATTGCAGCGGCTCGATCCTGATGCCCGGGTTCGTCGATGCACACATTCATTACCCGCAGACCGACATCATCGCCAGCCACGGCAAGCAACTGATGGACTGGCTTAACACCTACACGTTTCCTGCCGAAGGCCGCTTCGCCGATATTGAATATGCGCGCTCGGTGGCGGGGTTCTTTCTCGATGAGTTGTTGCGCAACGGCACCACCACCGCGGCTGTCTACCCGACGGTGCACAAGCATTCGGCCGAGGTACTGTTCGAGGCGGCGCAGGCGCGCCGCATGCGCTTGGTCACCGGCAAGGTGATGATGGACCAGCAAAGTCCGCAGTTTCTCAGCGATACCCCGCAGTCCTCGTACGAAGATAGCGCGGCTCTGATCGAACGCTGGCATGGGTGCGACCGCTTGAGCTATGCGGTGACGCCGCGTTTCGTGATCACCTCGTCGCATGAGCAGCTGCGCTTCGCTGCGCGCCTGCTGGACGAATATCCGGGCGTGTGCATGCAAACGCATATCGCGGAGAACCATACCGAGATGCGGCTGGTGGCCGAGATGTTTCCCGACAGCCGCGACTACCTGGGGGTCTATGAGGATTTCGATCTGGTGCGGCCCGGGGCGCTGTTTGGCCACTGCATCCATTTCGACGAATCGGCCTGGAGCCGTTTCGCCGCCGCCGGTGCGGTGGCGGTGCACTGCCCGACCTCCAACCTGTTTCTGGGCAGCGGCTTGTTCGATATCGATGCCGCGCGCAGCGTCAATGCACGCATGGCGCTGGCCACCGACGTCGGCGGTGGCACTTCCTTTTCGATGCTGCAAACCATGAACGAGGCCTACAAGGTGGCGCAGATGGGGGGCCATCCTTTCACCAGCCTGGATGCTTTCTACATGGCAACGCTTGGCGGTGCACGTGGGCTGGGCCTGGATGCGCATATCGGCAATTTCGATATCGGCAAGGAAGCCGATTTCATCGGTCTCGACCCGCGCGCCACGCCTGTGCTGGAACGGCGCATCGAGCAGGCCCGCACGCTTGAAGAGAAACTTTTTGTGCTGATGATTCTGGGCGATGATCGTGCGATACGGGCGACGGCAGTCCTGGGAAAGCCCGTACGGGCGACGGCGCCGCCGTAACCGGGCAACTGGCACGAATCGCCCGACCTGGCCTCTCAGCGGATAGTGATGTCGGGTATCGACTGGCAGATCAGGACGTCGGCTCCCGTTTGCTGGATGATGGAGACGGTGTAGTTGCCGGCCGGCAGTTTCTCGGTGCCAAGCTGCATGTCGAAACCAGATCTCGCATAGGCCTGATGCCCCATTGCCTTCGCTACGTCGGGACGGTCGACCGTGCGCCGCATGACGACGAGCACGCTCTCTGCGTGATCGGGTGAACTCACCTGGATCCAGGCTTTTTCCGGCAGGGTGGCGTCACGCGGGTCGGCAGCCCATCCCGCGACCTGTATTGGTTGCCCGACGGTACTGAAGTTGAGGCCAGCATTGGCGACTTTGCCATTGATCAGGTCGACACTGCAGCCTGTGATCTGTTCGTAGATTTGAGGTTGTGCGGGCTGGGCCAGAGCCAGCGGAGGCCTCAAGCCAGTGCCCGCTGGTGGCCTGAGGCTGCCGAACGCGGGCGGCGTCGCTTCGCGCAGCAGCGCTACGGGCGGGAGTCCCGGCCGCGTTGTGCCGACTGGCGGCGCGGCGGGGCTTGCGGAGGGCGCGGCCGTCGGCGGTTCCCGGCGCGGCGTGGCGCTACTGGCGGGTGCCGGCTGGCGCGCATTGTTCGCCCCTTCAGTGCCGGCAATGGTGGCGGCCGGCGCAGACGAGATGTCGGTTGGCCGTACCGCGATTTTCGGATTCGAGTCAGGCTGCGGCGTGTCGTTGCGGGCGGCCAGTGCGCGGTCGGTGTCGCGCAGATAGGCCTGAAAAGCGGGCGTAAAGTCAGTGTCGCTGCGCACCGTCAGAAGTTTGGGCGAGCCTCTGGATATACCGTCGACATAGACGATGGTGGCAAGGCTGGTCCAGTACTTCGTGCTGTCCTCGAACATGTTGAAGGTTTCGCGCAACCATGTGCCCTGGCGCTTGCCGGCTGCCGCCGTGCCAGTCAGGTAAAAGGCATAGCGCCGGTTGCGCTCGTTTTCGCGCACCACGCCCTGGTGGCGCAAGGCACCCTGCCCATCGATCAGGCCGTTGACACACTTTCCATCCCAGGTGACCGTGCCCTGGGCGGCGATCTCCTTCATGCGCGCGATCGAGCTGGTCGAACCGATGATGCGGCAGCCCCGGCTTTCGACGAAGTCCACCAGAGGCTCGGCTGCCTGCGATACCAGGGCAACAAACAGCAACGGCCAGGCCGGCAGCAGGATTCGATGCAATAGCGCAGAACGGGTCTTCATGGGTTGCGAGGTGATTCGGTGAATCAAAGAGGGGGGCCCGCGGAGCGCGTTTGGCTACGTGATGCTGCGACCATCGCGGTGTCGTGTGTGAATGCCGATTTGCGCTGCCGGTTTGGTCGAAGTTTCCTGGTGCGTGCGCGGATTGGGGGCGAGCCGGATTCGCAGCTTATCCGACCAACAGTCTACCGGCAGTACCGCATACGGAAAACTCATTGCCACGCTGCTGCACGATCGACACCGTGTATCCGCCCTTGGGCAAGTGGCCCGCTGCCAGTGCGACCCGAAAGTTGGCGTTCAAGTGCGCTGCCTCAGCCGTGGTCGCAGCACCTTGCGGCAACATGGACGCGCGCGTGATGTCCAGTACCACGGCCGGCCCCCCAGCACTGTTGACAAGCCTGATCCAGGCCCGGTAGATGCCGCGCGTCCGTCCTGGGTCCGCGGTGCGGCCGGCGATTCGTACCGGCTCGGTCGCGTTCACGGCGATGGCCGCGGTTCCCACACGCGTTTCATTGATTGTTTCAACCACGCATTCGCCGCTTGCTTCGATTGACCTGGGTTCCCTGGTCGTCGCCTGCGATATCTGGGCCAGCCACATGGCGACAGCGCCATACGGGTTAAGGCTATCGGCGCGCAAGCGCCCCTGGGCGTCGCTAGCCTCTGGCACCGCAAGAGGCGTATCAGCGCGAATGGCAGAGGATTTGGCGTCGGGAGCGATGGCGGTGGTCGCGGAGGCCGCCGCGACAGGCGCCCCTGCAGCGGGTAATGGGGCTGTCATCGCAGTGTCGGTGGCAGCGGCCGGCAACGGTTCACGCGCGGATGCGAGCGGGCCCGCAGCGGCACTGCCGGTATGGGCCTGTGCGGGATCGGATTTGCGATCGATGGCACGTAGTAGCGCGCGGAACGAAGCACTGAAATCGGCGTCACTGCGACTCGCGATTTGACGCAGCGGTTCCTTGGCCACACCGTCCACGTAAGGTATCGATGTGATGCTGGTCCAATATTGGTCGCTGTCCGCGAACTTGCTGAAGCTCTCGCGGCGCCATGGCCCGATGCGCTTGCCTGCACTTGCATTCCCGCTCAGGTAGAAGGCGTAGTGCCTGGTTCGATCGTTTTCACGTACGCTGCCCTGATGGCGCAGGACGCCGGGACCATCGATCAGGCCGTCGCGGCATTGCCCGTCCCAGGCAACGCTTCCCTGGGCGGAGATTTCTTTCAGGCGCGTGGCTGAGCGCACCGATGCGAGCACGCGACAACCGCGGCTTTCCACGAACTCCACCAGCGGTTCCGCAGGATAAGCGGTGGCGGGCCGCAGCAGCATCATGCAGCAGAATGATGCCAGGGAAGCTTGCAGGCAAGCGCGAAAGCTCATGGGGTGCAGGCTACGCGGAACAGCGCGATGTCGAATGAAAGTCTGTGGGAAACTACGCAGGCAACGCAACAGTTTAACTCGCCGTTGCGCGTGGCCCGGGCACTTGTGTTTGACGCGCAACACCGATAGCTTCACACATGCAGACCGCATCGGTTGATCGACCAAGGATTGAAAATCATGCAACAGCTGAAGGGACGCAAGGCGCTGGTCGTAGCCGGTGCGGCAGGTATCGGACGCGCCTGCGTCGAACGTTTCGCAGCCGAGGGAGCGAGCGTGATGTATTCCGACATCAACGGCGAGACCGGCCGGGAGCTTGAATCGAGCCTGCGACAGGCTGGACATCAGGTTTGGTTCCGCCAGTCCGACGCGGGCGTGCCCGATCAGGTGCGCGCTCTCGTGACCGAGGCCATCGATGTCATGGGCGGGCTCGACCTCTTGCTCAACAACGCCGGGATCGCGGTTTCGAAGGATTTTCTCGATTTGAGCGACGAGGATTTCGATCGCACCGTCAACGTCAACCTCAAGGCCGCCTACGTCGCCAGCCAGGCTGCGGCCCGCCACATGCTGGCGACCGGCACCCATGGTTCGATCATCAGCATGTCATCGGTCAACGCCGTGCTCAACATTCCGAACCTGCTTACCTACAACATCACCAAGGGCGGTCTCAACCAACTGACACGCAATCTGGCGATCCGCCTGGCGCCGCACGGCATCCGTGTCAATGCAATCGGCCCCGGCACCATCCTTACCGATCTGGTGAAGAAGACCATCTACACCTCTGCCGCAGCACAGTCGGCGGTGTTGTCGCGCACACCCATGGGGCGCGCGGGTGAGGTGGGCGAGATTGCCTCGATCGCGGTTTTTCTTGCCTCCGATGCGGCCTCCTATGTGACCGGCCAGGTCATTTATGCCGATGGCGGGCGTCTGCCGCTCAACTACACCGTCTGAATCGGCCGCTTGGCAGGCAAGGAGAAACCGGCTGCCTGATCAGGCTCGCCGGATCGCGCAATGCGCTGCCCCACACGCCGAGCAGCGTACTTGAAATGCCCGCGCCCGCCAATCGACCGTGGCGTTGCTGCAGCCAGCCCCTGAACAAACCGGGCACGAGCACCGCGACTGCATAGCCCGGTCCGATCCCGGATTCTGGTCGTGCGTCGATGCCGCCCTTGAAAATACCCGCGCACCCCGCCAGGAGCCGGCATATGCGATCAGGCGCGCTCCCTTCGGCCGGGGTCACTTCTTCCGGTGTGGATCCAACGCGAATGAGGCGCTCGGATAGACGATCCGGAACTGCTTTGGCCACATCGGCCAGGCAGTGCTTGCGCAGCCGTGTCACGCGAGTGCCGCTCCATGCCGCAGGCTCACGGGTTTGCAGGCTTGGTTAGAATGGCGGTTTCCGATCTTGGCTGGATGTCACGCGATGTCGATACAGATCAATCCGTGCTACGCGCGGCTCTTCGATGCGGCGCGCTGTCCGCGCGGCATCGTGTTTCCTGCGCCCCGTTTCGCGAACAGCGCGCTTTTGAATGCTGTGACATGAGCCGGCGTGTGCATGACGCGGTGGCGCGCGGCTACAACTCGAGCGAAGGCATCATTGCCGCCAAAAACAAGATCGTGGGAGACGCATTGCGCGAGCGCTGGGCCGGGCGAAGCGACGAATTGCGGGTGGCCGATCTTGGCGTGGGTGACGGGGCTTTGCTCGAACAAATGCAGGCCATGCAGGTGCCGTTGCGCATGACCGGCCTGGATGTTTCACCGGCGATGCTGCGCTTGGCCGCAAGTCGCGTGCAGATGGCGCCGGTGCAGGGCTATGCGGAGCACGCGCTCAGGTATTTGAAGGCAGGGCAATTCGATCTGGTACTGGCCCATTTCATCCTGGCATACGTGCCGCGTGCAGCATTGCTGGAGCAGGCTCGCGGACTACTCGCGCCCGGTGGTGTTCTTTCGATCGTCACTTCCACCAAGGAATGCGGCGCGCCGTTCTTTGAGGTGCTTGACCGACGCTTTCGCGGACACGGCAATCCCTTGCGCCGGTTTATCAGCTGGGCGGCCGATCGGGCGCTGGCGCGGGCGAATGTGCCGGGGAACTTTGCCGAAATAGCCGTCGATATCGATGCCGCCGATCTGGTTGTGCTGTCGCGCCGCACCCTGCGCACAACCAAAGTGTTCACTAATCCCGAAGAAGCGTATCGCTTCGGCGTCGAGGAAGGGTGGGGGGCGGGTTTTTTTACAGTCGCGGGCTTGCCGATGGCTATCGTGCGATCGATCGCGCGCTGGGGGGTGAACCAGTGCGACTACCCGTTCGAATTCACGCACGTGACCGAGATTATCGAGGTCGGACGCGCCGGGGAGCATGCGAGCTCCGTTGCGGCGAACGAGGACCTGTCCGAGCCGTGGGCCGCCGAACTGCTGCGGCAGGCATGACAGTGCTTGCAAGCCGTGCTGTGCGCGGGACGGGGGCTTAGTCCAGGCTAGGTCCGGCGTATCCGGGGCACCCAGGGAAGCCGTCGCGGCTTCTTCGCGGCCGCAGGTCTGACGGTGGCATCCCCGAAGCCCATCGCGCGCCACGCAGGCGCCGGCTTCTCGGACTCACAACCAATTTTCCAGTCTTGCTAGCGGCGGCGCGGTTGTTGCGGCCGTTGGCCCTGCGCAGGCCCGGGACGGTCGAGATGGCGAAACGTGATGCGGCCCTTGCTGATGTCGTAAGGCGAAAGCTCCAGCGAGACTTTGTCGCCGGCGAGAATGCGGATGTGGTGCTTGCGCATGCGTCCGCTCGTGTACGCCACCAGCTCATGGCCATTTTCAAGGGTGACGCGAAAACGCGAGTCGGGCAGAGCCTCCGACACTACGCCGTTCATTTCAATCAGTTCTTCTTTGGCCAATCGATGCCTCTCATTCAAAAAGTGAAAAGGAAAAGCCCGGCTGGTGCCGGGCTTTTCCGGTAGGGCGCCTGCGCTGCGAAAACACGGCTCGGAAGCCGTTGCCTGCCTCGGAAGTGTGGCTTCAACCAAGCCGCACCGGCGCCCAAGACAACTATTCGGCCGCCTTGATGTTCGAGGCTTGCTTGCCTTTGGGGCCAGCGGTGACGTCGAAGCTGACTTTCTGGTTTTCCTTGAGGGTCTTGAAACCCGCGCCCTGGATCGCCGAAAAATGCGCGAAAAGATCTTCGCCGCCGCCGTCCGGAGTAATGAAACCGAAACCTTTAGCGTCGTTGAACCACTTCACGGTACCTGTTGCCATGTCTTGAAACTCCTGAAAAATAAAAATAGGGGATTGCCCCTGAAAGGGCGATGATCAAGACGGCGGGTGTGAAGGAAAAGGTACCACAAAGACCGCTGGGTACTAAAACCAGACAACAACGTCATTAACTTGAATATCGCGAACATGAATCGTGCATGGAATCGCTTGATTTGGCAAGAAATTGTTGATTTGAAGGCTGGGATTTGTTGGATTTTCGCCCGTTTGCTTGCTTTTTGGCGCCCGGTCTTACCTCGCAGCTCCCGGCTTTTTCGTTGCTGCTATGCAAGAAATTCGCGGCCAAGCCGGTGCTGGACAAACGTTGTCTCACAGCGCAGCTCGCAGGCGTTCAAACCCCTGGCGCATGTCTGCTACAAGATCGTCGGCATGTTCGAGGCCCGCATGGACTCTGAAGCAGGGCCCGGTCGACGCCCAGCGTGTGGCGCTACGAATCTCGATTGGATCGAATGGCATCGCCAGGCTTTCAAAACCGCCCCAGGAAGCGCCGATACCGTACAGTTCGAGCCCATCGAGCAGGGCATCGCGCGCCTGGTTGCGCATCGGTTTCAAGACCACGCCAAATAGGCCGCACGCACCGCGAAAGTCGCGTTTCCACAGGGTGTGGCCTGGATTGTCCGGCAGTGCCGGGTGCAACACACGCTCGACCTCGGGTTGCGCGGCAATCCATTCCGCGAGTTTCACCCCGTTGGCCCAATGCACCGGCAAGCGCATCGCCATGGTGCGCAAGCCGCGCGCGGCGAGATAGCAATCGTCAGGGGCGGCTGTCTGGCCATAGTCGTTGGTCACCGCCTTCAAGGCCGGCCATGCCTCGCGGTTGCAGGTCACCGAACCCATGATGACGTCGGAGTGGCCGACGATGTATTTTGTGGTGGCCTGAATCGAGATGTCGACGCCGTGTTCGAATGGCTTGAAATACAGGGGTGTGCCCCAGGTGTTGTCCATCATCACCAGCGCGCCGTGCCGGTGTGCCGCGTCGGCGATGGCCGGAATGTCCTGCATCTCGAAGGTAAGCGAGCCGGGCGACTCGACGAAGACCATGCGCGTGTTGGGCCGCATCAATGCGGCGATTCCGGCACCGACATGAGGATCGTAGAACGTGGTTTCGATCCCCAGGCGCTTGAGTTGCAGATTGCAGAAGCGGCGCGTCGGCCAATAGACGTTGTCGGGCACCATAATATGCTCGCCGGCTTGCACATAGCCCAGGATGGGGATGGTGCAGGCGGCCAGGCCCGAGGGGTAAATCTGGCATTTGTAGCCGCCCTCGAGCAGGGCAAGCGCTTCTTCAAGCAAATGCTTGGTCGGCGTGCCCATCAGCCCATAGTAGGTGCCTGGCTTATCCTGGGCACGATCCTTCTTCTTCTGTTCCCAGTCGGCGACCGTGTCGGAAAGAATGGTCGAGGCGCGGAACACCGGTGTGTTGACCGCGCCCTCGAAGCGTTCAGGGTGGCGGCCGAGATGGACTGTCTTGGTTTCGTCGCGCATGGCATCGGCCTTGATCTGCAATGGTTAAGAGGGGAATTTGACTTGGTCGCGCCCACGCCTGTCAACGGTGGCATTTGCGGATCGTAACCCGGGGGCGAGAGTATAATTTCCGCTTCTGTCATTGTCTCAGATGACACGTCTGCGCAATCCGGCGCGTCCGTCCCATATGTCGTCAATCCTGAAACTGCGCGCCGCACCGGCGCTATCTTCGTTTCGTCTTGAAAAACTCAAGGCCGCGCTCGCGGATGTGGGGTTTGCGAGAGTGCAGGCGGAGTATTGGCATTTCGTCGAAACCGACGCGCCACTCGACGCCGGCCAGACGGCCCTGCTCGAGGCCTTGCTCTGCTACGGTCCGGCGCCTGCTAAGCCGACGCGTGGCGAATTGTTTCTGGTGGTGCCGCGTTTCGGTACTGTTTCTCCGTGGGCCTCGAAAGCGACCGACATCGCCCGTTCCTGCGGTCTGGCGCCGGTACGCCGCATTGAAAGGGGAGTGGCCTACTGGTTTGGCAAGGGCTTGATCGGGAAATTTTCCGCAGCCGACCGGGCGCGCCTACGCGCAGCGGTGCACGACCGCATGACCGAAGTGGTGCTCGACGATTTCGATGCCGCCGACGCCCTGTTCGCCCACTATCCGCCGCGGCCGTCGGCGCAAGTCGATCTCCTGGGGCAGGGGCGGGTGGCACTGGTGGCGGCCAATGCCGACATGGGGCTGGCGCTGGCTGACGACGAGATCGACTATCTCGCGGACAATTTTCTGAATATGCAGCGTAACCCGACCGACGTCGAACTGATGATGTTCGCGCAGGCCAATTCCGAGCATTGTCGACACAAGATTTTCAATGCCGACTGGATCATCGATGGCCACGCTCAAGCGCTCTCTCTGTTCGGCATGGTGCGTGAGACCCACAAGGCCAATCCGGCAGGCACCGTGGTGGCCTATTCAGACAATGCGGCGGTCATGCAGGGTGGGCCGGCGGCGCGTTTTTATCCGGGGGCGGACGGTGCCTACGCTTATCGCAATGAGGTGGCACACACACTGATGAAGGTCGAGACGCACAACCATCCGACCGCGATTTCACCCTTTTCAGGCGCATCGACCGGCTCCGGCGGCGAGATTCGTGATGAGGGCGCGACTGGCCGTGGTGCGAAACCGAAGGCGGGCTTGTGCGGCTTCTCGGTTTCGCACTTGCGCATCCCGGAATTCACCCACGCCTGGGAGGCGACCATCGGCAAACCGGAGCGCATCGTCAGTGCGCTTGACATCATGCTGGATGGACCCATCGGTGCTGCCGCATTCAACAACGAATTCGGACGACCCAACCTGGCCGGATATTTCCGTACGTTCGAACAAACTTTCGCCGGCGAAACGCGCGGTTATCACAAGCCGATCATGATCGCCGGCGGCGTCGGCGCCATCAGCGAAGGGTTGACCCACAAGCTCCCGTACAACGCCGGCACGCTCTTGATTCAGCTTGGCGGCCCGGGCATGCTGATCGGCATGGGCGGTGGCGCCGCATCCAGCATGGGCGCTGGCAGCAACAGCGCCGATCTGGATTTCGATTCGGTGCAGCGCGGCAATGCCGAGATCGAGCGCCGGGCGCAGGAAGTGATCGACCGCTGTTGGCAAATGGCCGGCCAAAATCCGATACTGGCGATCCATGACGTTGGCGCCGGCGGGCTTTCCAACGCATTTCCCGAATTGGTCGAAGTGGGAGGGTCCCGCGTTGGCGCACGCTTCGAATTGCGCGATGTGCCGTCGGAAGAACCGGGCATGAGCCCGCGCGAGATCTGGAGCAACGAATCGCAGGAGCGCTATGTGCTGGCGATTGCGCCGGAAAGGCTGGGGGAATTCCGGCTGCTTTGCGAGCGCGAGCGCTGCCCGTTTGCTGTGGTCGGCACTGCCACCATGGACGGCAGACTCACCGTTGACGATCGCCTGTTCGGCAACACGCCGGTCGACATGCCGCTCTCGGTGTTGTTGGGCAAGCCGCCCAAGATGCTGCGCAATGTACGCAGCGTGGCGCGTGATTTTCCGCGCCTTGATCTGGCCGATATCAGTCTGGCCGAGGCGGTGCCGCGTGTCCTGCGCATGCCGGCGGTGGCCGCCAAGACATTCCTGATTGCCATCGGCGACCGCACCGTGGGCGGTCTGTGCTCGCGCGACCAGATGGTCGGGCCCTGGCAGGTGCCGGTGGCTGATTGTGCGGTGACATTGCGTGATTTCAAGGGCTATGCCGGAGAGGCATTCGCCATGGGTGAGCGCACGCCGCTTGCCATGCTCGATGCTCCGGCGTCCGGCCGCATGGCGGTCGGCGAGGCGATCACCAATTTGGCGGCAGCCGATATCGGCGACATCGGGCGCATCAAACTGTCGGCCAACTGGATGGCTGCCGCCGGCTACGCGAAAACCGGAGAGGACGCGGCGCTCTACGCCACGGTCAAAGCGGTGACAGTCGAACTGTGCAACGCGCTGGGCGTGGCCATTCCGGTGGGCAAGGATTCGATGTCGATGAAAACGGCATGGGACGATGGTCAAGGGCCGCGCGAGATGACCGCACCGCTGTCGCTGATCATTTCCGCATTTGCACCGGTGCAAGACGTGCGGCGCTCTTTGACACCGCAACTCCGCACCGAAGTCGGGCCAACCTCGCTGATTCTGCTTGATCTCGGTTGCGGGCAGCAGCGCATGGGCTTCTCGGCGCTGGCGCAGGCCTGGAACCGCTTCGGCAACGTGGTGCCCGATCTTGACGACCCCCAACTTCTCACCGCGTTTTTCCGCGCCATCCAGACACTCAATGGCGAAGGCCGCTTGCTGGCCTACCATGACCGCTCCGACGGCGGCCTCTTCGCCACCGCCTGTGAAATGGCGTTTGCCGGCCATACGGGCGTGACGATCAATCTCGATACGCTGTGCTGGGATGCCGCCAGTACCGACCACGACGGCTTCGAGATCAAGACGGACATGCTCAAGGGGCGCGCCAACGACAAAATGCTCTCGGCCCTGTTCTGCGAAGAGCTTGGAGCGGTGATACAAGTGCGGTCGAGCGAACGCAATGCGATCATCGCGCGTCTGCAGCAATGGGGCCTTGGGCAATCCACTTTCGTGATCGGCTCGCCCAACAAGCGTGACGAGATCCGCTTTGTACGCAACGCCAAGCCGGTTTTCGCATTGCCGCGCGCTGAATTGCTGCGCGTCTGGAGCGAGACCAGCTACCGCATGCAGGCGCTGCGCGACAACCCGCAGACCGCGCAGCAGGAGTTTGACGCCGCCGCCGATGTCGACGATCCGGGCCTGAGCCCATCGCTCAGCTTCGATCCGGCCGACGACATTGCGTGCCCCATGATCGCCAGCGGTGCGCGTCCGAAGATCGCGATCCTGCGCGAGCAGGGCGTCAACGGCCACGTCGAAATGGCCGCAGCTTTCGACCGCGCGGGCTTCGCCGCCTACGACGTGCACATGAGCGACATCATCAGTGGGCGCGTATCGCTGGCGGACTTCAAGGCGTTTGCCGCCTGCGGTGGATTCTCCTATGGCGACGTGCTGGGTGGTGGCGCTGGCTGGGCCAAGTCGATTTTGTTCAATCCGCGTGCGCGCGCCGATTTCGAAGGCTTTTTCGCACGGTCCGACGTATTCGCACTCGGCGTTTGCAACGGCTGCCAGATGATGGCCAATCTCGCCAGCCTGATTCTGGGCGCCAGCGCCTGGCCGCGCTTCACCAAGAATCGCAGCGAGCAGTTCGAGGCGCGCTTTGTCACAGTGGAAGTGCTGGAGTCGCCTTCGATTTTCTTCGGCGGCATGGTCGGCAGCCGCATCACTGTGCCAACCGCGCACGGCGAAGGTTTTGGCGATTTTTCGCAGCAAGGCGATGCCGCTGCGGCGATTCCGGTGATCCGCTATATCGACAATCGCGGCGCACCCACAGAGGCCTATCCGTACAACCCGAATGGCTCGGCCGGCGGCATCAACGGCTATACCACCGCGGACGGACGCTTCGGCATCCTCATGCCGCATCCCGAGCGCGCCTTTCGCACCGTGCAACAGTCCTGGTCGCCAACTGGCTGGGGCGAGGACGGGCCGTGGATGCGCATGTTCCGCAATGCGCGCATGTGGTTGGCCTAGGAAAACGCTGAATATGTCCCTGGAAGGCTGTCTCCCGAACGAAAGTCCCATTCAATTCGGCCGCTTGCAAAAGCGGTGTCGCCAACCTGCGGACGGATTCGGTGTTTTCTTGGCGCCGGGCGTGTTCCAGCCTGTATCGCGCCGGTCGCATCGTAGTTGCAGGTGAGTGACGCTCCGCTCTGGCTGTCGATCGCGCTCAAGGTGGTTTTCGCGGCCACCGTGGTGTTGTCTGCCGCGGCCATGGCCGAGAAAAGCGGGCCACTGGTCGCCGGCCTGATCATGGCCATGCCGATTTCGGTGGGTCCCGCGTATGTCATGCTGGCGCTCACCGCATCGCCGCAATTCGTTGCCGCCAGCGCGCTTGGCAGCGTTGCCGCCAATACCGCAGTGGCGGCATTCGGCATGGTGTACGTGTTGCTGGCACGGCGCATGCCCATGGTTGCAAGCCTCGGTCTGGCATTGCTTGCGCTATTCGCCGTTGCGTGGCTGGAGCGGCACTGGAACCCCGCGCCGCTGCCATTACTGTTGGTCAGTACGCTTGCTTTGGTGATCAGTTCGCTGGCGACGCGGCACGCGCTTTCCGGCGGCAAACTTCCGGCCGGCGCCAAACGCTGGTTCGACCTGCCTTTGCGTGCCCTGTTCGGGGGGTTGGTGGCCGGTGTGGTCGTGACGCTCAGTCACACCATCGGCCCGGACTGGACCGGCTTGCTCGCTGCGTTTCCGCTGGTGCTTACCACCTCGATCATCCTCATGCAGCCGCGCGTCGGCGCAGCTGCTACCGCGGCCGCCCTGGCCACCGCGATGCAGGGCATCGTGATTTATCCGTTCGCCTTTGTCCTGATCTACTGGTTCAGTGTCGACTGGGGCGTGTGGTGGGCGTTTCTTGCCGCGCTGGCGACCATTGTTGGGTGGGCGGCGCTGGTGTTCGCGTGGCGCGCGCCGCGTGTGTAACGCGGCTGGCGCATGTCCCACTTGCCGCGCGGCCGCGCGCCGTCAGGCGAGACTTGCGCTCAATGACGGCGTTGCCGTCCATAGAGCACAGTTTCCTCCTGGTGGATCGTGTAGTGCTCGAGATGA